>JBFXDI010000062.1:0-22762 GCA_050181295.1 Parvibaculaceae bacterium | reverse complement strand
AGCCTGCGAGCGCCGAGCGCATCGCAGCCAGCGGCAGCGTCCGGAGACGCTTTGTTTGCTTCCACAAGGTCATGTCCGGGCAAGGCTCATTCGCCGTCAAATGCGGCAACTGTGAGGCTCGGACGATGTCAGGCCCAAAGGCGCCTGTAGACGCTCTATTTCAGCCACTCCGACAGCGTGCTGCGGGCGCACAGATCGTCCATGCGCCGGAAGGCGGCCAGGAAGCCCGAGGTCGAGAAGGTCATGGCCAGCTCACCGCCGAAAATCGAGGTGCCGATGATCGTCGCGCTGCTGGTCGACTTGGAGAGCGCGATCGTGACCTCGTCGGAATATTCGTTGTTGCCGGTCACGCGCGGCCAGAAATAGCCCTCGCGGGTGGTGAGCTCGAAGCTCCGCCCATCGATGAGGATACGGGTGGGCTGCGAGGTGTCGAACCATTCCGTCTTGCCGAAGGTGGCGGAGAGGTGGCGCTCGGGCCAGGTCGGCACCCGGCTGAGCGTCAGGTCCGGCCCCTCGGTCAGGCCGTAGCGGCCCTGCACATGGGTCGCGAAGGTCCAGATGTAGCAGCGCTTCTCGCCTTCGCGCTGCTGCCAGTAGCTCCAGTCCTTGAACTTGTCGTCCGGCACCCAGTTCGGCGGCGGAACATTGGGTGAGCTGTCGAGCAGTTTCAGCACCACCGCCTCGGAAAGCTGTCCGTTGGCGTCGAAGCCGTTGTTGCGCTGGAAGTTCTTGAGGAGCTCGCGCCAGCCCTCGCCCTCGCTCGTGTCGCCGAGCGCGACCTTGGCGCGGGCGATGAGCTTGTCGGTGGTGAAGCCCGCTAGCACCAGGCTGGTCTCCTGGCCCGCGCCCTCCTTGGCGATCTCGTAGGAACTCTTCTTGTCGCCGAGGCTCACGAGGTAGCGGACCTGCTCGCCGTCGGGAAAGCCGGTGACCGCATAGCCGCGGCCCTGCTGGAACCGTTTGACGGCCTCCTGGAAGGTCGCATCCGGATCGCCCGTCTCGACGAAGGCGACGGGGAACTGGCTGTTGGTGAGCCCCATCGACTCGAGCGCGCGCGCGATACGCAGACGCTCCACGTCGGAAAGCGACATCTTCGAGAAGGCGTCGCGCGTCTTGTCACCGCTCGCTTGATTGGTCGAGAAGAGCGTCGCGACGGTCGCGGTCGAGTTCTGCGAAGCGGCCTGGGCGAGTTCGGAATCGCTGCTCAGAAGCTTCGCCACCTGCTCGCGCAGGAGGTAGCCGGTCTGCGGATAGTTCTGGGTCTTCTGGTATTTGATGGTGGCGAAGCGCAGGGAGAAGATGTCGGTGCCGTTGCGGACATAATCGTCCACGGCGTCGGCAAGATGCCCCTCGCGTCTGAGTGCCTCGGCGACCTTCTTGCGCATTCCCTCAGGCAGGCCGAAGGCGTAGCGGTCATCGGAACCCGCAGGCAGGTTCTGGTCAAGGAAGGCGAGCGTCTTTTCCGGCGAGGCGGAGGACTGGGCAGACTGCAGCTCCTCCAGCGCCTTGAGCCGGAACTCCGCATCCGAGCGGAACGGGCTCGAGGGATAGCGGCCGATGAACTCTCTCAGAAGCTGCGCATTGGTGCTGTCCTTGACGAGGCTCCAGTGCAGCGCGTCGGGCGTGAAGGCATTCTCGATCGTGCTCGACTTCTGCTGATTGGGGTCGACCGCGGCGACCTTGTCGCCCGGCTTGAAATAGAAGTCGTCGGTGAGGCGCGAGAGCCGCTCCGGCTCCTGGCTGTTGCTGGTCGTGGTGAGCACATCCTGCGACACGCGCTTCAGCATGGTCTCGATCTCGAGGCCGGGGGTCTCGATGTTCTTGAGGAGTGCCGCGGCATAGGGGCTGTTGCGGCCCTGGCCGTCGAGCGCCTCGCGGCCGGGACCGGCGGCGAAGCTCAGAAGCGTGTTGCGCCCGCGGGCCGTCTCGCGCGCAAGCCCTCGCGTCCTCTCCACCGCGCGCCCCTGCGCTATGAGCGACTGCTGCAGCTCCTCGGCGAGCGGATTGTTGCGGCACCCGTCGAGAAAGACGAGGCTCATGGGCACCCGGCCTTCCATCTGCGCGATGATGTCGCCGAGCGCGATGGTCTCGCGCTTGAGCTGGAAGGCGCTCTTGAGCTTGGCGTCCACGGGCAGGAGGTAGTTGACGTCCTCGTACTGCATCGCGTGACCGGCATAGTAGAAGAGCGCGACCTTTGCGCCCTGCATCTTCGCCGCGAATTGTCCCACAACGTCCGCGAAGGCTTCCCCGCCAATGTCCTGCTTCTCGATGACGTCGAACTCGAGCCGCCTCAGGGCAGCGGCGATGTCGGCGGAGTCGTTGGCGGGATTAACGAGGCGCTGGGTGCTCTCGTAGGCCGAGTTCCCGATCACCAGCGCAACCCGCTCGACAGCATTCGCTGCCGTTGCCTGGAAAAGGGAGATGGTGAGGACTGCCAGAAGCCAGAGCCTGCGCATGGGTCATCGCCTTCCTGACGGCTAACAGATGGGGGCCGCATTTTGGCCAAACGGAGGACCAATTTCAATCCCGATCCGGCACACCTGCGCGTGATCGAAGGCCATGCGGCGGGCGCGAACGACAGTCGGGGCCGGAAGTCCGGCTTCCGTCATGACCAGCCCGACCATCCCCCTGACTTCGTTGGATGAAAAGGATGCCCGGCTGCAGGGCCGGGCATCACAAATCGGGAAGGTGCCTTAGACTTCGGGTTGTCCGGAGGTTTTCTTTCGCCACCAGCCGCTCTTGGCCGGCCCGTCGCTCCGGGCGGTCGCCGGAGGCGGAGCCCACTGCCGGGGCGCTTCCTCCTGCCTTGGAGCGGGCTCGGCAGACGTGGCTTCGTTCACGTTTTCCGCTTGCGGCGGCGATGGTTCGGCCGTTTCGGCCTCCGCCATCACTTCTGCCCCATTGCTCTTTGGTTCGGCCTGGACGGCCTCGGGCTTTCTCCGCCGGCTCCGGCGCGGACGCTTTGGTGCTTCCGCTTCCGCCGCGGGTTCATCGGTCGGCAAGGCCTCCCGGGGCGCATCGGCCTCCAACGTCATGTCCGGCTCGATGTCGGCCGGTTCGGCGTCGGTATCGGCGGCGCCCAATTCTTCCTCGCCGTCGTCGCCGGCTTCGGCTGCCGTCTCCGCCTGTTCGCTCTGGCCGAAGCCGCCTGCCTCATCCTCGCGGTTGCGGCGGCCTCCGCGGCGGCCGCGCCGCCGCCGCCGCTTGCGCCGCGGCTCGTCCTCTCCACCGCGAGCTTCCTCGCTGGTGGATGCCGCTTCGGCTTCTTCGGCTTCCGCATCCGCCGCCGGGGCTTCGTCGGCTTCCTCCTCGACGAAGGCCGAGTCGAACTTGATGGAACCCTCCTGGGGCTGGACCTTGCGAACGGTGCCCGGCCGGTCGCCGACCCGCTGGATCTCGCATTCCCAGGGGCTCACCGCGGGATTGGCCACGAGGAAGATCGAAACCTGGTAGGTGGCTTCCAGATCGAGCAGGTGATCGCGCTTCTCGTTGAGGATGTAGAAGGCGACCTCCGGATTACACTGGACGTTCACGCTCTCGGGCTTGCGCGAGGTGAACTGCTCCTCGATCGTCCTGAGCACGCTGAGCGAGCAGCTCGACACCGAGCGTATGAGGCCGGTTCCCTGGCAGTGGGGGCAGGGCCGTGTGGAGCCTTCGAGCATGCCACGCCGGAGCCGCTGCCGCGACATCTCGAGCAGGCCGAAATGGCTGATGCGGCCCACCTGGATGCGGGCGCGGTCATGCTTGAGCGCCTCCTTGAGGCGGCGCTCCACCGAGCGGTTGTTGCGCTTCTCCTCCATGTCGATGAAGTCGATGACGATGAGGCCAGCGAGGTCGCGCAGGCGGAGCTGGCGGGCAATCTCGTCGGCCGCCTCGAGGTTGGTCTTGAGCGCGGTGTCCTCGATGTTGTGCTCGCGCGTCGCCTTGCCGGAATTGATGTCGATGGAGACCAGCGCCTCGGTCTGGTTGATCACCAGGTAGCCGCCCGAGGGCAGCGTCACGGTCGGCGAGAAAAGCGAATCGAGCTGGCTGTCGACCCTGTGCTGGCTGAAGAGAGGACGCGTGTCCTTGTGCGGCTTCACGTTGCGCGCATGGCTGGGCATGAGCATCTTCATGAAGTCCTTGGCCTCGCGGTAGCCCGCGTCGCCCTCGACGATCACGTCGTCGACGTCCTTGGTGTAGAGGTCGCGGATCGCGCGCTTGATGAGGCTGCCTTCCTCATAGACAAGGCAGGGGGCCGTGGACTTGAGCGTCAGGTCGCGAACGCTCTCCCACAGCCGCAGCAGATAGTCGTAGTCGCGCTTGATCTCGGTCTTGGTGCGCTGCGCGCCTGCCGTGCGCACAATGAGCCCCATGCCGGCCGGCACCTCGATATCGCGCGCGACGTCCTTGAGCCGCTTGCGGTCGCTCGCATCCGTGATCTTGCGGGAGATGCCGCCGCCCCGCGCCGTGTTGGGCATGAGCACGCAGTAGCGGCCGGCGAGAGAGAGGTAGGTCGTAAGCGCCGCGCCCTTGTTGCCGCGCTCCTCCTTGACCACCTGCACGAGGATCACCTGCCGGCGCTTGATGACCTCCTGGATCTTGTAGACGCGCCTCGGGCCACGGCGCCGTTCGGGAACCTCCTCGAGCGCGTCTTCCGCGCCGACGGATTCGACCGAGGTGTTTTCCTCCTCGACCGTTTCGACACCTTCGCCGTTCTCCGAGGAAGCCTCCTCGGCCGATTGGGGTGTGGCCTCCACAGCTTCTTCTTCGGATTCCGACTCCTGCATGTCGGCAGCGGCGTCGGACGGCTGATCCTGAGCCTCCTCGGTTGCCGCTGGAGCATCGCTGTCATGGCGGGACCGCCGGCGGACGTCGCGATCGTCCTCCTCGTCGCCGCGCCGCGCCTCGGCCTCCTCCTCGCGCAGGAGCGCCTGCCGGTCGGCGACCGGGATCTGGTAGTAGTCGGGATGGATTTCGCTGAAGGCGAGGAACCCGTGGCGGTTTCCGCCGTAGTCCACAAAGGCCGCCTGGAGGGACGGCTCGACGCGCGTCACCTTGGCGAGATAGATGTTGCCCTTGAGCTGCTTGCGGCTGGCGGATTCGTAGTCGAACTCCTCAATTCTGTTGCCGCGTGCCACCACCACCCGGGTCTCTTCCGGGTGGGAGGCGTCGATGAGCATATTGCTTCCCATTGTCTGTCCTTGTCGCGCCGCGGCCATTCGAGCCGGACAACCTTGTTCCGGGCGCCGGGTTTTCACGGCTCCAGGCGCATGCGCGTGGGTTGGGAATGTCGCGATGGCGAAGCCGTCTTGAGACGGCTGTGGCGCCCTCGGCCGTCGCCCAGTCGCAGCGAGAGGTCTCCTGCGTCCTGTGGTTCGGCTCTGACATTCGGTTCTTTCACTCCTGTTCCGGGTGCCTCGGAACGATTCGATGACGGTCCCGCATCGGACCCGGTACAACGCATCCCCGCGGCTGGCAGCTTATGGCCCGGCGCCGCGTGGGTGCGGAATTTCTCACCCGTTCCGGCCAATCGCCGCAGTCGCGGCACGCCGGGGACGGAAGAAGAACTTATTTCTAGTGCAGGGCCGCCCTCGTTGGCAAGCGCTGGCCTTGCCTGCGAATGGAGGCGGCGCTAGAGGCTTCCAAGGGTGGAATGTCCGGCCTTGGCAGAGAATCACCCTCCGCCGGCTCCACGGTCCAAAACCAATCGAGGTTAACGCGCGCCAGTATGGCCGCACCAAAACAGGGATATGGCGATGCGAGCAATACGAATCAACGCCGCGGGCGGCCCGGAGGTCATGCAGCTCGCGGATGTCGACCTTCCGCCGCCGGGGAAGGGCGAGGTGCGCATCCGGCATACCGCGATCGGCCTCAACTTCATCGACACCTATCATAGAAGTGGCCTTTATCCGGTTCCGCTGCCTTCCGGTATAGGCCTTGAGGGGGCGGGAACAGTCGAGGAAGTGGGCCAAGGCGTCGCCGGGCTGAAGGCCGGCGACCGCGTCGCCTACGGCAACGGACCGATCGGCGCCTATGCAGAAGCGCGCAACGCCCCGGCCAACCGGGTGACCAAGCTGCCGGACGGCATCGACGACGAGACGGCGGCCGCGATGATGCTGAAGGGCATGACCGTGCGCTATCTGCTGCGCGAGACCTATGTGGTGAAGGCCGGCGACACGATCCTCATCCACGCCGCGGCTGGCGGCGTTGGCCAGATCGCCGCGCAGTGGGCCAAGGCATTGGGCGCCACCGTCATCGGAACCGCGGGCTCGCCCGCCAAGGTCGAAGTCGCCAAACAGGCTGGCTGCGACCACGTCATTCTCTACGGCGAGGAGGACGTGGCGAAACGGGTGCGCGAGATCACGGATGGCAAGGGGGTACCGGTTGTTTATGACGGCGTGGGAGCCGCCACCGTCATGGCTTCGCTCGACTCGCTCGCGCCGAGGGGCCTGCTCGTGACCTTCGGCAATGCATCAGGGCCGGTGAAGAATTTCGACCTCGGCATTCTCGCTGGCAAGGGTGCGCTCTATGTCACCCGACCGACGCTCGCCTGGTACGTGGCGACCGACCAGGCCCTGCAGGAGAACGCGGCCGACCTCATGCGGATGGTGGCGAGCGGCAAGGTCAAGATTCCGGTCAACCAGCGCTATGCGCTGAAGGACGCAGTCAAGGCGCACCAGGATCTCGAGGCGCGCCGGACAACCGGCTCCACCGTGCTGCTTCCGTAGCAAATGCCGGAAGGGAGCGATCTCAGGTCGAGCAGCGCCTGATGTCGATATCGATGACCGCGCGCCACTGCGGCGAGCACGAGATGTTCTTGCAGAGAAATTGCGCGATGTCGGGCGAGGGGAGCGCGTGGGCGAGGTTCAGCGGACGCCCGTTGCCGTCCGACAGCGTCGATACCACCATGCCGGTGAGCTCGCCGCGGGAATTGAACAGCGGTCCGCCGGATTCGCCCTTGCGCGTGCTCATGCGCAGCACCATGGCGTCCGGATAGCCGAAGCCCGTGTAGCTGACGGCGCGGCCGAAGCTCATGGATTCGAGCGTGCCGATCCGGGCCGTGTCGCCCTGGGCATGCGGCTTGCCGAGCGAGAAGACGGGGTCGCCCTGGCTGAGGCAGGGGGTCGAGGCGACCGTCACGGGCGTGCCCGTGAAGCCGCTGAGCTCGATCAGCGCCATGTCGGGGGATTTGCTGACCGCGAGGACCTTGCCCCGGTAAAGTCGGCCGTCCGCGCCCCTGGCATCGACGGTGTAGCCCGCCGCGACCGCCACGTGGCCGGCCGTCATCACGTGTCCCTTGGTGTCGACGACGAAGCCGGAGCCGGAGGTCAGCGCATCGGGCAGCACGTCGGCCGCGTTGCGGTTGTGCTTCTGCGCCTCGTTCACGATAACGGTCACGTAGGAAGGACCGGTCATCGTCACGAGGCCGTTCATGTTGGCCTTCAGCACCGTCCCGGCGGGAGATGCGGTACCCTCCACATTGATGACGCGTGGGCCTTCGAGGCTGACGTTCGAGGTCATGCACCCGGCAAGCAGCAGCGCCGACGCGACGGAAAGAAGCTTTCTCAACTCTCCCCCTCCAGGGCACGAAAGAACGGTTGCATCTGCCTTTCATAGCGCCGCCAGCGGCCGACCGACCTGGCGTTGATCGGTTGGCGCACCTGCCACACGCTCGAGGTCCTGACCGGCCGGTCGACCCGGTCAGGAGCCAGGCATTCCGGGCTGAAGCCTGGCCCGGCAAACTCCATCAGGGCTCGGATGTGAGGTTCAGGGTCATTCACCAGCGAATCATATTCAACTGTATGGATAGGCAAGCCGCAAGTCTCGGTCCAGTGGCGCATCAGCTTCAGGTGCGCGCGGTAGACGATCCCGATGGTGGCGAGGTCGTAGGAATAGCCGAGGCCGCGCAGGAAGTTCTGCTCGTAAAGTGACATGGCGTTGTCGCCGGGCTCGCGGCGCACATAGATGAGCTTGGCGTTCGGGAGAACGCAGGAGATGGCGCCGAAGAAGGTGAAATTGGCCGGCGTCTTGTCGGTCGCGAAAGGCTTGTCGCCGGCGCGCGCGAAGATGTTCGCCTGGATCGTCTCGCCCTGCTTGCGGATGTCTTCAGGCGTCAGGTCGCCGATGCCCTCTGGCCAGGAAGGGATGTGCCGCACGACGCGGGCCACATCCAGGCTTTCGCCGCCGCCATGGACCTGGGGGTGCGCCGAGAGGATCTGCTCGGTGAGCGTGGTCCCGGAGCGGGGCATGCCGCCGACGAAGATCGCGCCCTTGCCCTCGAATCCCTGCTGGCGGCGCGCGGCGATGAACTCCGGCGTATAGGCCGCGATGACGCGATCGACCTGTGTCTCGTGCCGGCGGATGTCGTAGGGCGCTTGTTGGCCCTTCAAGGCATTGGCACGATCCAGCATCTCGAAGGCCTGCTCGTGCTGCTTGGCTCTGTCGAACAGGTAGAACAGCGCGAAGCAGGCGTTGGCGCGGTCCTCCACCGAGAGGCGCGCGTCATCCGCGGCGCGCCGGAGTAGCGGCTCGGCCTGCTGCTCCAGCCGCTTGATGACTCCCAGCCGATAGTAGGAGTGGATCGAATTCGGGTTGAGCTTGAGCACCGTCCGCAAGGCCGTCTCGGCCGCGTCGAAGTCGCCGAAGTCGATATAGATATTGGCCTGGGTGTTCGCGACCTCGAGTTCTCCGCGGCCGGCCGCGATGGCCTTCTGCGCGAAGTCGAGCGCGCCTTCGTTGTCGCCGACCAGGTTGAGCACGCGGGCGATCAGCGTGAAGTGCTCGGGCGAGGCATCCCTTGTGATGTCGAGTTCGAGCACGAGGCGCTGCGCTTCCAGGGCTTCCATGGAACTCGCGGCGAGCTGAGCGAGATTGAGCCTCGCGTTCAGATGACCAGGCGAAAGGCGGAGCGTCTCCTTGTAGGTCTGGATAGCGTCCGGAACACGTCCGAGATGATCCAGCGCGAGAGCGTGCACATGGGCGATCTCGGCGTCGCCCGGCGCGCCTGACCGTGCACGTTCCAAGAGAGGCAGGGCTTCCCCCACTTTTCCCTGGACATAAAGTGTCTCGCCCAGCGCGTAGATGGCATCGCCGTAACCCGGATCGAGCGCCAGTGTTTTCCGGAACAGGCGAGAGGCCTTCTCGAGATGCTCCTCCTCCCGCGCGATCTGTCCGAGATTGTAGTGAATGTCGGCATTGGCCGGATCGGACTTCAGGGCCTTGTCGAGCAGCCGCTCGGCCGCCTGATGGTTGCCGAGGCTCCCTTCGAGCACTGCTGCTTCCAGAAGCACCGAGGCATCGCGCGGCGCCTGGCGCACGGCGGAGGAGAAAAGCTTTCGCGCTTCGTCGGTGCGGCCGGAACGCTGGGCAAGGCGCGCCTGACTGATGAGGGAGGGCAGGGCGGACGGGTCTGCGAGGCTCATGACGCCGCCCGCTCCCATCCGTAGGTGCCGGCGGTCTCATATGCCGAGACGAGATCGCCGACCTGGCTGCTCAGCGGCGTCAGGTGGCGCTCATAGGCCTTCCAGCGCCCTTTCGAGCTCGTGTAGAGCGATTGGCGCACCTCCGCGACGCTCGCCGTCCGGACGTCGCGCTCGGTCTTCTGGAACTCGAGGCAGGCCGGATCCCATTCGAGCCCGAGCTGCGCCACCGCCTGTCGCGAGATTTCCTCGGGCGCAGCCAGCAGCTCCTCATAGGAGACGTCGAGGATGCGGCCGGGCATGACGCCGTGCCAGTGCCGCATCATGTCGACATACAGGTGCATGTGGCGCGCCAGCCGGTCGAAGCGGTAGGAGTAGACGATGGCGTTGGCGGCGAAGTTGTGGGACCAGCAGGAGAAGCCGACGTCGAGCGGATGCCGCACGCAGTTGATGAAGCGGGCGTTGGGGAAGAGCAGCGTCAGGAGGCCGACTTCGAGATAAGAGCCGACCGACTTGTCGATGACCCGCCGACTCTTGCGCACGGACGTCGGGTAGGCTGCGAGATAGGCCTGCGCCGCCCGCTTGACCCGCTCCGGATCGGGTGTCGTCAGGTAGGTCGCCGTCCAACCCGTCATCTCGAACTCGCCGAGGCCGGAAACCTGGGCATGGCTGGCCAGGATCTGCTCGACCAGAGTCGTGCCCGAGCGGGGAAGTCCGAAGACGAAGGTCGGGCGCTCGTCGGGATTGCCCCACTTGCGATGCTCGGCGAGCCAGTCCGACGTGAAGACCCGCTTCACGGCCGCCGCCCTTTCCTCCAGGCGCGCATCGTCCTCGATCTGGTTGTCCGCGAAGTGACGGGTGGCGAGCTCGAAGTTGCGGAACGCCTCGTCCGCCTGTCCCGCCCGGTCGTGAAGGCGTGCGAGCGCGAAATGAAGCGGCACGCGCGAGGAATCCGCAGGCTTGCCTTCCGAGGCTTCCAGCGCGGCGCGGATGGCGGCGATGCGATCCTCGACCGGGCCGGCCTTCGGGAAGTTGCTCGCGAGCGCGTAATGAGCGTGCCCGTCATGGGGATCGAGCGCGAGTGCTTGCCCGAGGCGCGTGCGAGCCTCCTCCAGCCGTCCCCGGACGAGATCCACGCGCGCCATCAGCACGTGCGTCGGCGCGGCCGGTGCTCCCTTCTTGAGGGCGGTCTCCAGCGCCTGCAGCGCATTCTCATGGTCGCCGGCTTGCTCGAGCGCCTCGGCGAGGTCGATATGGTCGAGCGGTCCCCCGCGCGAGCGCGCGAGCGCCCGGAGATGGATCGCGGCGTCGCCCGGACGCTTCAGGCGCATGAGGATCTGCGCCGCGTTCTGACGAACGACGAGGTTGTTCGGATCGGACTTGAGCGCTGTCGTATAGAGGTCGAGGCTTTCCGGCAGGTCGCCGAGATCGGCGAGGCAGCCAGCGCAGTTGACGAGGGCGGGAAGGAAGCCTGGCTTGAGCCGGAGGACGCTGCGATAGGCCTTGAGCGCGTTTTTGAGATCGCCGATCGAATCGTAGACGGTGGCGGCCGTGAAGGGCACCTCGGGATTTTGCGGCTCGAGCGCCTGTGCCTGCTGGCAGAGCTGGATGGCGTGCGCGGGATCGCGCGCGTCCCGGAAGCGGGCGGCGGCGGCAAGCAGTTCGGCGGCGGGCGAGCGCCGCTGGGCGGCTGGTCCGGTCGGCCTTCCGATGCTCTGCATGCCCTGAGGATGCCTCGACAACCCAAGCTCCAGACGGTCTTTTCCGCGAGAAGGCCTCGGTAGCACGGCTGAGTCGGCGAATTCAATCTCGGCGGAAGAAGCCGGAACGTTCACGCCGGCTGGGTGGCAGGAATGCAACGGGGCATCTTAGACCGTCATTGTCGGGCCTCACCCGGCAATCCTCTGGCCGTCGGGAGGCAAGGAAAGGGTGGCCGGCTCGCAGGCCGGCCATGACAGGATTTGCAGTATCAAAAGCGGATCGGCCCGCGGTTTCCCGCGGGCCGATCCTTGGATCGTAGCCTGTCAGGCGTGGTTCTTAGAAGAAGAACCAGGCGCCGAACTGGGCACGGACGTCGTCGTCCTTCTTCTGGGCGGCGCCATTGAAGCCCGCGCCAGCGTCGAACTTGTACTTGCCGTACATGACTTCCCAGCCGAGGCGCATCTGCTTGACGGGCTGCCAGAGCACGTTGCCGTGGGCGCTATAGACATCCACGGAGTCGATGCCTTCGAGACCCTTGGTTCCATTCTCCAGATGAGACCAGCCAGCACCGACGTTGACGGTGGTGGTGTCGCTCACGTTGAAGATGAAGCCGCCGCCCACGCCCCAGCCTTCGCCAGCAACCCAGTCAAGCGCGCCACCCTGGTCGGTGTCGACTGAGTTGAAGCACCAGGCGCCGGCGTTGTTCAGGTAAGCGCAAACTTCCTGGTCGCCATAGGCAGCGCCGACCGTGAAGGTGGCGATGTCGCCCAGGTTGATGTTGGCGCCGGCCTGCACCGCCCAGCCGATATTGTGATCGGCATTGAGCGCGCCTGCAGCGTTGAGGCCCGCGATCGGATCACTCCAGTCGGCGATCGTGCCGGTGACGATGAACTGGTGTCCGCCAGCTGCGTCATACTGGAAGTAGGCCGAGACGTTGGGCCACTGGGCGTCCGACGTGAAGGTCGGGCGCTCGATCGCGACCGCCCAGGAGATCGGGCCGTCGTGGTAGGTCAAGCGGACCTGGGCGCGGCGAGTATAGCCGAAGGGGCCGGACTCACCCGTGAAGTCCACCGTCGAGATGCCGATCGGCAGGAGCGCCGCCGTCTGCCAGTACTGGCCGACGCCGAGGGTCCAGTAGGGGGTCATGTCCCACTCGCCCCAGGCATGACGCAGACGGAACGCGTTGTTGGCCGAGAAGAAGTCGCCCTCGATCAAGGTGCGGATCTGGCCGACCGCTGTGTCCACCTTCGACTTGATGCCGAAGCGAGTCTGCCGCGCATGGATGCGGACATGCTCCTTCGTGTCGTTCGGATTGGCCCACAGATTCGGGATGTAGAAAGCGTCACCGGCGTCGTCGTTGAAGTCGTAGATGACGTCGCCCTTGACGTAGCCGTAGACCACCACCTCGGCCACCGGCGCCGGGATGTCGGCGGTCGGGGTTACGTTGATGGTGAAGCCACGGTCATCAGGGATAAGGCCATCGCGCTTGGAGACGTTGCCCCAGTTGGCGAGGCTGCCCTGACCCCGATTGAACGTGAGCAGGCTCACGCCTTCCGGAAGGGCAGGCTGCGCAGGCTGAGACTCAAGCTGGCCCACCCGCGCCTGGAGAGACTCCAGCTGCGCCTTCAGGTCCGTTAGCTCGTCGGCCTGTGCCCCAGCCGCCGTGACGCTGAGCGCCACGCCGCCCAAGAGAGCCCGACGGAGCCACTTGGTGTTTGTCATTGTGTTTCTCCCACAATCTCTAAAGTTGAGACGTGCCCCCGAAATCCCCTACAGACAAGCACGGGAGGCAACGAGCGAGCCAAATCGGACGCTGCACTTTTGTCCCCTTTCGCCGGGGGG
This sequence comes from Parvibaculaceae bacterium, assembly GCA_050181295.1. GTDB lineage: Bacteria > Pseudomonadota > Alphaproteobacteria > Rhizobiales > Aestuariivirgaceae > JBFXDI01. The sequence continues at coordinate 9,818 of JBFXDI010000062.1, read as the reverse complement.
AAATCAACGCCTACCTCGAATTGGGACACAGAATTTCCACCGCTGTGTCGAAATTACCACAAGCTGGAAGGCGGCTTCTGCGGCATACAGTGGTCAACAGAATACGCAGGTTTAACAATAGGATAAAACAAGACCACACGCCACGGGCGGCTAAGCGTTACTCACACGTAAAAGGCGCCCGAGCGCCATTCGTGGCGTTCCTGAGACGGAGCAGTCGCAATTTGCGAAACAAGGGTTGCCGCTGCCGGGATTCGAATCGAATGGGAAGGAATCAGGCGGTTCTGCTCAGAAGGCGATCGAGCGCCGCAAGGCTCTCCGGCTCATTCAGAAAAGGGGCATGTCCCCGTCCCGAAACGGTGACGGCATCGAGGCCGGGCATGCGGGCGGCCATTTCGGCCACGGTTCGTTGGCTCAGAAGGTCGGAAAGCGCACCGCGCAGCACGGTGACGGGAAGGCCGGCCAGCGCATCGAAAGCATCCCAGAGTTCCGGAAGCGGGCCGGAAAGCTCCTCCTTCCTGGGGAAGGTTTTCGCCAGCGCCGGGTCATAGTCGAGAGCCGGCCGTCCGTCTGCGTCGCGGTAGATGCGCCGCGCGAAGGCCGCCCATTCCTCCTCGCTCAGCGATTCGAATCCCGCCTGCGTCCCCTTGAGTCCCCGGACCGCATCCTCCCAGCTTGTGCCGGCCGGCGGCTGGCCGAGATAGCCGGCGATTCGCTTCAGGCCCTCGGGCTCGAGGCGCGGACCGATATCGTTGAGGAGCACGCCGGCGAGCCGGGTCTTGTGCGTCGTTGCCATGGCCATGGCGATGAGGCCCCCGCGCGAGGTGCCGACCACCGCCACTTGGCTCACGCCGAGCGTGTCGAGAAGCAGGATGGCGTCCGAAAGCTCGACATCGACCCGATAGCTCGTCCAGTCCGTCGCGTGGGCCGAGCGGCCGCGGCCGCGATAGTCCGGCGCTATGACACGCCGCTCCCTCCCGAATCTCGTTGCGAGATCGTGGAAGTCCTTGCTGCTTCGGGTGAGGCCCGGGAGGCAGAGGAGGGGGGTGGGCCCTCCGGTCAAGGGCCCATAGTCACGCGCGAAAAGTCTGGTTCCGTCGGGGGCGGTCAGCCAGCATTCGCGCCATGTCGCGGCAGGCAGCAAGAGGCCTGCGCGACGTCAGCAGGCGTTGATGAGGGCAGACAGGCTCAGGGCCTCGGTGGCGCAGGACCGGTCATCACTCTTTGCCGCCTCGCCTGACACGCGCCTGACCGAGCCGCGGGCCAGATCCAGGCTGATCGGCATGCTGGTCTGCGGATCGAGGCGCGCGCGATAGACCTGCACGTTCTGCAGCACCTTCTGGATGTATTTGCGCGTCTCGGTGAACGGCACCGATTCGACCCAGTCGATGGGATCGACGCCCGGCGAGCGCGGGTCGCCGTATTTGGCGATCCACTCCCGCGCCCGACGAGGGCCCGCGTTGTAGGCTACGAAGCTCAGGATGTAGGAGCCGTCATAGGCCTCCACGAGGTCGGCGAGATGCGCCGCCCCGAGCTTCACGTTGTAGGAAGGATCGGCCGTGAGCGCGCGCTCGTTGTAGGAAAGCTTGTACTGGCGCGTGACGAGCTTGGCGGTTCCCGGCATGAGCTGCATGAGGCCGCGCGCGCCGGCGTGGCTGACGGCCTTGGAGTTGAACTCGCTCTCCTGCCGGATGAGGCCGTAGACGGCGGACCTTTCGATCGGCTTGCCGATGCCCTTCCAGTCGGGGATGGCCCTCGCCGGGTAGCCCCAGTCGTCGATATCGACGCCCTGGCCGGATGCCGCCTTGGCGAAGCGCACGGCCATGAAGGCTCCGCCTTCCTTGCTGACGATCGAGGCGACGGCCGCGGCCTCTGCCGGCGTGTTGAAGCGCGCGGCGAGCGCTCTGAGGAAGATGCCGAGCTCGCGCTCCGCGCCTGCGTCGGCCAGAAGCTTGAAGGCCCGCATCAGCTCGTCCCGGGAGACCGCGGCGCGCCCGCTGTCGGTTGCCTTGGCGGTCGAGATCGGGATCGGATCACCGCCGCGGCCGAGCGCCTCGCGTGCGAGCTGCCCGTAGTAGAGGGTAGGCGTCGCCGCCGCCTGCTTGTAGGCCTGGGACGCCTTGCCGCTGTCGCCGAGCGCCGAATAGGCGCGTCCGGTCCAGTAGTGGCCGCGCGAGGCTTCGGTGCGGTTGGGAGCGCCTTCGGCGATGCGCGAGAAATGCCTGAGTGCCGTCTTGGCGTCCTTCAGCTTGCGGAGCGCAATCCACCCGGCGAGGAATTCGCCCTCGCAGAAATGCTCGCCCGCCGAATAGCCATGTCCGGCCGCAAGCTTGTAGGCGGTCCGCCAGCTTCCCTTGTCGTCGAGCGTGCCGCGCACCACGAGGCGTCGCTCTATCCACCAGGCTTCCGGATCGTAGAGCTTGGCATGCTCGGAAGGTGCCGCGAGCAGGATTTCCGCCGCCTGGTCGTAGTAGCCGCCGCGGCGATAGTTGCGGGCCGCCGCGTAGCGCAGGGCCTGGCTGTTGCGGAATTCCGCCGGCAGCGCCCTCCACTTCGCCGTAGAGCCCTTCTCGTCGCGCAAGAGCGAGGCAGCGACCTCAACCGCCTGCATGTGGCCGGAGGACAGGAGCTTCGCCGTCTTCAGCGCCGCGCGGACTTCCTGCGCCTGGACCTGCTTCCAGAGGCGCGTCTCGATGGCGCGCTGGCTCAGGAAGGAGCGGAACTCGGAAACGATGACGTCGAAGCCCGTGGACGAGAGCCCGGTGTTGGTCCAGGCATCGACGATGAGCGCCCGGGCCTTGTCGCTATTGCCTTGAGCCAGTTCGGCGCGCGCGAGCGCGATCCTTCCTTCGGGCGTGAGAGGAGCGCGGCCGGAGAAATGCGCCAGCGTGCGTCCGACGGAACCCTTCTCGAGAAAGAGCAGCGTTTCGGCCTGGCGGCCCATCGTCTCCGACAGGGGCCAGGACGGATTGGCGCGCACGAACGCCATGACCCGGTCATAGCCGGCGTTGCGCCATCCATCCTTGAGATAGAGCCATTCGACAAGCTTCCGCGCCAGGGGGTCGCCGGACTGCTGGGCGAGATCGCGCGCCGCGGCGAGCTTGCCTGCGAGAGCCGCGTCGACGGCCTTGACGGAGGCAGAACCCGATTTGAGCTGGCCCGTCCGTTCCGGAAGGCTCGCGTAGCTCGAATCGGCGGCGGGCTCGGAATCGTCCTTCGCCGCCCAGGCGGATGAAACGACAGCGCCGGTCGCCAGCACCAGCGCCGCGGCGCATGCCGTGCCGACCAGCCGGACATGGCTCCGGGCGGAGCGAGAACGCAGTACCAACATGCAGGATTCCCCTTGGAGATTCAGGGCTTGCCCCCAGACATCATTCGGTTGAATTGCGACCCAGATGTGGCCGCTCCGGCACTGCTCCCCGAGCCTTGCTGGGCTCCATCGATGCGTCTATGGTGCCGGAAACATCCCCGCAGGTCAAAGACTGGCGGGGAAAGGTTACTGAAAATTGAAGCACTCCCGAGAGGCCTCCAGGTGACGTTCCAAGGGTCCATTCCAGCCCTCATCACGCCCATGCGCGATGGCGCCATCGACGAAGTGGCTCTCCGTAAACTGGTGAATTGGCAGATCGAGGAAGGCTCGCACGGCATCGTTCCCGTGGGAACGACGGGCGAATCGCCGACCCTCAGCCATGCCGAGCACAAGCGCGTGGTGGAGATCGTGGTGGAGGAGGTGCGCGGCCGCGTGCCGGTCATCGCGGGCACGGGCTCCAACTCGACCGAGGAGGCCATCGACTTCACGCGCCACGCCGAAAAGGCGGGCGCCGACGCGGCGCTCGTGGTCGTTCCCTACTACAACAAGCCGACGCAGGACGGCCTCTACGCGCACTTCAAGGCGGTGGCGGAATCGGTCTCGATCCCCATTTTCGTCTACAATGTGCCCGGCCGCACGGTCGCCTCGATCACGGTTGAGACCCTCGACCGGCTGGCCAGGGACTGCTCCAACATCATCGGCACCAAGGACGCGAGTTGCGATCTTGCCCGCCCTTCGCGCCAGCGGCTGATGACCGGAACCAAGTTCATCCAGCTTTCGGGCGAGGACGGCACCGCGCTCGGCTTCAATGCCCACGGCGGCACCGGCTGCATCTCCGTCACCGCCAACGTGGCCCCGCGCCTCTGCTCGGAGTTCCAGAAGGCGACGCTCAAGGGCGACTATGCGGCCGCCATCCGGATCCAGGACCGGCTGATGCCGCTGCATGTCGCGCTCTTCACGGAAACCTCGCCCTCGCCGGTGAAGTACGCCGTCAGCCTTCTCGGATTCTGCGAGGCTGACGTGCGGTTGCCGCTCATTCCTCCGAGCGAGGGTGCGCGCCGCCAGGTGCGCGAGGCGATGGTGCACGCCGGTCTCCTGAACTAGAGGCGCCGATGGCCAAGGCCGCTCAGGAGGCGCGCCGCAAGGTGGTCGCCGAGAACCGCCGTGCGCGCTTCGATTACGAGATCCTCGAAACCTTCGAAGCCGGGTTGGAACTTGCCGGCACCGAGGTGAAATCGCTGCGGGAATCGAAGGCGAGTCTCGCCGACTCCTATGCCGGTCCGCAGGGGCGCGACCTCTTCCTGCTCAACGCCCACATTCCGGAATACGGGCTCGGCAACCGCTTCAACCACGAGCCCCGCAGGCCCCGCCGGCTGCTCCTCCACCGCCGCCAGATCGACAAGCTCCTGGGCGGCATTCAGAAGGACGGCCTGACGATCGTGCCCTTGAAGATCTACTTCAACGATCGCGGGAGAGCGAAGGCGGAAGTGGCCCTGGCGCGGGGAAAAAAGCTGCATGACAAGCGCGAGACCCAGAAGGAGCGGTCCTGGCAGCGCGACAAGGCACGCCTCATGCGCGAGCGCGGATGAGCCTCGACCGGCGCATACACGCTGGCGCCAATCTGCCTACGTGCTCCGTAGGGCACAATCGCGAAGGATATCGCACCGATAGCGCTGCTATCGGACTCAGCGGATGAACGCTGAAGCCGCGCCGATCACCGCCTCGAACATCTCTGTCGTCAGTACGCCCGTGTTCGTGTTGTAGCGGGAGCAGTGGTAGCTGTCGAAGAGACTGATCTCCCCGATATCGTGCCGCGCGCCATGCGCGAAGGTCCATCGCGATGCCCGCGTCCCGAGCGCCCTGAGCGACGCCTCATGCGCGACCCGGCCAAGGACCAGGATGGCGCGTAGGCTGGGCAGGTGCGCGATCTGCGACTTGAGGAAGGCGTTGCAAGTCCTTGTTTCGATACCGCTCGGCTTGTTCTCCGGCGGCACGCAGCGCACTGCGTTGGTGATGAGGCAGTGGCGGAGCCGGAGTCCGTCAGCCGGATCGGCGGCATAGGTCCCCTCCGCGATGCCGAACTTGAGCAGCGTCCGGTAGAGGAGGTCGCCGGCATAGTCGCCCGTGAACGGCCGGCCCGTCCGGTTCGCCCCTTTGAGCCCCGGCGCGAGACCGACGATCAGGAGCCGTGCGTCCGCATCCCCGAAGGAAGGCACCGGCGCGTTGAACCAGTCCGGATGCCATGCCCTCTGCTCTTCCCGGAACAACTGCAGCCGGGGACAGAGCGGGCAGTCCGGCGACGGCTCGAGCATGCGTGATCTAGAGGTCCGCGAATTCCTCAAAACTCTGGTCCGGCGCCGGAGGCGACTGCCGCTCGGGGCGGCGCCCCTCACGCTCCGCGACGTTGCGGCCGATATCGGCGCGCATTTCGTTCAAATCCACGAACTGGTCCGCCTGCCGGCGAAGCTCGTCCGCCACCATGGGCGGCCGGGTGACGAGGGTGGAGACGACGCTTACGCGGCGCCCGCGGCCCTGCACGGCCTCGACCAGCGAGCGGAAGTCGCCGTCGCCGGAGAAGAGCACGATGTGGTCGAGCTGATCGGCCAGCCGCATGACGTCAACGGCAAGCTCGATGTCCATGTTGCCCTTGATCTTGCGGCGGCCGAGCGAGTCCGTGAACTCCTTGGCGGGTTTCGTCACCACCCGATAGCCGTTGTAGTCGAGCCAGTCGATCAGCGGCCGGATGGGAGAATACTCGGCGTCGTCCATGAGGGCGGTGTAGTAGATGGCGCGGAGCAGCCGGGCGCGGCTGCGGAAATGGTGCAGCAGCTTCCGGTAATCGATGTCGAACTGGAGCGATTTTGCCGTTGCGTAAAGATTGGCGCCGTCGATGAACAGGCCAACGCGCTCGTCTGGATAGAGGTGCATCCGCATATCTCCTTGTTGAAATGTCTTTGGTGACCTAATCGGGGCGGCGCTATCGTTCGCCGGCCCGCGTCCCGATAGCCAATCTCGGGCTTTCGGCGCAACAGCAATCTGGCGCCGGGGCGGTAAGGCGACGGATATGATTCTGATCGGTATCGGCAGCAACGTGGAGGGCCCCTGGGGGCTGCCGCGCGACACGGTGGAGGAAGCGCTTCGCCGGCTCGACCGGGATCCGGTCCGCCTCGTCAGGGCTTCGCGGCTGCTCGTCACCGCGCCCTATGGCATCCGGGACCAGCCGGATTTCGTGAACGCCGTTGCCCGCGTGGAAACGGAGCTGCCGCCGGCGGAGCTCATGCGTCTTCTGCAGGACATCGAACTCGCCGCCGACCGCCGCCGCACGCTCCGCTGGGGGCCGCGCACGCTCGATCTCGACCTTCTCGACTATGACGGAAAGGTAGAGGGCGCGGCCGGGGAGGGCAGCCGCCGACTGATTCTTCCACACCCTGGCATCCCGGACCGGCCCTTTGTCCTCAAGCCGATCGCCGAGATCGCGCCCGAGTGGCGTCACCCGGTCCTCCATGACACGGCGCAGGAACTGCTGGACCGGCTGCCCGCAGGAAGCGAGGGAGGCGAGGTTTCCGGCCGCTCTCCCCGCACTGGCTGACTTCGATGAAGCCCGCGTCACGGGTGTTGCGCCTTAACCACGCTCGCGGACTTTTGGGTTCTGACGTTGCGGCAGGTCGTTGACCTGGCCCGCCTGTTGCGTCACCTCCGTAATCGGGAAGCTGAAGACGGAGCTGAGATATGCGAGCCATGCTTGCGGTCCTGGCCCTGGCGGGACTGGTGACGACCGCCCAGGCCGAGGTCCAGACGAAGTACAATTTCACCGGCACGCTGTTCGCGCCGGACAAGCCGAAAAAGGCCAACAAGACGAAGCGGATTGGCGTCCCGGTCATCCAGCCGGCCAATACGACGCCGAACGTCGTCCTGGCGCCGCAGCGCTCGAGCTACGGCGGCATGGAGGTCGTGTCCTACAGCCGTTCGGTGAAACCGGGCACCATCGTCATCAACACCTCCGAACGTAGCCTCTACTATGTGCTTCCGAACGGCATGGCCGAGCGCTACGGCGTGGGCGTCGGCCGCGAGGGCTTCACCTGGCGGGGCACGCAGCGCATCTCCCGGAAAACCGAGTGGCCGAGCTGGACGCCGCCGGCCCGCATGATCGAGCGTGAGAAGGCCAAGGGAATCACGCTTCCGGCCTTCATGCCGGGCGGCCCTAACAACCCCTTGGGCGCCAGGGCCATGTATCTCGGCGGCTCGCTATTCCGCATCCACGGCACGAATCAGCCCGCCTCCATCGGGCTGGCGGTGTCGAGCGGCTGCATCCGCATGCTGAACGAGGAGGTGGCCCAGCTCTACGACAAGGTGAACATCGGAACGCTCGTCATCGTCGAGTAGGCCGCGGCGCTTGCATTTTCCGGGGTCGGCGGCTATTTAGCGGCCGACCCCGTTCACGTTTCTCCCGAAGGAGACGAGCCTCATGGCGCGCGTCACCGTTGAAGACTGTATCGACAAGCTGCCCAACCGCTTCGAGCTCGTGCTGCTCTCCGCCCACCGGGCGCGCATGATTTCGCAGGGCGCCCAGCTCACCATCGAGCGCGACAACGACAAGAATCCCGTCGTGGCGCTGCGCGAGATCGCCGATGAGTCGATCCGCCCGGACGATCTGCGCGAGGACTACGTCCACGCCATGCAGAAGCACGTCGAGGTGGACGAGCCGGAGGAAAGCGAGACCCCGCTCCTCGCCTCGGCAGGCGACATGGTGACGATCGAGACGCCGGACGACCGCGTCGACGATCTCGACCGCATGACCGAGGAAGACCTGCTGCGCGGCCTCGACGGCCTGCCGCCCGCCGAGAGCCCCGGCAGCCAGCGCTCCGGCTACTGAACCCGGATTAGCCATTCAGGTCATCCGGGAAGCCGCGAAGCGGCTGTCCGGGCCAGCACGCGCCGCGAAAGAGGCCCGGCGCGAGCCGGGCCTCCAGGCTTGCCACAAGAGGCTGGTGCAAGCGTCAAAGCGCGAAACGTCGGAAGTTCGGGTCGAATCGACCCGAACGCAGCATGGTCTAGCGGCGGAAGCCGCGACCACCCTTGCCTCGAAGCCCCTTGTTGGAGCTGTTCGAGCTCGAGTTGGACGAACTGTTCGAGCTCGAGTTGGACGAGCTGTTGGAGCTCGAATTGGACGAGCTGTTTGAGCTCGAATTGGACGAACGGTTCGAGCTCGAGTTGGAGGAGCTATTGGAGCTCGAGTTGGAGGACGAGTTGCCGGCCAGGATGACCTGGCCTGTCTCGCCCTTCACGGCCTGATCGGCAGGGTTGGGCAGGACGGCCGCCTTGGCGCCCGTAGCCGCGGTCCCGAGTCCCAGGGCGATCAGACTCGCAGTCACAAAGATTCTGCGGTTCATCGTGAAGTCCTTTCTTCGGTTGAGGGCGGCAACTTCTGCTCGCCTCAAGGACAACGGATCATCTGGTGCGGATATTCTCGGGGGAGCTGGAAATATACCGCGACGGCTTTCCATTGGTGTTCCGCAGAGATGCTACCGGTTCGCGCGGGCGAACCTGCGGTACCAGCCCTCGCTTGCGAGCGTGTTGCGCCGGATGCTGTCGCGCAGTTCGCCTTCCTTTGGCCTCTCGCCGCGCGTGACGGCCGTCTCCGCGAGCTTCGCCATCGACAGGCCGGTGTCTTCGCGTCGGAACGGAATGACCTGCACCAGCGGCGTGCCCCTATCTAGCGTGTAGACGCCGTCCTCGGCCGCGGCGAAGAAGGGGAAGTTGATGAGCGAGGCGTAACGGTCGGTGTCGACGACACCCGCGACGACGCTGATCGGCAGGGAAGGCCGGTTGAGCGGCGGCACGAAGAGGCAGCTCCATCCCATGGGCGTTCGGATGGTCCAGTAGTTGTGGATCTTCATGGGCGGCCGGCCTGCCAGGGGATGGCCGGCGACCTGGTAGGTGCCGTGGTTGCTGACCATGACCTTGTCGAACTCCCAGCCTGCCTCGACCTGCGTGCCTCCCTCCCGGACCTCGATCCGCACGGTTGCGGCGATGGGCAGGATGAAACCCAGCGACATGGCGTCGAGGAAGGGCATGCAGCGCTTCACGGTGAGCCCGTTGTTGGTGGCCGACATCACCGAGCGGTCGACGGCCGGAAGCTTGCGGAACCAGTCCGGTAATTCGGACCTGGCGGCGACCGGCTCGGCTATGACGCCGAGATCGGCTGGATCGCACAGAAACTCGATCGTCTTGGGAGGCAGCACAGCGTGCGCATTGGCGTGCGCCGGGACCCGCAGCCTGCGGCCCAGGACGCGCCTCAAGGGCAGGTGGAACATGGTTCGGGGCTCCTTTCACCACAGGAGAACGGTCATCCCCCGCCGCTTATTCCAGGGCAGCCTTGATGGTTGTTGGTGCCGGATCGGCGCGCGCAGTCCGGAAAAGACGAGGGAAATGCGGGTAATCCGCTCCACCCCCCTTCCGAGAAGGTTGTGGGGATGCCACATTCCGTCAGCGGCCGTGATAGGCTGTCTTT
>JBFXDI010000061.1:0-22919 GCA_050181295.1 Parvibaculaceae bacterium | reverse complement strand
CTCGGCCGGAACGCCCGCGAGGTCGAGCGCCACGGGATTGGCGGCCGCCACATGCATCGCGACCTGGCGGCCGATGGCCTGGAGCTCGTCGAGCTTGCCCGTCGACTCGAGCGCCACGAGCACGCCGATCTTGCCGAGGCCGGAGGCAACCTGGTTGTGGATGTAGCTCGCGACCACGCCCTGCCCTACCGACAGATGGGCCGTGCGGCGGACGGTCAGATTCTCGCCGATCGTGGCGACCATGTCGGTGACATGCTCGCCGATCGACTTGCCGGCGCCCGGATAGGGCATGCCTTTCAGCTTCTCGACGTCGCCACCGGCTTTCAGCGCGGCCTCAGCGATGTCGGCGACGAGCTTCTGGAAGATGTCGTTGCGGGCCACGAAGTCGGTCTCGGAGTTGACCTCCACCGCCGCGCCCTCCTTGCCCTCGCCGGAAATGCCGATAAGGCCCTCGGCGGCGACCCGGGACGCCTTCTTGGCGGCCTTGGCGAGGCCCTTGGCGCGCAGCCAGTCGACGGCCGCCTCCATGTCGCCGTTGGTCGCCGCGAGCGCGGCCTTGCAGTCCATCATGCCGACGCCCGTCTTCTCGCGGAGCGCCTTGACGGCTTGCGCAGTGATCTCAGCCATGGGTCAGCGCCTTCAGGCCGGGTTGGCAGCGGCGGCCTCGCCAGCGCCCTCGGCCGGGGGCGGCGGCAGGTCCTCGACGGGCTCCTCCGACGCGCCGATGTCGCGGCCGGCGGCCGACTGGCTCTGCGAGATGCCCTCGATGACGGCGCGCGAGATCAGGTCGCAATAGAGCGCGATGGCGCGGCCGGCGTCGTCGTTGCCCGGGATCGGATAGGTGATGCCCTTCGGGTCGCAGTTGGAATCGAGGATGGCGACCACCGGGATGTTGAGCCGGTTCGCCTCCTTGACCGCGATCGCCTCCTTGTTGGTGTCGATCACGAACATCATGTCGGGCGTGCCGCCCATGTCCTTGATGCCGCCGAGCGCCTGCTCGAGCTTGTCGCGCTCGCGCGTGATGGAGAGGAGCTCGCGCTTGGTGAAGCCCGCGGCGTCGGCCGTGAGCAGCCCCTCAAGGTTGCGCAGGCGCTTGATGGAGTTGGAGATGGTCTTCCAGTTGGTGAGCGTGCCGCCGAGCCAGCGGGAATTGATGTAATACTGGGCCGAGCGCTTGGCAGCCTCGGTCAGAGGCTCGGACGCCTGCCGCTTGGTGCCGACGAAGAGCACGCGGCCTCCCTGGGCCACAGTGTCGCGCACGGCGACGAGCGCCTGGTGAAGCAGCGGCACGGTCTGGGCGAGGTCGATGATGTGGATGCCGTTGCGGGCGCCGTAGATGTAGGACCCCATCTTGGGGTTCCAGCGGTGGGTCTGGTGGCCGAAGTGGACGCCGGCTTCCAAAAGCTGACGCATGGTGAAATCAGGCAATGCCATGCCTTGGAACTCCTTTTTCCGGTTGACCGCCGCGGGCGCTTGAGGCCGGGGAATACCCCGGCACCGGATGGTCGGGACGCTATGTGGGAGGCCTTGAAGCAGGCCTCCATGCGTCCAAACCGGCATCCCGCGTGTGGATTTAGCGAGGCGGATATAGCGGCGGAGCGCGGAAAAGGCAAGCGGGAGGGTGCGCGCCCCCGCGCACCCTCACATTCGTCATTCCGGCGAAGGCCGGAATCCCCTGAAGCGCTTACGCTCGCGACTGCCTCACCAGGGGATGCCAGCCTCCGCTGGCATGACGGAAGAGCTGGAAAACTTGCACCGACACCCCTATCCCTGCGCCGGGCTTTCCGGAGGCGCGGCGGCGCGCGGGGTGAAGACGAGGCGCTGGTAGAGGAGCCCGATGGCGACGAGGCTGAGGCCCAGCCCCAGGAGCGAGGCGACGCGCCAGAGGCCGGTCAGCCCCGAGAGGTCGAGCAGGAACACCTTCAGCACAGTAATCGCCATAACGGCCAGCGCGCCGTGGCGGAAGATCGGCTGCCGCAGCAGGATGCCGAGCCCGAGCAGCAGGAATGACGAGACCAGCCACGCGGCCGACCAGGCATAGGACTCCGCGTCCGACACGCCGCGCCAGAGGCCGAGCCTCTCGCCCAGGAACCAGTGGCGCGTCTCCAGCGTCACCCAGAAGAGGCCGAGGCCCAGCGCGCCGGCGGCCGCCACCTGCCGGAGCGACTGCGGGGCGCCGAGCCGCACGTCGCGCAGCACGAGGAAGACGAGAAGCGCCGGCAGGAGGTAGCCGGTGAGCAGCGCATCGAGGACCTTCCACGCGCCGACGGAGTCATCGGTGAAGAGCGGGTTGGCGAGCCCCAGCTGCACGAAGATGATGCAGGCTGCGGCGAGGCCGATGAGGATTGCCGAGGCGTACCAGTCGAAGGCGCGTCCCGAGGCGGCATAGGCCCTGCCCCGCCACCAGCCCGCGACGAGCCAGACAGCCGAGTGGAGGCTCGCCTCCAAGAGTCCGAGCTCGGCCGCGCGGATGCCGCCGCCGATGAGGATACGCAATTCCAGCGACACGAGCAGCAGCGCGAAGACCAAGGCGCCGCCCTCGAGCGCGACGACGGTTCGATCCTCCCGCCTAGTGCCGAACATGCGGGAGGCGAGCCAGAAGGCGGCGGCCGGCACGCCATAGCCGTAGAGCACCCAGTGGGCGCCGCCCTCAGCCGTGACCTCGTAGTCGAGCACATAGGGGTTGAGCACGAGGCGCACGAGCACCGCGGTCGCGACGACGAGCGCGAAGGCGCGCATCTCGGGCAGGTCGAGCTTTTCCTCGATCCAGGCGAGCGCCGGCAGCATGAGCGAGAGCGCCACCGTGAACCACGCCTGCTCCAGCACGAAGCCAAGCGCGAAGCTTGCGGCCGCGACCACGGCGGCCGCATAGACGCCGAGCGATAGGCGGTAGCCGCGGTGCTCACGGTGGCCGTTGAGCAGCTTCACCATCGTGAGCGCCATGATGCCGCCCGCGACCGAGAGCCCCGCCCAGAGCAGGCTCTGCGTTACGGTCTGGAGCCGCCAGTAGCCCGTGGCCAGAAGCAGCGCCGCCCCGATGGCGGACGCCGCCGCCCACATGGCGGGATGCCGCGCGCCCCGGAGCAGCCAGGCGCCGAAGACGGCGATCAGCACGGCGAAGATCAGGAGCAGCGCGAGATAGCCCGAGAGCGCGGGGGCGACGAGGCCGCGATAGGGCACGCCGTCGGCGCCGGCAAGCTCCTGCCCGGCCGAATAGACCAGCGGCCAGACCGGCCAGGTCGCGAAGACGGCCAGCACGAGCGCGACGCCGACGATGAAGAGCGCGTCGAAGCGCTCGAACAGCCGGCCGGCGAGCGACAGGAGGAAAAGCGCGAGCGCGAGGATCCAGAGGCCGGCAAGCGGGTGGCCCGCGGCGTCCATGCCCCAGGCGAAGAGCCCGGCCGAAAGCACGGCCGCCATCCAGGCGCAGATCTGCGGCTGATCGAGTTTTTCAGGTCCCTGCCAGATGTCCGGCGCCTCGCGCGGCGTCTCCATCTCCGCGAGCCAGATGACGCCTCCCACGAGCACGGCGAGGAACAGGCTGAACGGAATGAGCTCGACGGCCGAGCCTGCACCCATGACATAGACGGCGCCCCAGAGAACGCTGCCGGCGAGCGTGCCGAAGGCGAGCCAACCCCACTTGCGGTACCAGACGACGCCGATCGGGGCGGCGACCACGAGCGCCAGGTAGCTGAAGAGTCCCCAGGCGGAGGGCTCCTCGGCGCCGATCAGCGCCGGCGTCGCGAAGCCCGCGAGCAGACCCACCACGGCGACGATCGGGCCGTGCAGGACGCTCAGGCCGAAGGCCGCGAAGGCGGTGAGCGCCAGGCCGGCGAAGGCGGTCGTCGGGCCGATCAGATCGTAGAGCCGGTGGGCGGCGAGGAAGGCGGCAAAGAGCGTGAAGATGCCGCCGCTCACCAGCGCCCCCGGCGCGTGGTCGCTCGAGAGCGCCGCGATCTGGCGCTGGCTCGGCCGCCGCCGGACCCATTCCCCCGCCGCGACCAGCGCGACGCCGAGGAGGAGCCCCAGGCCGATGCGGGCGGCGGGCGTCATCAGCGCGTTGTCGATCGAGTATTTCACGAGGAAGAGGCCGGCGAGCGCCAGCGCCGCGGCGCCGACCCAGATGAACCAGCGCGAGGCCAGCCGCTCCTCGAGGCTGGGCTTCGCGGGCACGGTGGCGGGCGGCGGCTCGGCTGCGGCTTCCGCAGCCGGCTCGGGCGGCACGATTTCTTCCGGCGCCGTAGATGCCGTGGGTGTCCTCTCCTCCACGACGGGTCGAGGAGCCTCTAGAGGCTCGGGCGCCGCAATGGGAGCCTGCGTCGGCGGCGCTGTCACCGTCCCCGCGCCGGCGAGCCTCAGCTCCAGGCCGTCGATGCGGTCCCGCATCTGCCGGAGCGCGACACCGGCCTCGCGGATGGCGCTCTTCTGGTTGAGCGCGATGACGAACGCCGCGATGGCCATGACCGGAAAGGCCAGGACAAGAAGGATCAGCAGGATCCAGATGTCGTCGTCCATGCCCCTGCCCCCCGATCAACCACCCTACAAGTCCACCACGTCCACGACGCCCGGAATGGCCTTGATCGCCGCCTTGATGCCGGGCGTCACGGTGAAGCGCGTGCCGAGCACGATCTCCACCTCGCGCGCCGCGTCGAGATCGAGGACGACGCGCACCGGCGCGCGGCCGCCATTGGTCAGCCGCTGCGCGATCGAGGAAACAGGCTGCGCGTCCTTCAGATAGATCGTGAGGCCCGTGGCGACGGTCGCGGCCACGGCGTCCAGGGGCTCGACGCCCTGCAGCCTCAGGCGGATGGACTCACCGTCGACGTCGGCCTCCACGCGCGCGATGACCGCCTTGCCGGGATCGAGCAGGTCGCGTGCCGCCGCGAGCGTATCGGAGAAGCAGATCGTCTCGTACTGCCCGGTCGGATCGGAGAGGCCGACGAAGGCGAAGCGGTTGCCGGACTTCGATCGCCGCTCCTGCCGATGCGTCACGGTGCCGGCGAGCCGCGCAGCCGTGGCGCCCCTCGCCGCCTCGTCCTGGAACTGCGCCCAGGTTTTCACCCCGATCTTGGAGAGCCGGCCCATGTAGTCGTCGAGCGGATGGCCCGAAAGATAGAAGCCGGTCGCCTCCAGCTCGGCCGCGAGCTTCTCCATCGGCAGCCACGGTTCCGCGACGGGAAGCGCCACGTCCTCGACCGTCTCGCCGCCGCCTCCGAAAAGGTCATTCTGGCCGAGCGATGCCTCGGCCGTGGTGCGGTTCGCCATGTTGAGGACGGCATCGAGCCCCGCGACGAGCTGCGCGCGGTTCTGGTTCAAGGAGTCGAACGCGCCGGCCTTGGCCATGCTCTCCAGCGCACGGCGGTTCACGTAGTGGGAATCGACCCTGCGGGCGAAGTCGCCGAGCGAGCGGAAGCGCCTTTCGCCGCGCGCCTCCATGACGTGCTCGACGGCCTGCCGGCCGACGTTCTTGAGCGCCGCGAGCGCGTAGCGGATGGCCCCGTTCTCCACCTGGAACTCGACGCCCGAGGCGTTCACGTCCGGCGGCTCGACCTTCACGCCCATGCGCTGCGCCTCGCGCTTGAAGACGCGCAGCTTGTCGGTGTTGCCCATGTCGAGCGTCATCGAGGCGGCGAGGAACTCGACCGGGTAGTTCGCCTTCAGATAGGCCGTCTGGTAGCTCAGATAGGCGTAAGGCGCCGAGTGGGACTTGTTGAAGCCGTATTCCGCGAACTTGGCGCAGGCATCGAAGATCAAGGTGGCCGTCGCCTCGTCGATGCCGCGCTCGACCGCGCCGTTGAGGAAGCGGGAGCGCTGCGCGTCCATCTCGGCCTTGATCTTCTTGCCCATGGCGCGGCGCAGAAGGTCGGCCTCGGCAAGCGTGTAGCCGGCGAGATCCTTGCCGATCTGTTGCACCTGCTCCTGATAGGTGATGACGCCGAAGGTCTCCTTGAGGATCGGCTCCAGCTTCGGATGGAAATAGCCGATCTCCTCGCGGCCGAGCTTGCGGGCGCAGTAGACCGGGATGTTGGCCATGGGGCCCGGGCGGTAGAGCGCCACGAGCGCGATCAGATCCTCCAGCCGGTCGGCATGCATCTGCTTCACCGCGTCGCGCATGCCGGCGCTTTCCATCTGGAACACGCCGACCGTCTCGCCACGGGCCAGCATCTCGAAGGATTTCCCGTCGTCGAGCGGGATGGCGGAGGCGTCGAACTCGGGCTCCCGCATGCGGATGAGCTTCTGCGCCTTGTCGATGACGGTCAGCGTCTTCAGGCCCAGGAAGTCGAACTTCACGAGCCCCGCCGGCTCCACCCATTTCAGATTGAACTGGGTCGCGGGCATGCTCGAGCGCGGGTCGCGGTAGAGCGGGACCAGCTCCTCGAGCGGCCGGTCGCCGATGACCACGCCCGCCGCATGCGTGGAGGCATGCCGGTAGAGGCCTTCGAGCTTGAGGCCGATCTCCAGCATGGTACGGACCGTCTCGTCCTTGTCGCGCTCCTCCTGGAGCCGCGGCTCGCCCTCGATCGCTTGCCTAAGCGAGACAGGATTCGCCGGGTTCATGGGGATGAGCTTGCAGAGCCGGTCCACCTGCCCGTAGGGCATCTGCAGCACGCGGCCGACGTCGCGGCACACCGCGCGCGCCTGCAGCTTGCCGAAGGTGATGATCTGCGCGACCCGGTCGGCGCCGTATTTCTCCTGGACGTAGGAGATCACCTCGTCGCGCCGGTCCTGGCAGAAGTCGATGTCGAAGTCGGGCATCGACACGCGGTCGGGGTTGAGGAAGCGCTCGAAGAGAAGGTCGAAGCGCAGCGGATCGAGGTCGGTGATGGTGAGGGAGTAAGCGACGAGCGAGCCCGCGCCCGAGCCGCGGCCGGGCCCCACGGGGATGTCCCTCGAGCGCGCGTATTTGATGAAGTCCGCAACGATCAGGAAGTAGCCCGAATACATCATCCTGATGATGACGCCGAGCTCGAAGTCGAGCCGCTCGCGGTACTGCTCCTCGGTGAAGCCGGGCGCCACGCCGCGCGCGGCGATGCGCGCGGCCAGTCCCTCACTGGCCTGACGGCGCAGTTCCTCTCCCTCGTCGCCGGCGGCGAAGCGCGGAAGGATCGGTTTTCTCGGCACGGGCCGGAAGGCCGAGCGGCGGGCGATCTCGGCCGTGTTGTCGAGCGCCTCGGGCAGGTCGGAGAACAGCTCCGCCATCTCCGCCGGGCTCTTGAAATAGTGCTCCGGGGTCAGCCGTCGCCGCTTGTCGTTGGCCACCACCTCGCCGTCGGCGATGCAGAGGAGCGCATCATGGGCGGCGAAGTCGCCGCGCGCGGCGAAGAAGGGCTGGTTCGTGGCGACGAGCGGGATGCCGAGCTCATAGGCGAAATCCACCAGCATCGGCTCGGCAAGCTTCTCGGCCTCGGTGCCGTGGCGCTGCAGCTCGACATAGAGGCGGTCGCCGAACAGCGCGAGGAGCGCTTCGAGCCTCTGGCGCGCCCGCGCGGGCTGCCCTTCCGCCAGCGCCATGTCGACCGGCCCGTCGGGTCCGCCGGTGAGGCAGATGAGGCCCCCCCCGCCGGCGCCGAGGAGCGCGAGGTCGATGTGCGGCTCGGACGTGGCGCCGTGGTCGAGCCAAGCGCGGCTCGTCAGCCGCATGAGGTTGGAATAGCCCGTCTCGTCCTTGGCGAGCAGGGCGACGGCTGGAAACTTCGGCGGCGTCCCGGGCCGGCCCGTCTGGTCGCGGCCGTCATCCGCGAAGTTGATCTTCAGCGTGCAGCCGATGATCGGCTGGATGCCCTTCTCGGCCAGCGTTTCCGAGAATTCGAGGGCGCCGAACAGGTTGTTCGTGTCGGTTATGGAGAGCGCCGGCATGTTCATGTCGTGCGCGAGCTTTGCGAGCTGCTTCACCGGCAGCGCGCCTTCCGAAAGCGAATAGGAGGAATGGACCCGCAGATGCACGAAGGGGGCGCTGCGGGGGGCGGAATCGCTCATGGCCCGATCCTACCGCAGATGGCCGACAGCCCAAAAGCGGCGGACGCCGTTTGTCACCAGCCTTGCCTCAAGGCTCCCGGGCCGGAAGCCTGGAACTCGCCGAGAAAACTCGCAAGATTGTCGCCCAACTGGGCGGTCATGTAGCCGCCCTCCTGGACGATCACGGTCGGCAGGCCGAGGCTCGAGATCCCCTGGGCCATGCGCCCGAAGCCGGCGGTCGTCATGGCGCCGCCGTGCAGCGGGTCGGCCTCGTGCGCATCGAGGCCCAGCGCCACGACCAGCGCGCCCGGACCGTAGGCGGCGATGCGCTCCAGCGCGTAGTGAAGCGCGCCGAGCCAGATCTCGTCGTCGCTCCTCACCGGCACGGGAAGATTGATGTTGTAGCCGCGTCCGGCTCCCCTGCCCGCCTGCTCCTCATAGCCCCAATAGAACGGATAGAAGGTGGCCGGATCGGCGTGGATCGAGACGGTCAGCACGTCGGCGCGGTCATAGAAGATGGCTTGCGTGCCGTTGCCATGGTGCACATCGACGTCGAGGATCGCCACCTTCTCGTGCAGGCGGCGCAGGAATTGGGCGGTGATCGCGGAGTTGTTGAGGTAGCAGAAGCCGCTGGCGCGATCCGCATAGGCGTGGTGGCCGGGCGGCCGGCACAGGGCATAGGCCACGGGCTCCCCGTCGGCGACGAGCTGGGCCGCCGTGAGCGCCGTCATCACGGACGCCTTCGCGACCCGGACCGTGTCCTCGAGGATCGGGCAGGCGAAATCCATGAGGTGCCAGCCCGCCTGCCCGAGGATGCTTTCCGGATAGTGGGCGAGCGGCTCGACTGGCCGCACGCTCGGCATGAGCTCGAGGTTCGAGCCCTCTATGCCCCGCCATTCGGCATGGGCGTTGTCGAGGAACGTGAGGTAGCGCTCGGTATGGATGGAGGCGATATGGGCGTCCTCGAAGGCGTAGGCGGCGCGGATGTCGGCCCCGGCCTTGCGCGCGCCCGCCAGGAGCGCCCGCACCCGCTCGGGCTGCTCGGGATAGCCCACGAGGTTGCCATGGGTCAGGTAGCGGGTCGGGCGATGGCCGAGCTGCACCGCATTGAACACCGCCTTCATCGCCGCTCCTCCACGAGGAGCCCCTGCTCCAGCCGCAGCACCCTGTGCATGCGGCGCGCGAGCTCGAGATTGTGGGTGGCGATCAAGGCCGCGAGCCCCTCGTCGCGGATGAGGTGCAGAAACTCCGAATGGACCTGGGCGGCGGTGCGCGGATCGAGGTTGCCGGTCGGCTCGTCGGCCAAGAGCAGGAGCGGCCGGTTGGCGATGGCGCGGGCGATGGCCACCCTCTGCTGCTCGCCGCCGGAAAGCTCCGCCGGACGGTGCGTCAGCCGGCTCTCGAGCCCGAGGCGGACGAGAAGCTCACGGGCACGGCCCTCAGCGGCCGCGCGCTCGGCCCCTCCGATGAGCTGCGGGATGACGACATTCTCCAGCGCGGAGAACTCCGGCAGGAGGTGGTGGAACTGGTAGACGAAGCCGATCGCCAGCCGCCGGATGCGGGTGCGCGACAGGTCGTCGAGGCCGGTGCAGTCGCGCCCGGCGATGGCGACCTCGCCGGAAGTCGGGGCCTCGAGCAGGCCGGCGATATGAAGGAGCGAGGATTTTCCGGCGCCCGACTGGCCGACGAGCGCCGTGATCTCGCCCGCGCGCAGGGAGAGATTGACGTTGGTGAAGATCTCGAGCCGGGTTTCGCCCTGGCTGTAGGATCTGGCCACGTTCCTGAGCTCCAGCGCCGCGAGAGAGGCATGCGAGACGGGGGCGCTCATTCGTAGCGCAGAGCTTCGACGGGATCGAGCTTCGCGGCGCGAAGCGAGGGATAGAGGGTCGCCAGGAAGGACAGCGCCAGCGACATGAGCGCCACCGAGATGGTCTGGCCCCAGTCGAGGTCGGCCGGAAGCTGTGAGAGGTAGTAGAGCTCGGGCGAGAAGAGCTCGGTCCCCGTCACCCAGGACAGGAACTGGCGGATGCGCTCCACATTCAGGCAGACGATGACGCCAAGCAGGATGCCCGCGGCGGTGCCCGTGATGCCGATGGCGGCGCCGGTCATGAAGAAGATGCGCTGCACGGCGCCCTTGGTGGCCCCCATGGTGCGCAGGATGGCGATGTCGCGGCCCTTGTCCTTCACCAGCATGATAAGGCCGGAGACGATGTTGAGCGCCGCCACCAGGATGATGAGGGTGAGGATCAGGAACATCACGTTGCGCTCGACCTGCAGCGCGTTGAAGAAGGTCTCGTTGGAGCGCTGCCAGGTGACGTACTGGACGCCGGTGCCGGTCTTGTCGGTGAGCGTTCTGACATAGGCGTCGACCTTGTCCGGGTTGTCGACCATGATCTCGATGCCGGTCACCCCGTCCTCCACTACGAAATATTCTTGCGCGTCGGGAAGCGGCATGTAGACCACGCTCTGGTCGTATTCCGACATGCCGATCTCGAACACCGCCACGATCGGGAAGGAGCGGATGCGGGGCGCGGTGCCCATGATGGTGGCGGGGCCCTCTGGAGAAATGATGGTGAGCTGGTCCCCGAGCCCCAGGCCGTGCTTCCAGGCAAGCCGGTAGCCGATGGCGACGCCGTCCGACTGGTCGAAGCCGTCGAGGGTGCCGCGCAGCTTGTCGTTGTTGACGCTCGTGAGCGACTTGAGGTCCGCCTCCCGGATGCCACGCACCAGCGCGCCCGTGGCGGCGCGGGCGGAGCTCGCCATGGCCTGCGCCTCGATGAAGGGCATGGCCTTCGTCACGCCCGGGACGGCCAGGATCTGCTGCGTTACGGACTGGAAATCCGGCAACTGCTCAGACTTGTTGGAATAGGCCATGATGTGGCCGTTGAAGCCCAGCACCTTGCTCAGGAGTTCCGCGCGGAAGCCGTTCATCACGGCCATGACGATGATCAGCGTCGCGACGCCCAGCATGATGCCGACGAAGGAGAAGCCCGCGATGACCGAGATGAAGCCCTCGCGCCGGCGCGCCCTCAGATAGCGGAAGGCCACCATGCGCTCGAAGGCCGAAAACGGCCGCGTATCCCCCACGGCGGCTGTCACCTCACGCCCCTGTCAGCTCCCGAACCGTTCTACCACGCGGTCGAGCGGCATCTTCTCGCGCTCGCCGGTGCGCCGGTTCTTGATCTCCGCCTCGCCGTCCTTCAGCCCGCGCGGACCGATGATCACCTGCCACGGTATGCCGACGAGGTCCATGACGGCATATTTCGCGCCCGGGCGGTCGTCGCGGTCGTCATAGAGCACCTCGACGCCCTTTGCTTCCAGCGCACGATAGATCCGGTCGCAGGCGGCATCGGTCTCCGGATCGCCGGACTTGATGTTGATGAGCCCCACCTTAAAGGGCGCCACGGGCTCGGGCCAGATGATGCCGGCCTCGTCGTGGCTCGCCTCGATGATGGCGGCGGGAAGCCGCGACACCCCGATGCCGTAGGAGCCCGACTGGATGGTGATCGGCTGGCCGTCCGGCCCCTGCACCACGCAGCCCAGCGGCTTCGAATACTTGGCGCCGAAATGGAAGATATGGCCGACCTCGATGCCGCGACCGTTGAGGCGGCGCGCCTCGGGCACCTGACGCTCGAATTCCGCCGGATCGTGCTTCTCGTCGGAGGCCGCGTACTTGGCCGTGAAATCGTTGACCAGGGCCGCCACCTTCTCCACGTCGTCGAAATCGATTTCCATGGCCGTCCAGTCCATGTCGTAGAAGTCGCGGTCGAAATAGACGGCGCTCTCGCCGGTGTCGGCGAGGATGAGGAACTCGTGGCTCAAGTCGCCTCCGATCGGCCCCGTGTCGGCGCTCATGGGTATGGCCTTCAGCCCCATCCGGGCGAAGGTTCTCAAGTAGGCGACGAACATCTTGTTGTAGGAGTGTCTGGCCGCCTCGTAGGAGAGGTCGAAGGAATAGGCATCCTTCATCAGGAACTCGCGCCCGCGCATGATCCCGAAGCGCGGGCGCACCTCGTCGCGGAATTTCCACTGGATATGGTAGAGGTTCCGCGGCAGATCCTTGTAGGATTGCACGCCCGACCGGACAATGTCGGTGATCATCTCCTCATTCGTCGGGCCGTAGAGCATGTCGCGCTCGTGCCGATCCTTGATGCGCAGCATCTCCTTGCCGTAGTCGTCGTAACGGCCGGATTTCCGCCAGAGATCGGCCGACTGGATGGTCGGCATCAGCACCTCGATGGCGCCCGAGCGGTTCTGCTCCTCGCGAACGATCTGCTCGATTTTCTTGAGCACCTTGAAGCCGAGCGGCAACCAGGAATAAATGCCAGCGCTCTCCTGGCGGATCATGCCCGAGCGCAGCATGAGCCGGTGCGAGACGATCTCGGCTTCCTTCGGAGCCTCTCGCAGAATCGGCATGAAATACTGGCTGAGCCGCATGAAAAAATCCTCTGAGGCTGGCTGGCAGGCTGCCTCTCTTACGCGATCTCATGCGGGAAACAAAGATGCTCGGACCCGGGCAACCGGCGATGGATCGCATGCTCCGGGCCGCCACCAAAAATATGCCATTCCACTGTCATGTTTCACTCGACAGGCCTTGCCGATATGCTAGTGTCGTCTCAATGAGATGGAGCGGCCGGAGCTTCGATCCGGATACGGTCCCGAGTCTGGGGAGGTGCTGGTCGCTTGGCGCGCCTATAGGCAGCAGCCCGCCCGCAAGCCCTAAAAAGGGCGGCAGCGAGTAGCGACGCTACGTTACTCAAACAAGCAAGGCTTCGGCCTTGCTTTTTCTTTTGCTGCCGTTAAACCCGAATCCTGACAGGCGCACCGCCGGGAGCCGCATGGGCCCGGACATCTGCGATGCTGCGGGAGGCACGTTCGAGGCGGGAAAGCGTTCTGTCCATGGCGCATTGGCAAGTGACTGACGTTCCGAGCGGCTGGTCGGAAGCGGCAAGGCTTTCAGCTCTCCACGATTACCGAATTCTCGACACCCCGCCCGAGGCGGCGTTCGAGGACATGGCGAAGCTCGCCGGCGCCGTCTGCGCGGCTCCGGTGGCGCTCGTGAGCTTCGTCGCCGAGGACCGGCAGTGGTTCAAGGCGGCCGAGGGGATAGACGTGCGGGAGACGCCGCTCGATTCCTCCATCTGCCGGCATGCCATCCAGCAGGGTGGGCTCTTCGTCGTCCCGGACACGAGGCTCGATCCAAGGACGGCCGTGAACCCCCTCGTGAGCGGACCGCCGCATTTCCGTTTCTATGCGGGCGCCGTCATTGAGACGCCGGACGGCCTGCCGCTCGGCACGCTGTGCGTGCTCGACCATGCGCCGAGGCCCCAAGGGCTGACCGAAGTGCAGGCGCAAGCGCTGCACACCCTGGCGCAGCAGGTCATGACGCAGCTCGAGCTACGGCGCACGCTGCGCCTCCGGGCGGACAGCGAGACAAGCTTCCGCATCATGGCCGACTCCATTTCGCAGCTCACCTGGATGGCCGATCCGGGCGGCCGCATCTTCTGGTTCAACAGGCGCTGGTATGACTTCACGGGCACCACGCCGGACGCGGTGCTGGGCCAGAAATGGCGCGACCTCATCCATCCCGACCATGCCGCCGACGTCGGCGAGGGGCTGTCCAGGGCCCTTGAGACCGGTTCTCCCTGGGAGCACACGTTCCCCTTAAGATCCCGCCATGGCGACTACAGATGGTTCCTGACGCGCGCGATGCCGTTTCGCGACGAGACAGGACGGATCTTCCGCTGGTTCGGCACCAACACGGACATCACGGAGGCGCTCGACGTCGACCTGCGCCTCAAGGAGAGCGAGGAGCGGCTGGAGGAGGCTCTCGACGCCTCGCGCGTCGTGGGAACCTGGGCCTGGGATGTGGAGGCAAACCGCATCCATGGCGATGCCCGCTTCGCAAGGCTCTACGGCATCGCGCCCGAACTCGCCGAAGAGGGCGCCGATCCGGATCTCTATCTCGACCTCGTGCATCCGGAGGATCGCGGCCATGTGCGCGAGAAGGTGCTGGCGGCGCTGCGCGAGCGGGCGCGCCTGCGCGTCGACTACCGCGTGCCGAAGGCCGACGGCTCCTTCCGCTGGATGACGGCCGTCGGGCGCATCAGCCGCGTCGAGTCCGGGCGCGCCGTCAAGCTGACGGGTGTCGTCGTCGACATCTCGGAGCGCAAGGAGGCGGAGGAAGCGCGCATCCTCGTGTCGCGCGAGCTCAATCACCGCATCAAGAACATCTTCGCCCTCACCAGCGGCCTCATCTCGCTCTCCGCCCGCGACTATCCGGAGGCCGCGGATTTCTCAGCCGCGCTGCGTGGCCGCCTCGCCTCCCTGTCGCGGGCTCACGACTATGTGCGGCCGTCGGGCGAGGGCGAGCCCGCGCGCCTCGAGCAGACGCTGCACGGGCTCATCCGGGCGCTGCTCGAGCCCTACGGCCAGTCGCAGCGCGAGCGCTTCACGATCACGGGCGAGGATCTGCCCGTGGGCTCGGGCGCGGCGACTGCCCTCGCCCTCATAGTGCATGAGTTCGCCACCAACGCCCTCAAATACGGCTCGCTCGCGACCGAGAATGGGCATGTGGCCATCGCCGGAACGCGCAACGGCGACACCTATGAGCTCACCTGGCGGGAGAGCGGCGGGCCGGAGATCATCGGCCCGCCCGATCGCCGGGGCTTCGGGTCGCAGATGGCGGACCGGGCCGTCACGGGCCAGCTCGGCGGCACCATCGAGCGCACGTGGCCGGGCGACGGCCTCCTCGTGCGTGTAACAGCCCCGGTTGACCGCTTCTCGAACTAGGGAGTGGACCCCTAAATCTGGCGGCGAAACGACGCTATTTTCGCAGGCGCTTCTTCATGTGATAGAGCTTCGTACCGATCGGGCGGTCTTCCAAAATCCCGTACACTTCATACCCGAGACTCTCGTAGAATTCTCGCGCCTCGCCTGTTTTCAGAAAAGCGATACCGGCCCCCTTCTCCTTCGCCTGCTTTTCCACCTCTTGCATCAATCGAGTGCCGAACCCCGCGCCACGCAATTCTTCGGACACCCATAGAATCTCGATTTCCACGCCGTCCCAGTAAATATTCGCTTCTACTCCCCCGCCGAGCGTCCCGTCATCGCGCCGCAGATACACCGCCACCAGCTGCTCTTCGTCTTCGGACGGAAGGTTTGGAATAATCGACAGGTCGTACAGCCGAAAGCTCTCTTTCAGCTGTTTCCGATCTTGCTCCGCCGGGTTGAAAGTCGTCTCGATTTTCATTCTCGGGAGTTATCATGCGGTAGCGAGGGAGATAAAGAGACCGAGGTCTCCAGCATAAGGGTCTCGTCCTGAGCCCTGTCGAAGGACAGGCCGCCCATTCACGTCTCAGTGCTTCTCGAAGGTAGGAAGGAAGGGGATGCTGTCGATCGTCAGCCAGCCTTCGTGGATCGGCCAGTAGACCACCGCAAAGACGATGGCCGAAAGCGCGGTGGTGATGGCGAACTTCCAGGCAAGCCTCGGATTGAGGGGAGCGCTCGGGGCGTGGCCGGAGGCGCTTTCGGTACCCGTCTCATGTGCGCTCTCCGATCCCCAGGGCAGCACGGTGAACAGCACCAGCCACCAGAGGATGAAGTAAATGGCGATCGCGCTCGTCCAGCTCATGGGATCATCAGCCTGTCGGATCGGGCCTAGGCCTGCTCCAGCTCCACGAGCGTACCGCAGAAATCCTTCGGATGCAGGAAGAGGACCGGCTTGCCGTGGGCGCCGATCTTCGGCTCGCCGCTGCCCAACACCCGCGCACCACTGCTAGACAGCCGGTCGCGGGCGACAATGATATCGGCGACCTCGTAGCAGACATGGTGGATGCCGCCCGCCGGATTGCGCTCCAGGAAAGCCTGGATCGGCGAGCCTTCGCCCAAGGGCTCCAGAAGCTCGATCTTGGTGTTCGGCAGCTCCACGAAGACGACGGTGACGCCATGCGCGGCTTCCGCCTGCGGATCGGACACCCTGGCGCCGAGCATGTCGCGATAGACGGCGGCGGCCTTCTCGAGATCCGGCACCGCGATGGCGACATGGTTCAGGCGTCCAAGCATCAAGGGATCTCCGGGAGGGCTTCGCGTTCGAGGCGTTCTAGCACGTATCGGCGGGCATCCGGCGGGACAAGTCCGCGCGGATGGAAGACGTGCCGGTCGAGGAAGTAGCCCGTGAGCCTCAGCCCGTCGAGAACGCCCGCACCACCCGGAGGATCGGCCTGCGAGCCGAGGAGAAAGGAGGGCAGCGCCAGGAGCCGCTCCCTGTAGCTGGCCCCGGCTTCGGCGCCCACCGCGCGCCCGCTTCTCGGCGAGACATAGACGAGATTGTCGCGCGAGCCGGTCGCGGCGCAGCGCGAGAGGTCGAGCCCGAATCCGAGTTCGTCCAGGAGACCGAGTTCGAAGCGCACCAGCACCGCCGGCCAGACCCGGTCGTCATCGAGCGCATCGAGCGCCACCTTCAGGGCCTCGAAGATGCGCGCATGCGGCTCGCGTTCCGGCAGCAGCGCCGAGAGCCCCGTGAGCGTCGCAAGGCCGGCGAGCTTGAAGCGGTCGTCGATGATGCGCGCCACGCGCATGCCCATGGGTTCCAGCACGAAGGTGCCGAGATGGTCGGCGATCCTTGCGCTCCAGCGGGCGGAGACCGTGTTGCCCGCCTGCAGCACCGGCCGCATGGCGCGCGATCGGCCGCCGCGCACGAGGCCCAGATGGCGTCCGTGGTCGCGCGTCAGCACGTCGGCGATGGCCGCCGTCTCGCCATGCCGGCGCACGCCCAGAACTATGCCTTCATCCTGCCATTGCATGCCACGGCGCTCGGGGATATCCGATTGTCATGCCCGGACCCGTTCCGGGCATCCATGAACACAGAATATCCCGCATCGGCGGCGCGGTGTTCATGGATTGCCGGGTCAAGCCCGGCAATGACGGTGGGTGGACCCGCGGAACATCGTCCCTACTTCCTGGGCGGCTCGAGGCCCATCATGCGCAGCCGCTCCGAATCCTCGGTCCATTTCTCGCGTACCTTCACGAACAGGAAAAGATGCACGGGCTGGCCTATGGCCTCGGCGATCCCGATGCGGGCCGCCTGCCCTATCGCCTTGATCTGCTGGCCCTGCCTGCCGAGGATGATCTTCCGCTGGCTCTCGCGCTCGACGAAGATCACCTGCTCGATCCGAACCGAGCCGTCCTTGCGCTCCTGCCAGAGTTCAGTCTCGACGGTGAGCGAATAGGGAAGCTCCTCGTGCAGCTTCAGGAAAAGCTGCTCGCGCGTGATCTCGGACGCGAGCTGCCGCAGCGGCAGATCAGCGACCTGGTCCTCCGGATAGAGCCAGGGACCCTCGGGCATCCGCGCGGCGAGCCACGACTTGAGGTCTTCCACGCCGTCGCCAGTGGCGGCGCTGACCATGAAGGTCCGCAGGAAACTCATCCGGTCGGAGAATGCCCTTGCAACCGGCAGCAGCCTGTCGCGCTGCATGAGATCGACCTTGTTCAGGGCCAGCGCGGGCTCGGCCCCTGCCCGTTCGAGGCCGGAAATGATCGCCTCGGTCCCCTCGTCCAGCCCGTGGCGGGCATCGGCGACAAGCACGACGGCGTCGGCGTCCGACGCAGCACTCCAGGCCGCCTCCACCATGGCCCGCTCGAGCTTGCGCTTGGCGGCGAAGATGCCGGGCGTGTCCACGAGCACAAGCTGCGTTTCCCCCGCGATGACGATGCCGCGCACGCGGCTGCGCGTGGTCTGCACCTTGGGCGTGACGATCGAGATTTTCGAGCCGACGAGCTGATTGACCAGCGTCGACTTGCCGGCATTGGGGACCCCGAGAATGGCGACGAAGCCCGCGCGGGTGGCGCTCACCGCCAGATGCCCTGGCGTGCAAGAAAGGCTTCCGCGGCGTTCTGCTCGGCGCTGCGCTTGGTCGGCCCCTCCCCGGTCGCGGCCTCCAGACCTTCCACCTCGACGCTCATGACGAAGATCGGCGCATGATCGGGCCCGGAACGGGTCTCCTCGATATAGGCCGGCAGGGGGAGGCCTGCGCCCAGCGCCCATTCCTGCAGCGCGGTCTTCGGATCCTTGTCGATCTTGGCCGCGCGTTCGAAGAAGGGCTGCCAGTAGCGCAGGATGAAACCTCGCGCCGCCTCCAGCCCGCCGTCGAGATAGACGGCGGCTATGAGCGCCTCGCAGGCGTCACCGAGGACGCGCGGATTGTTGGCGAGCCCGCCGGCGCGCTGACCTTTCCGGATATAGTCGGGAAGTCCGAGCTCACGCGCCACCTCGGCGCAGGCGTCCTGCCTAACCAGAACCACGAACCGGCGCGCCAGCATGCCCTCGGAACTGCGCGGGAAGCGATTGTAGAGCTCTTCCGCCGCCACGAGCCCGAGCACCCGGTCGCCCAGGAACTCCAACCGCTCGTAGTCCTTGCGCCCCGTCGTCAGATGGCTCGCATGGGTGAGCGCCCGGTCGAGGAGATCGAGGTCCTTGAAGGTGTGGCCGATGCGTTCGCAGAGCGCCCTCAAGGCCTCCTGCGAGCGCCCGGACATGCTCAGCGAACCCAGTTGAGAAGCCTGTTCCAGCGGATTTCGATCGGCCAGCGCCAGATCTCGAAAAGCGAGACGCCCGGACGGTGGGAGAAGAAGATGATGTTCGCCTTGCCGATCAGGTTCTCGTAGGGCACCGGACCGACGCTCGGGAAGCGGCTGTCGGTGGAATTGTCGCGGTTGTCGCCCATCATGAAGAAGTGGTTCGCCGGGACGACATATTCCTGCGTGTTGTCGCCGACCGAATCCTCGCTGAGATCATGGGTGATGTAGGTGACGCCGTCGGGGAGCGTCTCGCGGTATTGCCGGATGTGGCGCCCATAGCCGATCTCGTCGGGCTCCGCGAAATCCTCGATCCGCTCGCGCTTGACCGCCTCGCCGTTGATGTAGAGGACGCCCTCGCGGACCTGGATGCGGTCGCCCGGCAGCCCGATGACCCGCTTGATGTAGTCGGTCTCGTTGTCGGTCGGCAGCTTGAAGACCACGACGTCGCCGCGCTCCGGCATGCCTTCGAAGACACGGCCCGAAAACGGCATCGGCCCGAACTTGAAGAGCTGCGTCCCGAAGATGCTGAACGTCAGGTTGAAGGAGTACGGGCCGTAGCCGTAGGAGAGCTTGTTGACGAAGAGGTAATCTCCGACCCTGAGAGTCGGAATCATCGAGCCCGAAGGAATGTTGAAGGGCTGGAAGAAGAACATGCGGATGACGAAGGCGATCGCCAGCGCCTGCAGGACGACCTTGATCGTTTCCCAAACGCCATCCTCGGACTTTTTCCGCGCTTCCTGAGTCTTCGCCACCATCAAACCCGCCCTAGCACCGCCGGCTGCCTTGCGCCGCAGACGGGCTCGAATGCTGTCCTCATTAACCTGTGACACCGGCGGTCGCAACGTTACGGCCGAAATGGCCAAATCTGCGACCAGCACTGTTGCAACCAGGCAACAGATAGCGATCGTGCCTCACGCCCGCAACGGTGCCGCCATGATGATCACGAATGCCTGGGCGTAGGGATAGTCATCGGTGAGCGTCAGGTGGACGACCGCCTCATGCCCCGCCGGCGTGATCCGGTCGAGGTGAGTGCGGGCGCCGCCCGTCAGGACCATGGTCGGCCGCCCGGAA
This sequence comes from Parvibaculaceae bacterium, assembly GCA_050181295.1. Classification (GTDB taxonomy): domain Bacteria; phylum Pseudomonadota; class Alphaproteobacteria; order Rhizobiales; family Aestuariivirgaceae; genus JBFXDI01. The sequence goes on along the minus strand of JBFXDI010000061.1, from coordinate 3,314 downwards.
GGCGCATTCACGACGCCCAGGTCGCGGAAATAGACGCCGTTGCGGAAGCCGGTGCCGAGCGCCTTCGAGCAGGCTTCCTTGGCGGCGAAGCGCTTGGCATAGGTTGCGGCGCGAGCCGCCCGGCGCTCGGCCTTGGCGCGCTCGACGGGGGTGAAGACCCGTTCGATGAAGCGCGGGCCGAAGCGCTCGAGCGTGCGCTCGATGCGCCGGATGTCGAGGAGATCGCTGCCTATCCCGATGATCATGGCTGCTCAGGGCTGCCGCGCCCTGAGGCGCTCGATCTGCCGCTCCCGGTAGCGTCCGATGGCCCAGCGGACCGATCCGTAGCAGAAAACGGCAGCCGCCAGCCCCAGCGGCATGGCGCCGACGGTCATGGGCCAGACCACGGGCTCGAGCACATGCCAGAAAGCCCGCCAGAACGCGGCCGGATCGTGGAAAAGCAGCCCGAACGTGCCATCGGCGAAGCGAAGATCGATGGAATCCCTCGTCTCGCCACCAAGCAGCAGGCCGCCGAGGTCGTAGGTGGTGACCCAGATCAGGGGGTAGGTGAAGGGGTTGCCCACGAGCGTCCCGAAGGCCGAGGCCAGGATGCTGCCGCCGGAAAAGAAGGCGAGTGCGGCGGCCAGCGCCATGTGAAAGCCGATGAAGGGGGTGAACGAGGCGAAGGCCCCGATCGCAAAACCCAGCGCCACCGCATGCGGGCTCGCGGCGATGCGGCGCACGCGGTAGCCGATATAGCGCCAGCCGCGAGCGGGTCCGCCGCGCGGCCAGAGCGCATTCCTGAGCCTCGATGCGAGGTCCGGCTTTTCCCGGGGTCGGAACAGCATGGCCTATGGGTTATCGATCCCACGCCCTCTCGGCAATCGCCGTCTCGTCGCAGAACATGCCGGCCTATCCTGTCATTCTCGAAACGGCGCTCACCAGCGGTTGGGCGCGGAGCTGCGCCATGATCTGGTTGAGGTGCTTGACGTCGGTGACCTCGATGGTGATGTCCAGGTCGTAGAAATCGCTGGCGCGGTTGACCATCTGGAGATTGTCGATGTTGCCGCCGTTGTCGCTGATGGCGCCCGTCGCCTGCGCCAGGGCGCCCATCTCGTTCAGGATCACGACCTTGATGCGGGCCGGATAGCGCTGCTCCTCCTCGACCACGTCCCAGGCAAGGTCGATCCACCGTTCCGGCTCGTCGTCGAACGCCTGCAGGGCGCGGGCGAAGATCGGATAGATGGTGATGCCCTCCCCCGGCGTCACGATGCCGACGATCCGCTCGCCCGGGATGGCTCCGGTCTCGGACGCGATGCGGATGGGCAGGTCGCGGTTGACGCCGCGCACCGGGATGGAAGGCTCCTTCTTGCGGCGGCGCAGCACCTTGAGCCAGGAGCGGCGGCTTTCCTTCTTGGAATCGGGCGACAGCCCCATGGCGCGCAGCGCCTCGTCGCTCGAGATCTCGCCCCGGCCGATGGCCGAGAGCGCGTCCCCCAGATCCTTCACGCCGAGTCGCGGCAGGGCCGAAATGACGTCCTTCTCGGCATAGCGGTTGCCGATCCGGACCAGGGCGCGCTCCAGGATTTCCTTGCCTATCCCGGCATACTGCTCGCGCACCGCGACCCGCGTGGCGCGGCGGATGGCGGCGCGGGCCTTGCCCGTGACGGCGATCCTTTCCCACGCCGCCGGCGGAACCTGCGCCTTGGAGCGGATGATCTCCACCTGGTCGCCGTTCTCGAGCTCCGTCATCAGCGGCGCGTGGCGGCCATTGATGCGGCAGCCGACGCAGGAATTGCCGACGCTCGTGTGGACGGCATAGGCGAAGTCGATGGCGTTGGCACCCTTCGGCAGCGCGATGAGGTCGCCCTTGGGGGTGAAGGCGAAGACCTGGTCGTGGAACAGCTCGAGCTTCGTATGCTCCAGGAACTCCTTGGGATTATCGCCCTCCGAGAGGATGTCGATGAGGTGGCGGAGCCAGCGATAGGCGGAGGAATCCCGGCCCGCGTAGCGGACCCCCTTCTCCGCATCCCCGCTGCTCGGCGCATCCTTGTAGAAGCCGTGGGCGGCCACGCCCCGCTCCGCCACCTCGTGCATCTGGGGCGTGCGGATCTGAAGCTCCACCCGCATCTGCTGCGGCCCGATGATGGTCGTGTGCAGCGAGCGGTATTCGTTCTGCTTGGGGTTGGAGATGTAGTCCTTGAAGCGGCCGGGAATGGCGCGCCAGTTGCGGTGCGCTATCCCCAAGGCGCGATAGCAATCGTCCACCGTCGGCACGACGACACGGAAGCCGAAGATGTCCGAGAGCTGGCTGATGCTCAGATACTTCCGTTCCATCTTGCGCCAGATGGAATAGGGCCGCTTCTCGCGGCCCCTGACCTCGGCCTCGATGTGGTTGTCCAGAAGTTCGGTCTTGAGCGCCGACTCGATGGCGGCGATGGCGGCCTGGCTCTGCTGGCGGATGAGGCTTAGGCGCTCGCTGATCGTCTCGTAGGCGCCCGGATTGAGGACCCGGAAGGAGATGTCCTCCAATTCCTCTCGGAAGTTCTGCATGCCCATGCGGCCGGCGAGCGGCGCGTAGATGTCGAGCGTCTCCTGGGCGATGCGCTGGGCTTTCTCGGGGAGCATGTGCTCGAGCGTGCGCATGTTGTGCAGCCGGTCCGCGAGCTTCACCAGCAGCACCCGGATGTCCTTGGCGACGGCGAGCAGGAGCTTCCTGAGGTTCTCGGCCTGGGCGGCCTCCTTGGTGACGAGGTCGAGCCGCTTGATCTTGGTGAGACCCTCCACGAGATCGGCGATCTCGGAGCCGAAAAGCTCGGCTATCTCCTTGTGGGTGGCGTCGGTGTCCTCGATAACGTCGTGAAGCAGCGCCGCGATGACGGTCGCGTCGTCGAGCTTGAGGTCGGTCAGGATCGCCGCGACTTCCAGGGGATGGGAGAAATACGGGTCGCCCGAGGCGCGCACCTGATGCCCGTGCGCCTTCATGGCATAGACATAGGCGCGGTTGAGCAAAGTCTCGTCGGCGTCCGGATCGTAGGACGTGACGCGCTCGACCAGCTCGTATTGACGCATCATGGCCGCCCGCTCGCGGCGCGGCGCCAGGCGTGGAGGGCTGTCCCCGCGAGCGTCGGGTTCTGGGATGCGCGCGTCATGGATCGGATTCCGTCAAAGACAGCCTATCACGGCCGCTGACGGAATGTGGCATCCCTACAACCTTCTCGGAAGGGGGGTGGAGCGGATTACCCGCATTTCCCTCGTCTTTTCCGGACTGCGCGCGCCGATCCGGCACCAACAACCATCAAGGCTGCCCTGGAATAAGCGGCGGGGGATGACCG
>JBFXDI010000060.1:0-23014 GCA_050181295.1 Parvibaculaceae bacterium | reverse complement strand
CAGCGCGACACGTTTCTCAGCCGCGGCATAGGCGCTCTGGGCCAAGAGCATGCACATCGAAAGGACGGCCAGAATCGTGGTTCGCATGACACGCACCCCATGTTCCATCGCCACAAGCTACTCCATCTGAGTTGAACCGCATATGAACGATTTTATTGGCCGGCAGGGTAACCGGGGGGCGTTTGCAGGAGGGCGGACAGCCCCAAACATGGCTTGAGCGGACCGTAAAAATCCTGCGATGATAGGCCGTTGGGGAGGGGGACCGTCATGGCGAGGAAGAAGCCCAAGCTCACGAGCCTATCGGATATCTACGCCTACTTCCGCAAGAACGAAGCGCCGATCTGGATGGTTTCCCCCACCGCCTACAACCTTCTGGGGCTGGGGCGCTGGATCAACCGATTCGAGTACATCACCTACTTCGATTCCTTCGACGCCTCGCACCCCAAGGTCACGGTGCCGCGCGAGCACGGGCCGCACGAGTTCCGCTCGATCGAGGACGTGAACAACTACCTGCTTCGCCACAAAGAGGTGCGGGAAAAGATCCTCTCGCGCGGCAAGGGGCTCATGCTCCTGGTCATGTTCGACGAGGAAACGGAGGAGCTCGCCAAGGGTCTTGGTCTCAAGATCGCGCTGCCGCGCTGCAAGCTACGGAAGCACATCGATTCCAAGATGGTGACGACCCGCCTCGGCAACGCCGCCGGCATCGCGAGCGCGCCCAACATCATGGGCCGCGCGAAGACCTATGAGCAGCTTCGGGCGCTGGCGGGCAAGGGCAGGCTCGGCGACAACCTCGTGGTCCAGACGCCCTACGGCGATTCCGGCCGCACCACCTTCTTCGTCAAGTCGGAGGCCGACTGGACGAAGTGCGCGGAGAAGGTGAAGGACGAGGAGCTCAAGGTCATGCGCTATGTCCGCCACCTGCCGGGAACGGTGGAGGCGGTGGCGACGCGGCACGGCACGCTCGTCGGGCCGATCCAGACCGATATCACGGGCTTCGCCGAGATCACGCCCTACAAGGGCGGCTGGTGCGGCAACGACATGTTCACGGGCGGACTCGAGAGCGAGCGCCGGCAGGTCTTGACCATGGCGCGCAAGCTCGGCGACCAGCTCTACAAGGAGGGCTACAAGGGCGCCTTCTGCATGGACTTCCTGATCGATGCCGACAGCCGCAAGGTCTATCTCGGCGAGATCAATCCGCGCATCTCCGGGGCGAGCCCGCTCACCAATCTCGTGACCTCGACCTATGGCGGCTGCCCGGTCTTCCTCTTCCACATGCTCGAGTTCATGGACGTCGACTGGGAGATCGACCTCGACAAGGTGCAGAAGCGCTGGGCCGAGTTTGACAATTGGAGCCAGCTCGTCCTCAAATGGCCGGGCGACCAGGTGGAGATGATCACCAAGGCGCCCGCCTCGGGGATCTGGCGCATGGACGAGAAGGGCGACATCTCGCTCGTCAGGAAGTCGATCGACTGGTTCCTGGTGTCGGGGGAGAACGAGGCGTTCTATCTGCGCGTCTATACGGGCGGCGACTACCGCTATCACGGGGCGGACATGGGTATCCTGGTCAGCCGCGGCCGCATGCAGACCGACGACCGGAAGCTCAAGGCGCGCGCCAAGGACTGGGCGGCGGCCATCCACCGGCAGTTCCAGTGCGTGCCCGTCGGGTCGAGCGCACCGGCGCCGGCGCTGCCCGCCGCCGACAGCGTCAACAAGATGTATTGAAGGCCTCGCGACGGCCTCAGTCGAGCGTCGCCTGGAGCGCCTCGGCCACAAGCCGCTGGAAGTGATGGGCGGCATGCTCGGAGATTTCCGGGTGGCCGGGGTCGATGACGAAGCGGCCCTGGTTGTAGCCTCTGGACTTCAGCCCCTTCTGGACGCTCTCGCAGAGGCCGATGTCCTCCGGCTGCAGCGTCTTGTCCATGTAGGTCATCGCGTCGGCGACCTGCTTGCTGATCGTAGTCGTGGGCAGGAACCAGTCGAGATGCTCGACCGTGCGGCCGGGACCTTTGGGGATCATGATGAGCGTCGAGATGTTGGCCTCGCCCGGATAGATCCAGATTGTGAGGTTCGGCCACAGGTACCAGCCGGCATAGCCGAAATCGACCTCGCCGGGCTTGAAGCTGTAGGCGCGGGCGTTCGTGCTCTTCGGCGTCTCCGCGATCTGGCTCACATAGGCGCCGTTGATGATGTTGCGGTAGCTGTCCATGTCGACGAGGTCGACGAAGTCCTTGTGCGCCGCGTGGCAGTGGTAGCACTCGAGAAAGTTGTCGATCAGCACCTTCCAGTTCGCCTTCACGTCGTAGGTGTGGCGGTGGACATAGACCATCTCGTCGATGCGGGGAGCATAGGTCCGGATCTCCTGCGCGAGGTCGCCAGTCTGCTCGGCGAGCGGCACCGCGTCCGGGTCGAGATTGACGAAGACGAAGCCGCAAAATTCCTCCACCCGCACGGGCTTCAATGCGAAGTCGCAAGCCTTGAAGTCGGGCATGGATTTGGTGAGCCTGGCGGTGCGCAGCGTACCGTCGAGATTGTAGGTCCAGGCGTGATAGGGGCAGGTGAACATCTTCGCCTGTCCCTGGCCCTGCACGAGCTCGTGGCCCCGGTGCTGGCACACATTGTAGAAGGCCCTGAGCTTACCGTCCGCGTCGCGGGTGACGAACACGCCCTGTTCGTGGATCTCGACGGTCAGGTAGCTGCCGGGGGAGGGAAGCTGGCTGCGATGGCCGGCGCACCACCAGCTCCGGTAGAAGATCGCCGCCTTCTCCGCCTCGTAGATCGCGGGATCGGTGTAGAAGCGGGCCGGAAGCGTGAAGGACTGGGCCGGATCGGCGCATACCGGGGCGTCCCCGGAACGGCGCTGCACATTGATCACGTTCATTGCGGCCTCCCACACTTTCGGTCAGAATGCATTACTTAAAGTAGGCTCGATCTCGCTTCAAACGATGAGTTCTGACGCAAATAGATGATCTGAGGTAATGAAAAGCAGCCTGCCACCGCTCACCGCGCTCATGACCTTCGAGGCTGCCGGGCGCCTCCAGAGCTTCACCCGGGCGGCAGCCGAGCTCAATGTCACGCAGGCCGCCGTATCGCGTCAGATCAGGCTCTTGGAAGAGCATCTCGGGCGGGCCCTCTTCCTTCGGGCGCACCGGGCGGTGCAGCTCACCCCGGAGGGACGGGATTACCTGCACACTGTCGTCAACGCGTTCGCGCATGTCGGCACGGCGACGGGGGAGCTCAAGGCCAGGCCCCGCGCGCCGCGGCTTACGATCGGGGCCGACCAGTCCATGGCGGCGCTCTGGCTGCTGCCGAGACTGGGCCGCTTCCTGCATCGCTGCGCGCGGGTCAATCTCCGCCTCGTCATCGACGACGACGACCGGCGCTGTCTCTCGGGCGAGGTCGATGTCGCGCTCATCCACGGGGAAGGAGCCTGGACGACGCATGACTCGGCTCTCCTCTTCGGGGAGGAGGTGTTTCCCGTGTGCAGCCCGGACTATCTCGGCGGCCGGTCGCTTGCGCCCAGCGATCTCGCGGAGGAAACGCTGATCGGGCTGGAGGACGAGCACTGGAACTGGATGACCTGGCGGCAATGGCTGACGAGTCACGGCGTGGAGGCCGCAGCCGGCCGCCGGGCCTTGAGCATCGAAAGCTATCCGCTGGTGATCGACGCGGCGCGCAGGGGGCTGGGCATGGCGCTCGGCTGGCGGGGACTCGTGGATGACGATCTCGAGGCGGGAAGGCTCGTCGCGCCGCTTGCCGAGAGCCTTCAGTCACGCTTCGGCTACCACGTGGCCTGGCCGCGGGAGAGAAAGCCCTCGCCCGAGGCGGAAGACTTCATCGCTTGGGCGGCGAGGCTTACCGGCCATCCGGGTGGCACGGTGGACTGCTAGAGCGGGCTAACTCTCCGCGCATTCCCGCGTAAGCGGGAATCCAGCAACGTGTAGCTCTGGGTCCCTGCTTTCGCGGGGACGAGCGAAAATGGATCGCCCCATCATTCAGCCCGAAAAGCTGTCCCTATCGCAGTTGCGACAGCAGCTCGTGGGTCGGATAGGAGTCAGCCGGCATGCCCACCCGAAGCTGCTCCGCCTTGACCGCGGCGCGGGTCTTGGCGCCGAGGAAGCCGTCGATCTTGCCGACGTCGTGGCCCTTCGCCGCCAGCCGGCGCTGCAGTTCCACGATCTCCTGGAAGGTGAAGGGCTCCGCTCCGCGTCCGCGATGGACTGTCGGAGCGCCTGCAAGACGCGTCGCGAAATAGGCGGCGGTCGTCGCATAGACCAGCGACTGGTTCCACTGGGTGTAGACGTCGAAATTGGGGTAGGCGAGGAAAGCCGGTCCGTTGCGTCCCATGGGGAGCAGCAGCGAGACCTCCGCGTTGCCGGAAAGCGGCTTGCCGTCGGCAAGGGTCACGCCCCACTTGCCCCATTGCGACAGCGGATGGTGGATCTCGAGGTCGGACTGATCCCAGGGCATGTCGGCCGGCACACGCACCTCTCTCAGCCAGGGCTGACCGGCGCGCCAGCCTTCCGCCTTCAAGAGGTTTGCGGTCGAGGCGAGCACATCCGGGACGCTCCCGATCAGATTCACCCGCCCGTCACCGTCGAAGTCGACGCCATAGTTGAAATAATGCGATGCGAGGAACTGGGTCTGGCCCATCTCGCCCGCCCAGGGGCCGATCATCTCCGAAGGTGAGAGGTCGCCGCGCTCGATGATCTTGAGCGCCGAAAGCAGCTCGCCGCGGAACCGTTCGGGCCGGCGACAGTCGAAGGCGAGGGTGGCGAGCGAGGTGAGGGTCGAGCTCTTGCCGAGGTTGGCGCCGAAGTCGGTCTCCAGGCCCCAGAACGCGACGATGACCGGGCCCGGAACGCCGAACTGCTTCTCGATGCGCGAGAAGGTGCTGGCGTGCTTCTTCAGGAGCTGCGCGCCCTTCTGCATCCGGTATTTCGCGACCATGCGATCCGAGAACTGGAGGAAATCCTGCGAGAACACGCTCTGCTTACGGTCCTTGTCGATGACCGACTGGTCGAAGCGCACGTTGTCGAGGCCCGCCGATATCGTCGCCTGGGAGATGCCGGACGCAGCCGCCTCCTGCCTGAACTCCTGCAGCCAGCGCGAGAAGTTGCCGGTATTCTGACAGGCTGCGTGCGCGGTGCCCGTGAACATCAGGCCGGAGAGCAGAAGGGCAGGGATGCTTCGCATCATGATTCGTCCGTCGAGGAGGGTTCCTCTCCCACCTGTCCCACTCAAGCCCATGCCGTCAAATGAACAATGATTGCCGCGCTTTCTCGGCAGGTCCGTGGAGGTGTTTTCCATGGATTGCGGCAATCCGCCACCGGGCCTTTGTTGCATGCCGTAAGGCCCTGTGTTAGACGAGGCCGCGGCCAGAGCGAAACGCGCTTTTGCCGCGTGCAGGGGCTTTGCCAAAATCGATTGTTTTCAGTTGCTTGGGCAGGGCTTTCGCCGCTACCCGCATCCGGAACGATGGCTTGAACGAGACGATAGAGACGACCTTCCCGTGAGCGCCCAGACACATTCGGCCACCGGTATGCCCGGACGCTATGCAACAGCGCTCTTCGAGCTGGCGCAGGAGGCCGGCCAGACCGAAAAGATCGGCGCCGATCTCGACGGCTTCGCCAAGCTTCTGGACGAAAGCAAGGATCTCTCGCGCCTCGTCCGCAGCCCGGTCTTCTCCGCCGAGGAGCAGGGCGCGGCGCTGGATGCGATCCTCGCCAAGGCCGGCGCGCAGAAGCTCACCGTCAACTTCCTCAGGCTCATAGCCCGCAACCGCCGGCTCTTCGCCGTGCGCGATATGATCGGTGCCTTCCGCGCCCTCGTCGCCGAATCGCGCGGGGAGATCGCCGCCGAGGTCGTCTCGGCCGAGGAGTTGTCCTCCGCGCAGGTCGAGCGGCTGAAAGCCGAACTCAAGGCTTCGGTCGGTAGCGATGTGCAGCTCTCGCGCAAGGTCGATCCCTCGATCCTCGGCGGGCTCATCGTCAGGGTCGGCTCGCGCATGATCGACAGCTCGCTCCGCACCAAGCTCACGAATCTCAAGATCGCCATGAAAGGGATCGGCTGATGGACATTCGCGCCGCCGAGATTTCGGCAATCCTCAAGAGCCAGATCAAGAATTTCGGCGAGGAGGCCGAGGTTTCCGAAATCGGCCAGGTGCTGTCGGTCGGCGACGGCATCGCCCGCGTCTACGGCCTCGACAATGTTCAGGCCGGCGAGATGGTGGAGTTCCCCAACGGCATCCGGGGAATGGCCTTGAACCTCGAGGTGGACAACGTCGGCATCGTGATCTTCGGCTCCGACCGCGACATCAAGGAAGGCGACACCGTCAAGCGAACCGGCGCGATCGTGGAGGTGCCGGTCGGCAAGGGACTTCTCGGCCGCGTCGTCGATCCGCTCGGCAATCCGATCGACGGCAAGGGCCCGATCGAGGCCACGGAGCGCCGCCGCGTCGACGTGAAGGCGCCAGGCATCATCCCGCGCAAGTCGGTGCACGAGCCCATGTCCACGGGGCTCAAGGCCATCGATGCCCTGATCCCGATCGGGCGCGGCCAGCGCGAGCTCATCATCGGCGACCGCCAGACCGGCAAGACGGCCGTCATTCTCGACACCCTCCTGAACCAGAAGCCGCTCAACGCGACCGGCGACGAGAAGGTCAAGCTCTATTGCGTCTACGTGGCGTGCGGCCAGAAGCGCTCCACCGTTGCCCAGTTCGTGAAGACGCTGGAGGAGCACGGCGCGCTCGAATATTCGATCGTCGTGGCCGCCACCGCCTCCGATCCGGCGCCGCTCCAGTATCTTGCGCCCTTCGCCGGCTGCACGATGGGTGAGTTCTTCCGCGACAACGGCATGCATGCCGTGATCGCCTATGACGACCTCTCCAAGCAGGCCGTCGCCTATCGCCAAATGTCGCTGCTGCTGCGCCGTCCGCCGGGACGCGAGGCCTATCCGGGCGACGTCTTCTATCTCCATTCGCGCCTGCTCGAGCGCGCCGCCAAGATGAACGACGACAACGGCGCCGGCTCGCTAACCGCGCTCCCCGTGATCGAGACGCAGGCGAACGACGTCTCTGCCTACATTCCGACCAACGTGATCTCGATCACCGACGGCCAGATCTTTCTCGAGACGGACCTCTTCTACCAGGGCATCCGCCCGGCGGTGAACGTCGGCCTCTCGGTGTCGCGTGTGGGCTCCTCGGCCCAGATCAAGGCGATGAAGCAGGTGGCGGGCAAGATCAAGGGCGAGCTCGCGCAGTATCGCGAGATGGCTGCCTTCGCGCAGTTCGGCTCCGATCTCGACGCGGCCACGCAGCGCCTGCTCAACCGCGGTGCGAGACTCACCGAGCTCCTGAAGCAGGCGCAGTTCTCGCCTCTCAAGACCGAGGAACAGGTGGTCGTGATCTATGCCGGCGTGAACGGCTATCTCGATCCGCTGCCGGTGAGCGCGGTCAAGAAGTTCGAGGACGGGCTCCTGCGGCACGTGCGCGAGAGCCATGGCGGCATCCTCGAGGCCATCCGCAAGGACAAGGAGATCAAGCCCGAGACGGAAGGCAAGCTCAAGGACGTCGTCGGCGCCTTCGCCAAAGCCTTCGCGGCCTGAGCAGCGAGCAACATCTCCGATGCCCAGCCTAAAGGATCTGCGGAACCGCATCGCTTCGGTGAAGGCGACGCAGAAGATCACCAAGGCGATGCAGATGGTGGCGGCCGCCAAGCTGCGGCGCGCGCAGGAGGCGGCACTCGCCGCGCGACCCTATTCGGAGCGCATGAGCGCCGTGCTGTCGAACCTGGCGCATGCTCTGGAAGGCCGTTCTGACGCACCGGCGCTGATCGCGGGCACGGGGCGCGACCAGGTGCATCTGCTGATCGTCTGCACGGCGGAGCGGGGACTCTGCGGCGCCTTCAACACCTCGATCGCGCGTCTCGCGCGCGATCATGCGCAGCGCCTGATCGCACAGGGCAAGGAAGTCAAGTTCATCTGCGTCGGCAAGAAGGGCAACGACATCCTGAAACGGCTGTTCAGCCGCCAGATCGTGGAAGTCGTAGACCTCAGATCGGTGCGCCAGCTCGGGTTCGCGAATGCCCATGGCGTGGCGCAGACGGTGCTCGAGATGTACCGGCAGGGCGAATTCGATGTCGCCACGCTCTTCTACGCGGAGTTCAAGTCGGTCATCTCGCAGAAGCCGACCGCGCTCCAGATCATTCCGGCGACCGTGGCGGCGGGCGAGGAGCCGGCCGATCTCGGCGGTGCCGTCTACGAGTACGAGCCTGACGAGGGCGAGATCCTCGAGGAGCTTCTGCCGCGCAATGTCGCGGTGCAGATCTTCCGGGCGCTGCTCGAGAACGCGGCCTCGGAGCAGGGCGCCCGCATGAGCGCCATGGACAGTGCCACGCGCAATGCCGGCGACATGATCAACAAGCTGACATTGCGCTACAACCGTACCCGGCAGGCGATGATCACGAAGGAATTGATCGAGATCATCTCCGGCGCGGAGGCGGTTTGATCCTAAAGTCGAGACACGAGACCGTTTGAGAGGACGAGACATGGCCACAGCAGCCGCGAAGACATCAGCAGCGGACGGAAAGTCGATCGGCCGCGTGCGCCAGGTGACGGGCGCCGTCGTGGACGTGCAGTTCGGCGATCATCTGCCCGAGATCCTGAATGCGCTCGAGACCGACAACGGCGGCCAGAGGCTGGTGCTGGAAGTCGCCCAGCATCTCGGCGAGAACACGGTCCGCGCCATCGCCATGGACTCGACCGAAGGCCTGGTGCGTGGCCAGGAGGTCGTGGACACGGGCAACGCCATCGAGGTGCCGGTCGGCGACGAGACGCTGGGCCGCATCATGAACGTCGTGGGCGAGCCCGTGGACGAGGCAGGCCCGATCAAGACCAGCATCAAGCGCGGCATCCACCAGCCGGCGCCCGAGTTCGTGGATCAGGCGACGGAAGCCGAGATCCTGGTCACGGGCATCAAGGTCGTCGACCTGCTGGCGCCCTACGCCAAGGGCGGCAAGATCGGCCTCTTCGGCGGCGCCGGCGTGGGCAAGACGGTGCTCATCCAGGAACTCATCAACAACGTCGCCAAGGCGCATGGCGGCTACTCGGTGTTCGCCGGCGTCGGCGAGCGCACCCGCGAGGGCAACGACCTCTATCACGAGTTCATCGAATCGGGCGTGAACAAGAAGGGCGGCGGGCAGGGCTCCAAGTGCGCCCTCGTCTACGGCCAGATGAACGAGCCGCCGGGGGCGCGTGCCCGCGTCGGCCTCTCCGGCCTTACCGTCGCCGAGCATTTCCGCGACCAGGGCCAGGATGTGCTGTTCTTCGTCGACAACATCTTCCGCTTCACGCAGGCCGGTTCAGAAGTGTCGGCGCTTCTCGGCCGCATTCCCTCGGCGGTCGGCTACCAGCCGACGCTCGCGACCGACATGGGGGCGCTGCAGGAGCGCATCACCACCACCAACAAGGGCTCGATCACGTCGGTGCAGGCGATCTACGTGCCTGCCGACGACCTGACCGACCCGGCGCCCGCGACCTCGTTCGCGCATCTGGACGCAACGACCGTGCTCTCGCGCGGCATCGCGGAGAAGGGCATCTATCCGGCCGTCGATCCGCTCGACTCCACCTCGCGCATGCTGCAGCCGGCGGTCGTCGGCGAGGAGCACTACCAGGTGGCGCGCCAGGTGCAGCAGATCCTGCAGCGCTACAAGGCGCTCCAGGACATCATCGCGATCCTGGGCATGGACGAGCTCTCGGAGGAGGACAAGCTGACGGTCGGACGCGCCCGCAAGATCGAGCGCTTCCTGTCGCAGCCCTTCCACGTGGCCGAGGTGTTCACCGGCTCGCCGGGCGTGTTCGTCGAGCTCGCGGACACCATCAAGGGCTTCAAGGGCCTGTGCGCGGGCGAGTACGATCATCTTCCGGAGCCGGCCTTCTACATGGTCGGCACCATCGAGGAAGCGGTGAAGAAGGCCGAGAAGCTGGCCGAGGCGGCCTGACGTCTCGACCCGATCGAGTCCGCGTCCGGTCGCCGGCAACCTGGGGATTGCTTGCCGGTCTGGTTCCGGCAGCGGATCCCGCTTGGAGACGTGACGTGGCCGCAACCGACACCCAGAAGGTCTGGTGGTACGTGCAGAGGCCGGCGCTCTGGCCGACCTTCGCGCGTCTTGTCGGGCAGCGTCTCGCGCGCCGAGGCGATGGCGCGGAACGGGCGAGGGCGAGAGGACGTCGGGAAGCGATCGGGCCGGAAGAGGCGCTGCGGTGGTTGTCTCCCGATTGGAAGCTCACCAGTGTCGAGGCGGCGTATCCTGATATCTGGGCGGCAGCGCAGAAGCGGTGCGATGAATGTCCCGTGCTGCTCGGAGGGGCCGGCGCGGTCGATCTTCTCTACAGCATCGCCGATCAGCTCGGGGCGCGCCGGGCCGTAGAGACGGGGGTCGCCTACGGGTGGTCCTCGCTTGGGCTGCTGCTGGCGATGCAGGGCAGGGAGGGGGCGAAGCTGGCGAGCGTCGATCTTCCCTATGCCGGGCTCAACAGCGAGCGCTATGTCGGGATGGCGGTGCCGGACGACCTCAGGGCCAACTGGACCTTGCTGCGTGTTCCCGATCGCGACGGCCTGCCGAAGGCGCTCAAGCTGCTTGGCAAGATCGACATCTGCCACTACGACAGCGACAAGAGCTATCAAGGACGGATATTTGCCTATCCCCTGCTGTGGGATGCGCTACGGGACGGAGGTGTCTTCGTCTCCGACGACATCCAGGACAACATGGGTTTCTTCGATTTCGTGGATCGTGCCGGAGCGGACTACGTGGTTCTGGACTGGCGGACGAAATATGTGGGCATTGCGCGCAAAGGCAGAGACAGAGCTATTGCCCGGCTAGGATGATGACGGGCTTGCGCACGGACGAGCGCACCGGCCGAGACTGGAGAGGATGATCGCATGGCTAGTTTGCATTTCGAGCTTGTGTCGCCGGAGCGGCTGCTGCTCTCGGGCGAGGTGGCGCAGGTGGTCATTCCCGGCACCGAAGGCGAGATGACAGTGCTGCCCGGCCATGCGCCGGTGCTCTCCACGCTCAAGCCAGGGGTGATTGCCGTCACGCCCACGGAGGGCGGCAGCACGGACCGCATCTTCGTGCGCGGCGGCTTCGCGGAGATCAACCCGAAGGGCCTGATCGTGCTCGCCGAGCTCGCCGTACCGCTGGCGGAACTCGACGCGGCGCTTCTTGCGCAGGAGATCAAGAATGCCGAGGAGGACGTCGCCGACGCAAAGGATGACGAGGCGCGACGGCGCGCTCAGGAGACGCTCGATCACCTGAGGACGCTGCAGCAGGCGCTGTAGTTTCCGTCGGCGAAGCCTCCCTGGATAGGGGGAGGAACAATGGTCGGTATCCTTCTTGCGGGACTGGTCGCCGCGCTGGTGGTAGCCAGGTTGTTTCTTTTTCATCCCTACAATATTCCCAGCTCCAGCATGGAGCCGACGCTGCTCAGAGGAGACGTGTTCCTCGTTTCCCTGACAAGTTACGGACGGGATCCGATTTCCCGACTTGCCAAATCTCTCGGCTTCCCGGCGCTTCGCAATGACCTGCCGCGGCGAGGAGATTTGGTCGCCTTCCACAGCGGTGGATCGGATTTCGTCAAGCGCGTCATCGGGCTTCCGGATGACACCGTATCAATGGCTGGCGGCCGGCTGCACCTGAACGGAGCTGCCGTGGAAACCGCGCCTGAACCGGACGTGCGCTATTCCTGTCCTGAACCTCAATCGTCCTGTCGTTTCTTCCGGGAGACCCTGCCTGAAGGACGCTCTTACGTGGTCATGGACTCGGTGGGGGCTCATTCGTCGATGATACGGCTCCGGTCGTGGTACCGACGGGGCACTACTTCGTACTTGGCGACAACAGGGACAACTTGACCGACAGCCGGTTGAAGCAAATGGGACTCATTCCGGAAGGAGCCTTGGTCGGGCCTGTGATCCTAAAGCTTCCCAGACAATGAAGAAGGGCCCCGGAGGGCCCTTCAGATTCACTATGCGCGATTGCTACCACCTCGTCTTACACACGCGCTTGTAGCCGTTGCTCGTGTACTTGGTCTTACACACGCGCTTGCTCGGTCCAAGCGAATGACGGTCATAGTCACGGTGACCGTAATAGCGGTGGTGCCGCTTGCCATAGCGATGGCGGTCCCGGTCGCCTGCATGGATGTAGACGCCCGGCACGCCGATCGTCACGCCGACGCCGGCATGGGCCGGAGTGGTGGGGGTCGCGGCGAACAGGCCTATGCCCACGGCAGCGATCGCGCCAAGCATGAAGTTCCTAACCATTTCCTCTCTCCTTGTTGGAGGGCCATTGGTCAAGCCACAGCAAGGCCCATGAACGGATCCGGCCGAGTATGAAACAGGCCGGCATTCGTGGAGTAAAACGCGTTGCGAACCCGGTCGGTTCCGCTACCGGCGCCAATTAACGGTGGAGGAAAATCTAATCGAAAGCTTGGGAACTCATGCGGAGAGGGGGCGAAAGGCTGCCACGATCTCGTCATAGACCTTGCGCTTGAAGGGCACGATCAGCGAAGGAAGCTCCTCCATGCGGACCCAGCGCCAGGCATCGAACTCGGGCTTGTGCCCTTGGGGCTCGAGGTCGATCTCGCTCTCCTCGCCCGTGAACCGGAGCGCGAACCACTTCTGCTTCTGGCCGCGATAGCGGCCCTTCCAGGCAATGCCCACGAGGTGGTCGGGAAGGTCATAGGTGAACCAGCCGGGGCTTTCGGCGAGAATCTCGACGGAACGGATGGAGGTCTCCTCCATCAACTCGCGAAGCACCGCTCGGGCGGGGTCCTCGCCTTCATCGATGCCCCCCTGCGGCATCTGCCACCAGTGGCCGGGGCCTTCCTCGTTGGGAATGTCGGAACGGCGCCCGACCCATACCAGGCCGTCACGGTTGAGAACCAAAGCGCCTACGCAGGGCCGGTAGGGAAGTTGGGCGTATTTCTCACGGACCATGCGATCCGTTCTAGCCCATCGATTGTATGAAAAAAAGCGAGCCGGCTCCACGCGGGAGACCGGCTCGTCAGGAGAGGAGGTGGGAAGGAAGGTGCGACCGCACCGACCGTCTGCCCACCTTCAGGTTACCAGCAGCGCTTCTTGAAGATCGGCTTCTTGTACCAGCCGTAGCCGTTCCAGATCTTCTTGTAGCCGACGAAAACCTTCTTGCAGTGGTAGCCACCGTAGTAGGGAGCGTAGTAGCCGCCGTAGATCGGGGCGTAGCCGTAGCCACCGAAGCCGAGGTTGATATGCACGCCGGCCGACGCGGTCGAAGCGGAAGCGCCGATGATGGCGGTGGCCGCAGCGAGGCCGAGCAGGGTCTTGCGAAACATGAGACGTCTCCAGGTTTGTTGTTTCGGCGCCGGAAGGGATATCCGGCACCGTTCATGGCGACGTAATAGGGCAGGCGGGCTGAACCCTTCCTGAGCGGAAGAGTTAGCCGCGGTTCATGTGCGTTAACGGGCGCCAAGACGCCCTGCCATGTCCACTTTCCCGCCATTGACGATGGCGCCGCGCGGAGCCAGTGTCCGCCCGCCCATGCCTCTCCTTGCGATTCCCTTCCCGGCCATCGATCCCGTCGCCTTCAATCTCGGGCCGATCGAGGTGCGCTGGTACGCGCTCGCCTATATCGCGGGCCTCCTGTTCGGCGTCTGGTACATGAAGCGCCTCGTGACCACGCCCCGGCTATGGGGCGCCGGGGGACCGTCGGCGACGCCGCAGAACATCGACGACCTGCTGCTCTGGGTGACGCTCGGCGTCGTGCTCGGCGGGCGGCTCGGCTACGTGCTGTTCTACGACCCCACGCATTTCCTCCAGCATCCGGCAGACATCTTCCGGCTCTGGGGTGGCGGCATGTCGTTCCATGGGGGCTTTCTCGGCGTCATCGTCGCGTGCCTGCTCTACGGGCGGCGTCACGGGCTGCGCCTCGACCGGCTTCTCGATCTCGCGGCCTGCGCCGTGCCCGTCGGTCTCGGGCTTGGACGGCTCTCGAACTTCGTGAACGGCGAGCTCTTCGGACGGGCGAGCGATGTCCCCTGGGCGATGGTGTTCCCCATGGGCGGACCGGCGCCCCGCCATCCGAGCCAGCTCTACGAGGCGCTTCTGGAAGGCGTCGTCCTGTTCGCGGTGCTCGCCGTCGCAACCTATCGCTTCAGGGCCCTGATGCGGCCCGGGCTCGCGGCCGGCATCTTCGCGCTCGGCTACGGGCTCTGCCGCTTCCTGGTAGAGTTCTTCCGGGAGCCGGATATCCAGCTCGGCTTCCTCGCCGGAGACTGGCTGACCATGGGCATGCTCCTGTCCTTGCCGCTCATGGCGGTCGGCATCTGGCTCATCCGCCGTTCTGCGAGGATCCGGGTGTGAGCGGCGAAACCGCGCTCGAGACCGAGATCAAGCGGCTCATCCGCGCGGACGGACCGATGCCGGTCGAGCGCTACATGGCGCTCTGCCTGACCCATCCGGAGCATGGCTACTACACGGGCCGCGATCCCTTCGGCGCGCGCGGTGATTTCATCACGGCGCCCGAGGTCTCGCAGGTCTTCGGCGAGCTGATCGGTGTCTGGTGCGTGACGGAATGGGAGATCATGGGCAAGCCGCAGCCGTTCTCTCTCGTGGAGTTCGGACCCGGGCGCGGCACGCTCATGAGCGACATCCTCCGCGCGACGCGGACGGCTGCGGATTTCCAGGCGGCCCTAGCAGTGCATCTCCTCGAGGCCAGCCCGGTGCTGGCGGATGTGCAGAAGCGCACGCTCGGCGGCATCGGCCCGAAAGTCTCCTGGCACCGGCGTATCGAGGATCTTCCCTCCGGTCCCTGCCTCATCCTTGCGAACGAGTTCTTCGATGCCCTTCCGGTACGGCAGCTTGTGCGCGCGGCTGACGGATGGCACGAACGGCGCGTGGGACTGGACACCAAAGACACGCTTGCCTTCGTGGCGGACAACACGATCGTGCCCAAGGATCAAGTGCCGGGCTGGGCGGACGATGCCGCACTGAAGACTGTGATCGAGATCGCGCCGGAGCGGGAGAATGTCGCGAGCGAACTCGGGCGGCGGATAGCGGCGGGCCCCGGTGTCGCTCTCATCGTCGACTACGGCCACCGGCAGCCGGCCGCAGGCGAGACACTGCAGGCCGTGCGCCGGCATAATCACGTCCACGCCCTGGAAGAACCCGGACTGGCCGACCTTTCGAGCCATGTCGACTTCAGCTCCATCGCGATGGCGCTGAAGCAAGGCGGAGCGATAGTCCACGGGCCGATGGACCAGGGAGATTTCCTGACGCGGATGTTCATCGAGGAGCGGACGGAGGCTCTCAAGTCCCGCGCCGCCCTTGACGAACGACGCCAGATCGACGCGGCGGTGCGCCGCCTCGTGGCGAGCGACCAGATGGGAAGCCTCTTCAAGGTGCTCGCGGCGTGTCCTCCGGAGCAGCCGGTTCCCTATCCCTTCGAAGAGGACGACTATGGCTGACGGTTCCGGGCTGGCAGGCATCGGCGGCATCCGCCATGCCTTCTTCACGCGCGAGGGAGGGCATTCGAGCGGCCTCTATGCCTCGCTCAACTGTGGCTTCGGCTCCGACGACGACAAAACGCTCGTCCGCCGCAACCGCGAGCAGGTCGCAGAGCGCATGCAGGTTGTGCCGGAGAAGCTTCTCACCGTCTGGCAGTGGCACAGCGCCGACGCGCATCACGTCGAGGCGCCATGGAACCCGCTCCATCCGCCGAAGGCCGACGCCATGGTCACGGACAGGCCAGGCTTCGCGCTCGGCATCCTAACGGCCGACTGCACGCCTGTGCTCTTCGCCGCCGTCGACGGGCGCGTGATCGGGGCGGCGCATGCCGGCTGGAAGGGCGCGATTTCCGGGGTGCTAGAGACGACGCTCGAGGCCATGGAAAGGCTCGGAGCTCGCCGTGGCGACATCCATGCCACGATCGGCCCCACGATCTCGCAGGCCAGCTACGAGGTAAGCCACGACTTCCGGGAGAAGTTCGTGGCGGCCGATCCGGCCAATGCGACCTTCTTCATCCCCTCGCGCCGGGAAATGCACTTCATGTTCGATCTGCCGGGCTATGTGCGGGCGCGGCTCGAAGGGGCCGGCGTGGCGAGCATCTCCGACGTCGCGACCTGTACGTATGCGGACGAATCCCGCTATTTCAGCTACCGTCGTACGACCCACCGCGGCGAGCCGGATTACGGACGCCAGATCTCCGCCATCGCCATAACGCAGAACTGAAGAGAGGAACCATGGCCCTGCATTTCGAGCGCAAGGAGTATGCCTCGCGCATCAAGAAGACGATCGCCGCGATGGAGGAGGCGAAGCTGGACGGCCTCCTGATGTTCCATCAGGAGAGCATGTATTATCTCACGGGCTACGACACCTTCGGCTTCTGCTTTTTCCAGTGCCTCTATCTGGGCGCCGACGGCACGCTGGCGCTCTTGACGCGCGCGCCGGACCTCCGCCAGGCCCAGAAGACCTCGATCATCGAGGATATCCGCATCTGGACGGACCAGGCGGGCGCACGGCCGGCCGACCAGCTCAAGGATATGCTGAAGAGCCTCGGCGCCAAGGGCAAGCGGCTCGGCTTCGAGTCCAATTCCTACGGCCTCACGCACGCCAACGGCGTCGCGGTCACATCGACTCTCAAGGGCTTCTGCAAGCTCGAGGACGCGACGGACCTCGTGAACCGCATCCGCATGGTGAAGTCACCGGCCGAGCTCGACTATGTGCGCAAAGCCGGGAAGCTCGGCGACGCGGCGCTGAAGGCAGCGGTGGAGATCGCCCGCGCCGGCGCCGACGAGGGCAAGATCCTCGCCGCCCAGCAGGCTGCCGTGTTCGCGGGCGGCGGCGACTATCCAGCCAACGAGTTCATCGTCGGGTCCGCCGACGAGGCGCTGCTGGTGCGCTCCAAGTCGGGACGCCGGAAGCTCTCGAAGAACGACCAGCTCACACTCGAGTTCGCGGGCGTCTACCGCCACTATCACGCGGCCTTCATGCGCACCCTGGTGATCGGCAAGGTGAGCGAGCGCCACCGGACGATGCACAAGGCCTGTCGCGCGGCGCTGAAGGCGGTCGAGGAGGTCATGCGGCCAGGCCACACGGCGGGCGATGTCTTCGACGCCCATGCCGAGGCCATGGATGCGCATGGCATGCGGGCACACCGGCTCAATGCCTGCGGCTATGCGATGGGCGCCAAGTTCACGCCGTCGTGGATGGACTACCCGATGTTCTATCATGGCAACCCCGTCCGGATCCTGCCGGACATGGTCTACTTCGCGCACATGATCGTGCTCGATTCCGACACGGAAACGGCCATGACGCTCGGGCGCAGCTACATCACCACCAAGGGTGCGCCGGAGCCCGTGTCCCGCATCTCGCTCAATCTCATCGAGCGGTAATACATCATGGCCCTGCATTTCGAGCGCAAGGAATATGCCTCGCGCATCCGGAAGACGATCGCCGCGATGGGCAAGGAGGGGCTGGATGGAATGCTCCTCTTCCAGCAGGAGAGCATGTACTACCTCACGGGGTACGACACCTTCGGCTTCTGCTTCTTCCAGTGCCTCTATCTGGGCGCCGATGGCACGCTGGCGCTGCTCACCCGCTCACCCGACCTTCGCCAGGCGCAGAAGACGTCGATCATCGAGGATATCCGGGTCTGGACGGACCAGGCGGGCGCACGACCGGCCGACCAGCTCAAGGACATGCTGAGGAGCCTCGGCGCCAAAGGCAAACGGCTGGGCTTTGAGTCCAATTCCTACGGTCTCACCCACGCCAACGGCGTCGCCCTCACCTCGGCGCTCAAGGGCTTCTGCAAGCTCATCGACGCTTCCGACCTCGTGAACGAGATTCGCCTGATCAAGTCGCCGGCTGAGCTCGATTATGTGCGCAAGGCCGGCAAGCTCGGCGATGCGGCGCTGAAGGCGGCAGTCGAGGAGACGCGGGCGGGGGCGGACGAGGCGAAAATCCTCGCGGCGCTCCAGGGCGCCATCTTCGCGGGCGGCGGCGACTATCCGGCCAACGAGTTCATCATCGGCTCGGCCGATGAGGCGCTGTGCGTGCGCTACAAGTCGGGCCGCCGGAAGCTCGGCCGCAACGATCAGCTGATGATCGAGTATGCCGGCGTCTACCGGCACTATCACGCGGCCTTCATGCGAACGCTCGTCATCGGCAAGGCGAGCGCGCGGCATCGCGCCATGTACAAGGCCTGCCGCGAGGCGCTGTTCGCGGCGGAGGAGGTCCTGCGGCCCGGCCACACCGCCGGCGAGCAGTTCGACGCACATGCCCGCGTGATGGACGCCCACGGCATGAAGGCGCATCGCCTCAACGCGTCGGGCTACGGATTGGGCGCCAAGTTCACGCCGTCCTGGATGGACTATCCGATGCTCCACCACGGCAATGCGGTGGAGATCCGCCCCAACATGGTCTTCTTCTCGAATATGGTGCTGCTCGATTCCGATACGGAAACGGCAATGGCGCTTGGGCGCACCTACATCACCACCGAAGGGGCGCCCGAGTCTGTGTCCCGAATTTCGGTTAATCTCATAGAGAGGTGATTCGGGCCCGCAGGAGGGGACTTGGGGTTTCGGAACCGAGCGAGGAGGTTTCTCCGCCGATGGCTTCCGGAGGGAGTCCGTCGCGCCATGCGCCGGCCTCCCGGATTGTCCTTGCGGCAACCCGCAGCGAATGCCACGGCGCTCCTCCTTGTCCTCCTGCTTGCCGCCTGCTCGGGACAGGGGCCGCAGCCTTTCTCCAAGTCGGGCCGCGCTGAAGGACACAAACCTCCGGCGATCGCGGTCGGCACCATGGCCGGGCTGCCGCCCGATCGGGAGAACCTGCTTCTCAGCACGCTTTCCGCCGCGGCTGCGAAACGCGACATCGTGGTCGTCAAGGGACCGGCGCCAGGCGCCTATCGTCTCACCGGCGAGTTCGTCGCCGAGCCCCGTCCGGACGGAACCGTCCTCGCCTACCGCTGGATGCTCTCGGACGAGAAGGGCACCCTCATGTCCGAGATCGCCGAGGAAGAAATCGGTCGGCCCGTCGCGGGCGACCCCTGGCAGGGGATCGATCCGGACACGCTGCGGCGGGTCGCCAACTACACCGCGGAGAGCCTGTCGAGCCGCCTTCTGCAGCTCGGCTACGCCACCCAGTCGGCAGGACTCCTGCCGCCGACCGACACCTTCGTTGAGGCCGGACCCAATGCGGAAAAGGACATCGACCCCGACCTCTATGGCCGGCGCGCAGCGGCGATCATGATGCCCGAGTCGCTTGCCGCTCCCCCCGAGATGCAGGCGCGGCAGGCGCCCGGAACCTTCGCCCAGACGGCGGATCCGCAGCACACCGCAACCCTGCCGCCGGCCGCGAACGATGCGGCCCGGACGCAGGCGGCCGTCGAGGAGCCCGCCATGGCTCCGAGCCGCACAGGCAAGGCTGACAAGGAGATCGGCGCCGTCGCCGTCACCTCCGTCCGCGGGTCCCCCGGGCGCGGCAACCAGGAGCTCGCGGGCGCCATGCGCAAGGTGCTGGGCAAGGCGGGCTGGCCGGTGCTCACCGCCGCGCGCAGCGACGCGCTGTCGATCGAGGCGGTCGTCAAGCTTGGCAAGGCCGAGGGCAAGATGCAGAACGTCGAACTGCGCTGGGTCGTGAAGATGCCCGACGGAAGAGTGCTGGGCGAGGTCAAGCAGGCCAACAGGGTGGAAGTGGGCTCGCTGGACAAGGGATGGGGGGAGGCCGCCAACTTCGCGGCGCAGGGCGCGGCGCACGGCATTTTCGAGCTCGTCGCCAAAGCCCGCAAAACGCTCTGAACCCAGGATTTCCGCGCGGAACCGTTAAGTTGTGGGAGGGCCGCATTTGACGGTTGGCAAGGCCAGGTCCGGCGGTTATTAAGCCCGCGGCAGGGGCAACACCCCGTTTCCGGACACGGATCGAGGGCTTCATGAAGCTTGTGGCAGGCAACTCCAATCGCCCGCTGGCGGAAGCGATGGCGGCCTATCTCGGCCAGCCGCTCACCAAATGCTCTGTCCGGCGCTTCGCCGACATGGAGATCTTCGTCGAGATCCAGGAGAACGTCCGCGGCGAGGACGTCTTCGTGGTCCAGTCGACGTCCTTTCCCGCCAACGACCACATGATGGAGCTGCTGATCATCCTCGATGCGCTGAAACGCTCCTCGGCGCACCGCATCACGGCCGTCATCCCCTATTACGGCTACGCGCGCCAGGACCGGAAGCCGGGTCCCCGGACGCCCATCTCGGCCAAGCTGGTCGCGAACCTGATCGAGCGGGCAGGGGCAGACCGCGTTCTCACCCTCGATCTCCATGCTGGGCAGATCCAGGGTTTTTTCGATATCCCGACCGACAACCTCTTCGCCGCGCCCGTCATGGTGCGCGACATCGGGGAGCATTTCGACAACGGGAATCTGATGGTGATCTCGCCGGATGTCGGAGGCGTGGTGCGCGCGCGGGCGCTTGCCAAGCGCATCGGAGCGCCGCTCGCCATCGTGGACAAGCGGCGGGAGCGGCCGGGCGAGTCGGAGGTGATGAACATCATCGGCGAGGTCGAGGGGAAGTCCTGCATTCTCGTCGACGACATCGTCGACTCGGGCGGCACGCTCTGCAATGCCGCCGAGGCGCTTCTGGAGCAGGGCGCCAAGGACGTCAGCGCCTACATCACGCACGGCGTGCTGTCGGGCGGGGCGGTATCGCGCATCACCGCATCCAAGCTCAAGGAGCTGGTGATCACGGATTCTATTCAGGCGACGGAGGCGGTGCGCGTCTCGCGCAATATCCGGGTCATCTCCATCGCGCCGCTCATCGGCGAGGCGATCGGGCGGACGGCCCGCGAGGAGTCGGTCTCAAGCCTCTTCCACTGAGCAGTCAAGCTGAATGCTTGCTGAACATCTGTTGCGGCAAGCAGAAATATTGTTTTTGATCCTTTTCGTGCGGAAGCGTAATCTGGCTTCGGGGATACTGCGTGGGTAGATGCATTTAGCTAGGGAGCATCACCATGTCGAATGCCGCCCTTAAACCTATTCTCCTGCCTTTGCGGCTTGTGCCGGTCTTGTTGAGCATTGTGGTGCTCTGCGCGGCTTTCTGGTCGCTTCCCGACGCGCAAGCCGGCGGCAGCCACGGTGACGGCTGGAAGAAGCGGGGAGGGTTCCCCGGCTTCGGCGGCGGCATCATGATCACGATCCCGACCCACAGGCCGGAGCGGGAGTTTCAGCCTGAGCCCGAGTTCGAGGAGCCGCCGCAACGCGTGGCCGAGTGCGGGCCGGGCGAAGTGTTCAGCAACCGGCGGGGCGCCTGCGTCTGCCGCAAGGGTTTTGCGCGCGTCGACGGCGAGTGCCTCGCGCCGGTCCGTCAGCCTCCGAAGGTTGCCTCCTGCGACCGCAACGAGGTGTTCAGCAAGACTCGTGGGTCCTGCGTCTGCCGCAAGGGCTTCGTGCGCATCGGAGATGGCTGCGACCGCCCGCCGGTCGTGGTGGAACAGCCGAAGCGCAAGCCGAAGCCTGAGCCCGTCGTGGTCCAGAAGCCGAAGCCCGAGCCGGTCGCGCTCCAGAAGCCCCAGCCCCTGCTGGAGCAGCCGGCCGCCCCCAGGACTGTCCGGCAGGCGAACATTGCCGCGCCGCAGGCCTGCCTCGATCCCGATCTCTACGACATGCTGAAGCAGGCCTATGGCAGGGAGCCGGCCTCCATCAACCGATGCGACGCCGCGTGTCTCGCCAAGCCTGCCAATCTCGCCGAACCGCAGCTCGCCGACATGACGAAGCGCTTTGGCGTCCAGTGGTGCGATGACTGCGTGAAGCTCGGGGGCTGGCTGCCGCTCAATGACATCCAGCGGCTGGAACAGCTCACCGGCCAGACCTTCTGCATGGCGGGCGCCAATTTCTGCTCCGCGCCCGGCTATGCCCGTGTCGATCCCGCCGTCATGCGCACGAAGGTCGTCGAGATCATCCGACAGTTGCCGGCCACGCTTGGCAAGGACGGCGACATTGCGGTGGTGATCGGCAACGGCACCTACCAGAACGGCATCGAGGCCAAGACCAATGGCCGCAACGACGCCGACGCGGTGACGACGCTGCTTATCGACAAGCTCGGCTACAAGAAGCAGAACGTCATCGATCTGCGCGACGCGACGCTCAGCGACTTCCAGCGGGTGTTCGGCGGCAAGGACGGCGTTCCTGGCGAGCTCGCGAAGCAGTACAGCGGCAAGGGCGACATCTTCATCTACATCTCCGCCCAGGGGCTTCGCGAGGAGGCTTCGGGCAAGTCCTACCTGCTGCCGGTCGATGCCAAGCAGGCCGAGCTTGCCGGAACCGCCTACTCCCTCGATGAACTCTATTCGAGCCTCGGAATCCTCGGCGCGCGCACCATCATGCTGGCGCTCGAGACCTCCTTCGGAAGCAGCCTCACGTCCCTCGTCGATCCGCCGAACCTGCCGGAGAGCGAAGCCGCGGTGCTGCCCGAAACGCCGGTGCCGGGACTTGCGGTGTTCACGGCCTCGGACCGCGACCAGCGTACCCTCGATGATCCGGAGTTCGGCCTCGGGCTCTTCACGCGCTACCTGGTCGAAGGCATGGCCGGCAAGGCCGACGAGGCGCCGACGGGCAATGCCGACCGGCAGCTCGACTCGGTCGAACTCTATGTCTATGTCGCCAGCATGGTGCGCACAGCCGCCCGCAAGTCGCTCGGCCTCGAGCAGAAGCCGCAGCTCTCCAAGGTCGAGAACCTGCTGATCGGAAGGCTGGCCGCGAGATAGGACCGCCAGGTCTTCACAACCGTCATGCCCGGCCACCGAGCCGGGCATCCTTTTTCTACAATCACCGAGACGAAAAGATTGCCGGGTCAGGCCCGGCAATGACGCTTGAACGGGGTTGGCAACTGCCCGCCGTGTTCACTCCAGATCGCGGGCGATGCGGAAGCCGACGATGTTGAGCCGCTTCTGCTTGGGATAGCTCATGCGCGCGGCCGCGCGGGCAAAGGGGGCCTCGAAATACCA
>JBFXDI010000059.1:0-23574 GCA_050181295.1 Parvibaculaceae bacterium | reverse complement strand
ACGCCCCTCTTCGCGGCTGGAAATATGCCTTCGTGTTGCCCTCCAACCGCACCTGCCTGCCGCGCGCCTACTATCCCGACGCTGCCGAGGGCACGCGCCCTCTCACCCGCTTCGAGCTCTCCGGCGCGACCGTGCTCGCGACGTCTGAGCGCCTGTGGGCGGATTATTCCTATGTGCCGCCGGTGACCTACTGGCCCGGCTATTTCGAGGACGTGGTGGTACTCGCCTGCAAGTCGACCTTCGCCATGTCGGTGCGCGAGGATCTGAAGCTCGCGCAGCTTCTGCACGAGTCGCTGTTCGGCTCGCCGCAGTTGCGCGGCCAGGGAGGCCTCTTCTCCGAGGCCTGTTCGCTCGACGCCCAGGCGCAGGCCGCGGGCGAGCCCGACGGCGGGCGAAATCCTATCATCTCGGCGCGCTGGAGCGAAGAGGACGCGCGCGCCGGATGGTGAAGATCTGGAACCATCAGTCCGCCCACACCTACGGCGTGCTCGACCCCCTCATGGCGGAGCGGCGCGACACGAAGTTCGTGCCGGGCTCGCTCTCGGATGCCGTCAACATGATCTGCTATCCGCAGGGCGGCTACTACGATCGGGGCGGCACGCAGCGCCGCCACGTGCTCCGGCGCGCGATCGTGCCAGTGGAAATCACCGCCGGACTGGTGACGGCCGGAAACGGCGGCACCATCGCCAACCTGGTCGACCCGGACCTCACGACGGCCTTCACCACCTCGGCCGTCAACGCCAACCCCTTCGTGGTGTTCTCGATCAACTTCGGGACGCCCAGGGCCATTGCCTGCTTCGACGTGCTCGGCTTCAAGGCCGGCACGGCGGCGGCGGCGCAGGCGGTGGTGCTGCAGTATCTCGTAGATGCGACCTGGCATACCTTCGCCGGCCCCTTCGATCTGCGCACGGTGGAGCGCTCGCGCCGCTTCGCGCGCGCCCCGCAGGCCGGAATGGTCACAGCGCAGCAGTGGCGGCTCGCCATCCTCGGCGGCGCCGGGCCGGGCGCCATCACCGTCGGCTCCATTCGCGCCTTCACCGAGACGGCCACGCTCTCCGCCAAGAAGGGCTTCCGCTACAACCGCGAGGGCGACAGCGGGCAGCGCTTCGGCCTCGAGGCGACGGACGGCAATCTCGACATCTTCAAGGACGGCGTGTGGCAGGCCGCCGTCCACTTTCCCGCCACGTCCGACATGCTGGCGCGCGTCAAGCACGCGCCGGCCTACGACACCGTGCTCTTCTTCCATCAGGACATGAAGCCGCAGCGGCTGGTGCGGCAGGGCAGCGACACCGAGTGGAACTTCGACGACGCGCCCTTCATGAACGTGCCGATCGTCGACTATGGCGGGGTCTATGTGAACGGCGTCAACGCCAAGCAGCGCATCACCCTCTATTCGATCGGGGCGCTCGAGGACTTCGAGCTGCAGCTCGAGGGCGAGATCACCGCCGCCATCACCCGGGACGGCACGGCCTCCGTCACCTCGGCCTCCATCCAGGCGGCGCTCGAGGCGCTCCCCAACGTGGAGGCCGGCCTCACCGTCACCCATATCTCGGGCACCACCTGGGAAGTGGAGTTCACGGGCGGCGACAATGCATCCCGCGAATGGATCACCATGGAAGGCCGCGCCCTCAATGACGACGGCATCGTCACCGTGCGCACCACGCAGAAGGGCAAGCTCGCGGGCGAGGACGTCATGTCGGCGGCGCGCGGCTGGCCGGCGGTCGGCCAATATGCGCAAGGCCGCCTGGTGCTCGCGGGGTTCAAGAGCCGCCCCGGCTCCTATCTCTGGTCCATCACAGGGGACCCCTTCAATCTCGACGTGACGCGCCAGGGCGCCGCGGCCGCCATCCTCGCCGACATCGACGACGACGACGAAAGCACCGTGCGCGACATC
The DNA here is from genome assembly GCA_050181295.1 of Parvibaculaceae bacterium. Taxonomy (GTDB): domain Bacteria; phylum Pseudomonadota; class Alphaproteobacteria; order Rhizobiales; family Aestuariivirgaceae; genus JBFXDI01. The sequence continues at coordinate 21,680 of JBFXDI010000059.1, read as the reverse complement.
CAGATCGGCCGCACCATCATCTTCTTCACCGACAGCCGTGTCTGGTATCAGGCCGCCTCGAAGATCGACGCCACCGAGACCCCGGATCTCCGGAAGGCCGACGTGCCGGGCATTGACCCGGGTGTCCGCCCCATCTCGTCGGAGAACGCCGTCTACTACGTGGAACGGGGCGGCAAGGCCATCCGCCAGCTCGCCTATTCGGAGCTCGAGGGCAACTACGTCGCCGACAATGCGGGCGTCCTCTCCTCGATCCTCATCGACCAGCCGGTGGCTATCGCGCTCCGGCGCGCGACGGGGCGGAACGCGGCCGACCTCATCCTGATCGTGAACGAGGACGGCTCGCTCGTCACCATCACCTCCATGCGCACGCAGGACGTCTCGGGCTTCATGCCGCACCGGACGACGCAAGGCTTCTTCCGCGACGTCTATGTGACCGGCACCGACCAGGTGTGGTTCGGCTGCGAGAGGACCGTCGCCGGCGCCACGCGGATCGTGAGCGAGGAGATGGACGATCTCGCCTTCCTCGACAGCGCCACGGGCTTCGCGTTCGACCCGCCGCAAACCACGCTCACAGGGCTTTCCGCCTACAACGGCCAGACGCTGCATGTGATGGCGGACGGGGAGTTCAAGGGAACTTACGAGGTGGCGGGGGGAACGATCACGCTGGAGGAGCCGGTGGAGAGCGCATCCGCCGGCTACTGGCGGGCGCCCTTCGCAACCGACGTCGCCTTCTTCCTCGAGGACGAGACGCGCCGGCCGGCGCCGAAGCTGAAGCGCGTGCTGGCCGTCACCCTCTCGCTCCTCGACACGACCAGCGTGGCGATCGCGGCCAACGGCGGGGCCGCCTATGACGTGCCGCTCATGAACTTCAACGACGAGAGCACGCCCCTCGACAGCACGCCACAGGATCGCCCCTTCTCGGGGCGGAAGCGCCTGGAAGGCTTCCGCGGCTGGACGCAGGAGGGGAAGGTGACGGTGACGCAGCTCCAGCCCGGCCGGCTGAAGGTCAGGGCGCTCGCCAAAGAGATTGCCGCCTAGGGGATGATGCCATGGAAATGGTGATCGGCTTGTTCGCGACGCTCGGCACCACGGCCGGGGGCACCGCCGCGGCGGCGGGGGCGGCGGGCGCCGCGGCGGCAGGAACGGCCGCCGCGGGCTCGACCGCGCTCACGATCCTGCAGGGCGTGGGCACGGCCTTCTCGGCGCTGTCCTTGATCGGGGCGGGCCGGAGCGAGCGCGCCCGCTACGAAGGTGAAGCCGCCGAGGCAAGATTGAAGGGCCGCGAGGAGTACATCGCCGGCGTGGAGGAGAGCGCCAAGCTCAAGCGCGAGCTCGCCTACACGCTTTCGGAGCAGAAGGTGCAGTTCGCCGCCGCCGGCGTGGATCTCGGATCGGTCAGCGTCAGCACGGCGCGCAGCCAGGCGATCGCCGACGCCGAGCGGGAGCTGGGCTACGCGCAGAACGATGCGCTGCGCGCCAATCTCGCGCGGCAACGACAAGCCCGCAACCTGAAGGCGCTCGGGCGATCGGCCGAAACGCAAGGATGGCTCGGGGCGGGGCAGAAGATCGCGAACTTCGCCGCGGAGGCCTACGAGCGTGGCTAAGATTTCCGAGTTCACGGGAAGGGCAGGGCGTCGCGAGCGCCCGACCGTCTCGGCTGAGACTGGCGGCGCCGCCAGCTTCCTCGAGCTCGCGAAGGCCTCGGGCGAATTCGCTTCGACCCTTGGCCGTCTCGCCGACCGGCGCGCGGCCGTGGAAGGGGAGGAGGCCGGCATCGCGGCCGGGCTTGATGCGAAGTTGCCTTCTGATCCATCCCTGTCGCGCGTTCCGCGCTCCTCGCCTCTTGCGTCGCCTCTTGCGTCGCCTCTTGTTCCGGACGATCGGGCCGCGGCGATCCGCCGCTCGGCCTCCGAGCTCGGCATCGACGCGCAGGATCTGGCGAGCGTCATCGCCTACGAGACGGCGGGAAGCTTCTCGCCCGCCCAGCGGGGCGGCAAGGGCAACGCCTATCTGGGCCTCATCCAGTTCGGGCCCGAGGAGCAGCGCCGCTTCGGCGTTTCGCCCGACCAGACGTTCAGCCAGCAGATGCAGGCCGTGACCGCCTTCCTGAAGGAGCGCGGCCTCAAACCCGGAATGGGGATCGACGATCTCTACTCCACCATCCTCGCCGGTTCGCCCGGCCTCTATGGCCGCTCCGACGGGCGCAACACCGTGACCGGCCATCTCGCCTCGCCCGATTTCCAAGCCTACCGGACAAAGGCCGCAGCGCTCATGGGCGGCGGCATGGAGCCGCCGCGCATCGAGGCCGCCAGCGACGTGGCGCGCGCGCCCGCGCTTCGTCTCCTCGATCCCGCCACCATCCGCGGCCAGGCCTTCAACCGCGCGGCGCTCGACACCTATGGCGACCGGCTGAAGACCTCCGCCATCGTGCAGATGGAGCGGATCTTCGCAAAGCACCCTGACGATCCCCTGGCGCTCGATCAGGAATTGGAGGAATTCAGGCAGGGCTACGGATCGGACATCCCCACGCCGCAGCTTCGCGCCGAGTTCGAAAGCGCCTATCAGCGGAACAAGCTCGGCCTCATGCGCGAGGCCTCGACCGCCGCCACGCGCCGCCAGAAGGACGAGTGGGCGGGCGCGTTCCTCGGCGCCTACGAGATGCGGCGCGCGAACCTCGTTCGTCTCGCGACCCGCGCCGGCACGGGGGCGGAAGGCGACAAGGCGCTCGCCGGCGAGCTCGACGCGATCGCCGCCGACATGGAGGCGTCCCCGCTTTCGGCCGTCGACAAGGCGAAGCTCCGTCAGGATCTGGGCAACCAGGTGACGGTCGCGCGCGTCATGGGCGAGTTCGACCGCATGGAGGGCGCAGCACTTCGCGCCGGATACGCCGATGCCTTCGAGCGGCTCTATGCCGCCAATGCCAGCGGCGCGAAGGACATCTCGCCGGATGCCTATGAGGACATCCAGCGCGCCATGGCGGCGCGGCTCAACCGCGACGAGATGGACGCCAACCGGCACGCGCAGAAGACCTCGGCCGACATCAAGGGCTCCATGAAGATGCTCGAGGAGGGCTTCCGTCTCTCCTCCCCGGACATGGCGGCGCTCGAGGCGAAGGTGACGGCGGCCGCGGACCCCGACGTCGCGGCGCGCTTCCAGTTCTTCAAGACGCTCTCGAGCTGGCAGGGGCAGGCCGTGGGCGCTCGCCCCGAGCAGGTGGCGCCGCAGATCGCCGCCGCCGAAACCGCCCTTCGCGAGACGGGCGCGACGCCGGAGCGCATCGAGGCGCTGAAGCTCATGCGGGGACTGCATGAGCGCATGGAGAAGGGCCTCAAGGACGATCCACTGGGGTGGGCGGAGCAGGCGGGCCTCGGATCCTCGACGCCTCTGGACTTCGCGTCGCGTGAAGGCCTGCAGGCGAGCCTTGCCGTCCGCCAGTCGGAAGCGAAGGCCGTCGCCTCCTATTACGGGCGGCCGGCGAAATTCTTCCGGCCGGGCGAGGCGGCGACGATCGAGCGCGCGGTGGCCGAGCGACCGGATGCGCTCCTCGACTTCGCCGTCTCCGTGCGCCGCGCCTTCGGGACGGAAGACGTGCCAAGGGCCCTATCGGAAATCTCCAAGGAAGCCCCTGTGGTGGCGCATTCGGCGGGCGTCGCCATCGCGACGGAGAGCACCGCCATCCTCGAGAAGACGGCGGCGGCGCTGAAGCTCCGGCAGCTCGACGGCCACGAGGCCGCGAAGGTGTCGCCGGCGACGCAGCGGACCGCCACGATCGAGGCCCTGGGGCCGGCGTTGCAGGCGCTTCCCGCCACGGAGGCGGCGGCTATCAAGCAGGCGGAGCTCCTCTTCGAGCTCACGGCACATCAACAGGGCCTCGACCCGAGCGCCAACCCGCAGAAAGCGCGGGCCGCCTGGGAAGCGGCGCTCGACGAGGCGCTCGGCGGCCGTGAGGCGAACGGGAGGAAGGTCGGCGGCCTCGGCACGATCAACGGCGTGCAGACGCTGCTCCCGCCTGCCATGAGCGAGGATGAGCTGCAGACCGTCGTCGAGAACATCACCGATGCGGACCTTGCGGCGCTGCCCGAGATCGCAGCGCCGAACGCGGTGCCAGTCGCGGCGCGTCAGGTGGCGCAGGGCAAGCTCGTCGCCGTGGCGCCTGGCACTTACCGCGTGGCGCTCGGCGATCCCGCCTCCGATGAACCTCTCTTCCTCGCCGATCCGGCCGGCAAGCCGTGGACGCTCGACATTGGGCGGCTCCTCACTTTGCGGGCCTCGGCGACCCAGGCGCGCGGCGCCCGCGGGCTTTTGAGCCCCGAGGCCACGCGCGAGCCTGTGACCGATCCCTATGCCGACCTTCCTCCGGTCGACGATCCCTACCGGAGCCTCTTCCGGTGAGCTTCATCTACGAGCGAGCCTCCGAGCCGCTCGCGCCCGGCCCCTCATATTTCGCGGCGGGCGGCGAGGCGACCCTGGGCGAGATCTGGAGCGCCGCCCGCGACAACATGATCTATGCCGACAACTTCAACGGCCGCGAGGCTGCGATCGAGGAGGCCTACGACCGGCGCATCGACGCGATCCAGCGTGCAACCGGCATCCCGCTTCAGAACCCGCAGCGTGCCGTTCCCTCAAGCGGACGCGACATCACGCGCATGCCCGACTTCCTCGCCGAGCAGCGAGCTGCCTTCGACCGGCGGCTGGCCGAGCTCGCCCTGCAGCACCCCGCGCATGCGGGAGCGATCCGCGCCGACATCTCGCCCGAGACCGATGCGCGCGACATCGCGCGGGCGGCCGGCGAGCAGCTCGACAGGCTCACAGCTTCTCGCCCGGGCTTTTCCCGATGGCTCCCGATGCTCGGCGGGTCCTTCGCCGGCTCCTTGCGCGATCCGCTGCAGGTGGCGCTGCTCTTCGCCGGCGGCGGCCCGGGTGCTGCCCGCACAATCGGCGGTCGCATTCTTTCCGTCATGGCGAAGGAGGCGGCGATCAACGGCCTCGGCGAGGCCGCCATGCAGCCCAAGATCCAGGCGTGGCGGAAGGAGGCGGGGCTGCCCGCAGGCTTCGAGCAGGGGGCCGAGAACGTCGCCCTGGCGGCGACGCTCGGCGGGCTCTTCGGGGGCGTGTTGCAGGGCGGCTACGAGGGCGCGAGGTTGTTCCGCGGAGCGTCGCTGGACCAGGCGGCGCGGCAGGTTGCCGCGCCGCTTCCCGACGAGAGCCCCTTGAAGGCGGCGTTGCAGCCCGAAGCACCCGTCGCAGGACGCGAGGCGGCGCTCATGGAGGCGCTCGATCCCATCCGCCAGGCGCTCCCTGCGGAAGGACGCGGCGCTGCCGCGGCGATCGAGACGGACGCTGCCGTGCGCGCCAATGCGCGGGGCATGGACGGGCAAGCCTTCGACAGCGCCTTCTCGGCGACCGCGGCCCTAGCGGAGGAGATCGGTCAGCCGCGCCCGCGCCCGGAGCTCATGGCGACGCTGAAAGCCCGCATGCTGCGCGAGTTCTCGCGCGGCGCGCCGGAGAAGACGCCGGCGCCGCCCTCGCTCTTCGCCTTCCTCGCATCGAAGGGCGGCATCCGCGACACGGCCTCCGAGCTTGCAGGGCGCAACCTCGAAAGCGTGATGGTGCCGCGCCACGGCCGGCTTGTGCGCAAGGACGGCCTGTCGCTGGACGAGGCGCGCGAGGCCGCCGCCCAGGCCGGCTACATGGACGAGTTCGGAGGCCTCGAGCGGGCCGTCGTGGAGACGGACGTCAACGACTTCCTGCGCCTCATCGACCGCGAGCAAGCAGGTGAGCCCGTCACCTCCTCCTTCGATGCCGACCGGGTGGCGGCGATCGCCGCGCGCGAGAGCTACGAGGACGCCCGCCAGCAGCTAGAGGACGCGATCGGCGACATCGGCGAGGCGCTTACCGATGATGTTCCGGACGCCATCAAGGAGCGCGCCGTCACCATCCGTCTCGAGGAGCGCGTGGAGCCCGTGGAGGCGCTGGAGCGTGCCTTCCTCGAGGCGGGCGAGGACGCGGCGGACGAAGGCGAGATCGCGGACGCGCCCTTCTTCGACCTCGACCCCTCGGGCCGCGCGGAAGCCTTCGAGGCGAAGACGGACGGACCGCTGCAGCTCCAAGCGTTGGAGCGCGCGCGGGGTGGTGATGAGGAGGACGCCGGCATGATCGTCGATGTCGTCATGGAGGACGGCGAGGTGCGCGTCATCGAGCGTCGCCTCGACGATGCGCTGGAGGAGGCCGACCGCGGCGCCAAGCTTGCCTTCATCGTCGAGCATTGCATGGTGACGCCATGAGCATCGCGAAGTGCCTCGCCAACGCCGTCAAGGAGAAAGACCTTACCAAGGAGGAGGCTGCCGACCTCAAGCGGCGCTATGACGAGCTGGTGCGCGCCCACAAGGGCTCGGGCGCGGCCGATGCGGACCTCCGCGCCAAGCAGGCCCTGGCCGAGGAGCTGGCGGCCGAGGGGGGGGAGCGGAAACGCCGGCTGCATCTCCAGTCGCGGGCGCTCAAACGCGTGCAGATCGCCGTCGGCTCCTACCGCACCGCCGGCAAGCGCGCCGACAAGGCCGAAGGCGCGATCGCGCTCGTCGAGCATTACGGCACGGCGCGTTACGCCTCCGTCGTCGGGCGCAAGAAGGCGATCATCGCCGGCGAGCACGCCCGCATGGCCGACCTCCTCATGACCTTCGAGCGGACGGCGCTCACCGGCACCACGCCCGACCGAGCGAAGCTCGACAACGTGGTGAAGGAGCTCTTCGGCGAGGCGTCTGGCGATGCGTCCGCGAAGATGCTGGCGCAGGCCTTCGCCGAGAGCGCCGAGCGGCTGCGGCACCGCTTCAACCGCGCCGGCGGCAACATCGCGAAGCTCGAGAAATGGGGCCTGCCGCAGATCCATGAGCCCGCCGCGCTCATGAAGGCCGGCAAGGAGACGTGGAAGGCCTTCGTCACGCCGATGCTCGACGTGGCGAAGATGCGGCATCCTTCCGGCCGGCCGCTTATGCGGCACGAGCTTTCCGACGCGCTCGACGCCGTCTACGACGCGATCGTCACCGAGGGCTGGTCGAAGCGGCAACCGGCAAGCGTCCCATTCGGCAAGGGCGCGCTCGCGAGCCAGCGGGCCGAGCACCGCTTCCTCATTTTCCGCTCGGCCGAGGACTGGACGGCATACGCCCAGGTCTACGGCCAGCCCAACGCCTTCGCCTCCATGATGAACCATGTGAGCTCCATGGCGCGCGACATCGCGGCGCTGGAGATCCTCGGGCCCAACCCGTCCGCCACCATCGAGTTCCTGAAGCAGACGGCGATGCAGGAAGGAAAGCTTCGCGCCGCTGCCGGCATTCCCCGCGCAGCGTCGCGCGGCGCCCGCAAGGCCAAGCTGCTTGAGGACATGTGGAACGGCTATCGCGGCACGGCGGACGCTCCCGTCACCAAAGGTCTCGCGACCTTCGGCACGGCGTCGCGCAACTGGATCACCGCCTCCGTGCTCGGCTCGGCCGTCATCTCGGCGGTCCCGACCGATCCCATGTTCCAGGCGATCGCCCGCCACATGGCGGGGATTCCCGTCGCCAACACCCTCTTCGCCACCGCGAAGGCGTTCCGCCAAGGCACGAAGGCGCAAGCCGTCCGCAACCATCTGATCCTCGACAGCGCCATGCACGTCTTCGGCGAGCAGGCACGCTATGTCGGCATGCTCGACGGGCCGCACTGGTCGAACGTGCTTCCCGATCGGGTGCTGGCAATCTCGGGGCTCACGCCCTGGACGCAGTCCGGCCGGCACGCCTTCGGGCTCGAATTCGCAGGCGCGCTCGCCGACCAGGCGCACCTTCCCTTCGACCGCGCGCCGCTCAAGAAGGCCTTCGAGCGCTGGGGCATCAGCCCCGAGGAGTGGGACCGCATTCGGAGCGCCAAGCAGATCGACGACATGCTCTCGCCGGCGGCGATCGAGCACGTCGACCCGAAGCTCGCCGAGCGGGTGGCCGAGATGATCCTCATGGAGACGGAATATGCCGTGCCCTCGACCACGCTTCGCGGTCAAGGCATGTGGCGGGGCGAGAACCGGCCGGGCACGATCGTCGGGGAAATCCGCCGCTCGGCCGCGATGTTCAAGAGCTTCGCCGTCACCTTCGCGCTCCTCTATGGCGGGAGGCTCGCGCGCGAGTGGAGCGCGTCGCGCGCCCGCGGCGCGGCCTATGCCGGGGCGATCCTCGCCACCACGACGCTCGGCGGCGCACTCGCCATGTGGACCAAGGACGTCATCAACGGGCGGGATCCCCGGCCGCTCAACTCCAAGACCATGGCCGCCGCCATGCTGCAGGGCGGCGGGCTCGGGATCTATGGCGACTTCCTCTTCTCCGACGTCAACCGCTTCGGCGGCGGCTTCGATCAGATGCTGCTAGGCCCGGTCGTGGAGCGGGCGGGCACCGTGCGGGACCTGACGATCGGCAACGCCATACAGCTCGCCGCCGGCGAGGACACGGATTTCCTGCAGGAGCTCATCCGTTTCGCGCGCGTCAATGTGCCGGGGTCGAACGTCTGGATGTGGCGGCTCGCCTACGACCGAGTGCTTCTCGACGGCCTGCAGCATGCGACGGACCCCCAGGCCAACAAGGCCTTCAAGCGCAAGCAGCAATACTACCGGCGCGAATTCGGCTCGGAATTCTGGTGGGCGCCGGGCGAGACGTCGCCCGCCCGGGCGCCCGACTTTGGGACGGTGTTGCAGCCATGACCCACACGCTACTCGAAGGCTTAGAAGCTAGTGATGTTTCAGTGCTTGCCCAAGCTTGTCTTCTGTCAGCTCCTCTGCAATTCCCTCAGTCATTGGCCGTCCGAGTTGGTCGACCAAATCAGTGCGAATTGCGAAGTCGCAACGAAACCCCGTCGGAGTTCGAAGGGTCAGCACCTTCAACTTCTTCTCGGGATAAACGCTGACCTGGTAGCCTTCGACGAGTTGCGCCGTCTGTGGGCCGCTCACAGTGTAGTCATCCGATTTTCCGAGGTTTTTCCGCGCCTTTCGAGCCTCTCTCCCTGCGAGATCAATCATCTGCCGGACGAAACCTAGATCCTCCCACCGCACGGCGATCCAGCCGGTATTGTTGGCCCGGTCCCTAAGCCTGAACACCAGCAACTCGCCATCGGCGCTGACGTGGTGGCCTTCGAACGTGATCGGCTTCACGTCGGGGATGGTGACTACCTTCTTCGCCATATCGCGCTCTCCGCTTGTTCAGATCAATCGCGCCGCGAGTCGCGAGAGCCTGTCAACCCGAGGGCGCGTCTGTCCCCAGCCTTGACGGGCGCTGCGATCCCTTAGGCTCCTCCTCGTCAGGGTTTCTCCCCCAGACAGAGCGCGCCGCAGGGGGGAGGCGGGCGTGGGCCGCCTTCCCCCGATCTCACGCGAGGGAGCAGGGCATGAACGCGAAATCCTTCCACATCGGCCAGCAGGCGGCCCGCTAGGCCCATGCCCGAGCCCGTCCTTCTCGAGAACGACCGCTTCCTGTCGCTGTCGCCGGCCGCCGGCTCGACAGCGCTATCCTACGACTTCCTCGTCGACGACGCCGACGAGCTCGAACTGAAGCGGCTGCGCGGCGGCGTCGCGGCCGTGCTGGCGTATCCCGCCGACTACACCGTCAGCGGGCTCGGCCAGGTGGCCGGCGGTTCCATCACCCTGGCCCAGCCCTCGCTCGACGGCGACGTCTACGAGGCGCGCGGCCGCACCCGCCTCAAGCGTCTCGCCGCTTACATCAGCGGCAACGCCATCAAGGCGCAGGCGCTCAATGCCGACGTCAACCGCCTGTGGATCGCGCTGCAGGAGCTCCGCCGCGACGGCGTGCCGGAGCAGTTCGTCGACTTCGCCGACAAGGCGAGCCTGCCGGAGGCCATCGCCGCCAACATTCCCGTCATGCAGATGTTCGTGCGGATCGGAAATTCGCTCTACTGGCGGGCCGCGTCGGAACCTGCCCATGCCGGCAAATTCCAGAACGCGGACGGCGGGTGGTGGGAGCTCGTCGGCGGAGCGGAAACGACCGCGGCGTCGTCCTATCTGGTCACCGTCACCGATCATAACAAAATCACGCGCTTTCTCTCAGCCGGCCCCGTCAACGTTCAGTTCAGCAACGATCTGCCGCCGGGCTTCCGCTGGCGCGGCAAGCAGGTGGGAGAAGGCGATCTCTCTTTCTCGGTGGAGAGCGGGGCGAGCCTGAGCCCGCCGGGGGAGCTCGGATGGCCTGGCCAGGGCTACTCCGTCGAGGCCTTCGTCGACGCCAATGCGGATGGGGCGTCCGCGGCCGTCAATCTCACCATCGTCTCGGCCGAGGCGATCGGGGTGGTGCAAGGGCTCGTGGACGAGGCGGCCGCTTTTGCATTGGCGGCGTTGGCGGCGTCACAGGCGGCGGCGATCCCGGTCAACTGGAAGGCCTCGGTTCGGGTCGCAACGACCGCGAATGGAGACTTCGCCACGGCATTCGCGAACGGCCAGACCGTCAACGGCGTCGTGCTGGCGACCGGCGACCCGATCCTGATCCGGGCTCAGACTGCGGGGGCGGAGAACGGCATCTTCAACGTTCCGGCGTCCGGTCCACCGACACGGCGCACCGATGCCGACACCGAGGCGGAACTGCTGCGCGCCGGCGTCTCGGTCGACGCCGGCACGGTCGATGCCGGCACCGAGTGGATCTGCGCCACGCCGGCGCCGATCACGGTCGGAACGACCCCCTTGCTGTTCGTGAAGCTCGGAACAGGCCGCGCCGAGACGGTGCTCGCCGAGAGCTGGGCGCTCCTCAATACCATTCCCGGCGCCTGGGCCGGCCAGAAGGCCGAGATCCGGGACAACGTCGGCGCCACGCACACCGGCCTCACCTACAACAGCGGCTCCTCGACGGTCGCAGGTGTCGCGGATGCGGGCGAGTACCGCTGGAACACGTCTCCGGCCGGATGGCGATGGATGGGCCCGCTGCTCCTCGACGAGACGCCCCGCATCCGTCCGACCTTCGTAGTGGGCGATGCCAACGGCAATCTGGCCGACCCGCCCATCACCCGCCTCGGCTACCGGGAAAGCTTCACGCTTGCCGATTGCGACGCGATCGGCGTCTGGGGCGACAGCCTGGTCGACGCCTCCTATGTGCTCAAGGACAAGGCCTGGGTGTCGGTCGTCTCGCAGCTCTCGGCCTACCGTTTCGTGAACATGGGGCGCTCAGGCTTCGATGCGGCCGAGATCTACGGGATGCACCATGACGGGCGCATCCCGATCGTTCCCAATGTCTCCTGGGACTACAACCATATCCGCGGCGCGCCGTGGGGTGCACGGCGGTTGCGCTACGGCATCCTCCTCACCTGGACGAACGATCTCGCCAGTCACGGCCGCGCCGGATATCTCCAGCAGGTCCGCAAGTTCATCGATCTCTTGCGCGCCAATGACATCCAGCCCGTGCTGCTCGCCGAGCACCGGCCCGGTTCGCCCCTCGATACGAGCAACGATCAGGCCGTCATCCTCGCCAACATCGCGCGCGAGCACGGGTGCCACCTGATCCTCGAGCCCTATCAGGCTGGCAAGGAGTTTCAGCTCCTCAACGGTCCCTTCCATGACGGCCTCCATCCCGGCACGCGCAGCGGCCTGATCTACGCCAACGCCGTCCTGCGGTGGCTGGAGCGCATCCCGAAGCCGAACCGAGGCATGAAGGCTTACGGCTTGCGAGCCGGAATGGTTGTCGGAGGCCTGAACGACCTCGTTTTCCGCAATGAGCACGGCCTGTCGCAGCGCTTCAAGGAAATCTCGATCACGCATGCCGCGATCACGGTGCAGCCCGAGCATTTCGAAGAGCGGAACAAGTACCTGTTCAACGGCACGGCTGGACCTGACGGCGCGCCGAACGTCGGCCAGATCGCGGACGAGTACAACAAGATCCGGGGCGGCGGGATCGTCGACCTTGCGGAATATGGCTTGCTGCGGATCGCGCTGAAGAGCGGCTCCCGCAGCCTGCGTGGCATTGCGGTCGAGATGTACACCGACGCCACCGCGGTCTATGTGCTCGACCGCTTCGGCCGCAACACGGCAGGAACCGACGATCCGACCGGGACATGGGTGGCAATCCCCTATAGCGGAGGCGCCGTCAGGCTGGATCAGTCGACGCTCGCGCGCTGCATGTATGCCAACGAGCTTTATCTCCTCCTCTACAAGTCCGGAGGCGTGAAGTTCGGGCGGCCCGAGATCCACCATTCCGGCTTCGATGCCGTTCCGGAACCTCGGCTGATCCGGACCTATGACGTTTCCAGCGCCGAGCTTCTGGCGACGCAATCGCTGGCCTCCCTGACTGGCTGGACGACGGCAGGATCGCCGGCCGTGGTGAGCCCCTTCGACCTCGCCTTCGGCGCGCCACGGGCGCCGGGAAGCTCTTCGGCGATCGCCGCCGTGACCGAGATCGATGCCGCAGCGAAGGTCGGCCAGTCGATCACGGTCCAGCCCTCGAAGGAACTCACGACCACCTTCCGGGTGCGCGTCATGTGCCGCAACTGGGAAAAGCTGTTCGCGGACAACTCGCTTTCGGGCTACGGCTTCCCGGCTGGCGAAGTCATCGACCGGTCGGGCGGCGCGCTCTATCCGGACGACAGTCCGATCACGTCGGACACGTTCGATTTCCGAAGGCTGCGGCTGGAAGTCTTGTTCTCGGCGGCGCCGTCGACGGCGTTCACCACCTACGAGGCGCAGGACAAGATCGTCGGTCTCTGGTGGACCGAGCTCGATTTCATCGTGTCCACGCTCTCCTCGGTCCTTCCGGCATCGCTCAATTTCCGGCTCTCCGGCCCTGACGGCGTCGTGCAGGTGGCCAAGGTCTCCCTCCGGGAGGTGATCGAGCATGTCCGTTCTTAGATCGCGCAACGCCGACTACAGCCGGGGCCCGGGCGACAGCACCTCGCCCTTCGTCGCGCCGGCCGATCTTGTGACCGCCTGGGACTTCCTCGATTACAGCCGCTGGAAGCAAGGCTTCGTCCCGGGCCAGACGCTCACTGCCTACGACCAGAGCTCAGGCTCGCAGGTCGCAGGCGACGCTCAGATCTCCCGAAGCCTCGACGGATTGGGACTGGCCTTCACCCAATACGGCTTCGCTCGATCGAACGACGCCACCGTCCCGAAATTCCCGAACAACACGGGCGTCGGACAGACCATTATGGCGCTCGGCGCATCCGACAGGGTGGTGCCCGGCTCCACCACGACTGAAGTCTGGTTCGCGGTTGGCTGGCTCAGCAGCATCGCCGGACTTGCCCTCGGCGTTCAACGGCAGGTTTCTCTCGACCTTTTCATGGCCGTGGTGGAGCAGTCCGCCGCGGTCTCGAAGTTCACGGTGGCAAGAGGGGAAAGGGCGAGCCTTCTGTTCCTCCGGGCGAACGGCAATTCGACCTGGTCGTTCCTCATCCCCAACCTGCGCTTCGCCGTCACCCTCACGGACACCGATCTTTCGGTGGGCGATCCGCCGCAGCTCGACGGCGTTGCGGCGAACCCGGGCAAAATCTCCTTCGGGAACGCGCTTCCCGCCTCGGCCGTGCAACGGAGCGCCTTCAACGCCTATCAGGGGGCGGTGTGGAACCGGGCCCTGACCGATCTCGAGACCGTCGAGCACTACCAGCGGGCGCGGCTGCGGTTCCCCGGCATCCTGACCTGATCGCCATGCTGCGCACCCTTGTCCTCTCGCTCATTCTCTTCGTGATCGTCGTCCTGGCCATCATGGCGTGGTCCGTGCGCAACGGGTGGGCGTTCGGGGTGGAGCCCCGCATGACGCCCGGCACCTGCTTCTCGGCGCGCGTCATCCTCCTCGAGCTCCGGCGCATGGAGCACGCGACCTTCAACGCCTTCCGGCCCTGGCGGCGGCTCGGCCGCATCCATTGCTGCGCACCATCTCTTAGGTCCCGGTCGGACCTCCGGTCCTCCGCGCCTCTTGGAGGCGACCGGCCGCGCTGCATCGTCCTCAAGGGAGACCACGACACATGAGCGAGCCCCGCCATCTGGAGATCGCCCGCGCCGCCCTCGGCCTCAAAGAGAAGGCGGGCGGCGCGCATGAAGCGCGGATCCTCGAAATGTTCAACGACGTCGGCCACGGCTGGGTCGACAACGACGAGACGGCCTGGTGCGCGGCCTTCGTCGGCTCCTGCCTCGAGCGCTCAGGCATCCGATCCACCCGGGCGCTCAATGCCCGCTCCTACCTCTCATGGGGCGAACCCGTCTCGATCGAGGAGGCGCGGCCCGGCGACGTGGCTGTCTTCTCGCGCGGGAAGGAAGCCTGGCAGGGGCATGTGGGCTTCGTGCTCGCCGTGACCGCCAAGGCCATCCGCCTCATTTCGGGCAATTCCGGCAATGCCGTCACCGATCAGCTTTATCCGCGCTTCAGCCTGCTCGGCATCCGGAGGGCCTCCGGCACGGGCGCGGCCGCTTCCGCGTCTCCTGCCCCCGTTTCCGAGTCACCGCGGGGCATTCTGAAGCTCCACTCCCGGGGCGCGCATGTGCAGGCGCTGCAGACGGCGCTCAAGGCCAAGGGCTTCCACCCCGGCGCCACGGACGGCAAGTTTGGCCCGAACACGCGCGCCGCTGTCCTGAAGCTGCAGGCGCAGCGCGGCATCGCGACGGACGGCATGGCCGGGCCGGAAACGTGGGAGGCGCTGGACGATCCCCGTTTCGAGGCGGAGGTGTGGCCGGAGCGCGCCAAGGCCAACACGCAGACGCTGCTCGAGGACGGCAGCGTGATCGCCGACGCCACCGTCAAGGGGCAGGGCGGCGGGGCCGTGCTGGTGCTGGGCGGCGGCGTAACGCTGCTCTCGCAGGTCATGGGCTTCATGGCGCCGGTGAAGGCGCTGTTCGCCGAGTATGGCGTATGGCTTGCCGTCTCGGTCCTGGTGGGCGTCGGCGGCTATGTCGTCTGGCAGAACCGCCGGGCGCTCAAGAGCCGCATCCAGATGCGCCGCACGGGCGAGATGGGCTGATGTTCGCCGCCCTGGGCTGGCCGCTCGCCTTGGCGCTTCTAAAGCGCTTCTGGCTCCCGCTCACCATTGGCGCCGCCCTCATCGCCGGGGCGACCTACTTCTACGCCAAGGGCCGTTCGCATGAGAGCGCCGCGCAGGTGAAGCGCGAGCAGAGGGCGATCAACGTCAAGGAGAAAGTGAAGGCCAAGGTCGAGAGCCGCACCCCGGACGAAAACAGGAAGAGGTTGCAACGATGGGCAAGGTGATCTCCTCATGTCCCTGTCGCGCCTTCGGCGCTCCACGCCTCTTGATCCTCGCCTCTTGTGTCTTCCTCGCCGGCTGCGCCACGAAGCCGCCGGCGGCGTCGCTCTTCTGCGACTTCGGCCCCATCCGCCCGACGCCCGAGGACACGCGCGTCATTTCCGACCGGCTCACCAACCGCATCATCGTGGAGAACGAGACCGGCGAGCGCCTGTGCAACTGGCAGCCATGACGGCCGTCCGCCTTGTTTCCGCGACGCACCTCCTCTGGGGCCTCATGCTGCTCCTGCTCCCGCCGCCGCAACCCTTCGGGGCCTTCGCGCCTTATCTCTGGGCGATCTCGGAGCAAAGCCTCGCATGGCTCTTCATCCTCACCGCCATCCTGCCGTCGGCCGCCCGCTGGTGCGCGCGCCGCGCCTGCTATTGGGCGGTCCTCCTGCCGCAGCAGGCGGTCCTCTTCTTCGCCTGCGGATGGTCGCTCGCCATGCTCCTCGACGGCTACGACCCGCGCTTGGTCTACCCGCTCGCCTATCTCCTCCCCTTCACCTTCTGGCACGTGCTCGAGGTGAAGCGCAGCGGCAGGCAAGCGTGATGGACGCCTCCTCGATTGCCGCGGTCGTCGCCTCGATCGCCGCCGTGATCGGCCCCGTGCTCACCTACTGGGCCGCACGACGTAACATCGACAGCCAGGCCCAGGGTAAGGCCGAGGAGGTTTCGGAGAACGCCGCCGCCAAGCTCCGCGACGATCTCCTGAGCGTGGTGCAGCGCCAGGACAAGGTGATCGAGAGCCAGCATGAGCGCATCCAGGCGCTCCAAGGCGAGCTCGAGGATCAGCGGCAGCGCATCACGCTCGCCGAGGGCGAGCTCGCCCGCGAGCGGGATCTCCGGCGGAGGGCCGAGGAGAAGATCGCTTATCTGGAGCGAGCAGCGGATCGCCAGTGAGCGCCCGAACTCGCGCGACGTAGCGTTAACGCGAGGCCAGATCGCACAAGCCGATCCGTTAACTGGTTGATAAACAAGGTTAATAGGTTAACGGACTGTCTACGCTTCCACCTAGGCGCGAGCGGAAAAAGCCGAGGATTGTCCTGGGATCGCCACGAACTTTCCCGGAACATGCGTGCGACGTGCGATGCCGCTAGTTAACGCTTTTCGCACGCTGGCGGCGTTGCCTTACAACGACTTGGCGGCTGGCGTCGCGAAAATCGCAGTACGACGTCGGCGGCTCGGGCGGCGGGATCAGCCTCGGCGGCGGCGGCTTCATCAACTGCAACAGCCGCGAGGGCGGCATGGCGATGAGCGTCGCGGCGCCGAAGAGCCAGCAGAGCAGGCCGGCGCCGCCGAGCAGGATGGTGAGAGTGGTCACAGCGCCACGCCCTTCGCCTCGAGCCAGGCCACCATCTTCGCGATCGCGTGGTCGGCCATCTCCGGATGCCGGGCGAGGTAGTGCTTGAGGATGGTGTAGGCGCTCTTTTCCGAGTGGCCGGTGATGGCGCAGATCTCCGGAATGGTGCAGCCGGCGCGCGCGAGCCACGTCACTGCCGTGTCGCGCAGATCCCGGTCCTGAAAGTCGGCGATCGAGGCGCAGTGTTGGGAAGCCTCGGTTCTGACGAGCCGGTAGTCGCGATTGTAGGTGCCGCCGACATAAGGCCGCCCGGTCGCCTCGTTGATGACGGCATGCGGCCATTGCACCACCATGTGCTTGCGCCTGGCCTTGGCCGCCGCAAGGCGCGCCTGCAGCTCGCGCGTGGGCGGCACCATAACGACGGCGCCGGTCTTCCTCTGGCGAAAGAGATAGCGCCCCTCGATCAGCCCGCCGTCCTCGAGCGCCAGCCGGTCGGCCTGGCGCTGGCCGCTCATGAGGCCCAACAGGATGCAGTCGCCGACGAAGGGTAGCCCGATGCGGTCGGCCGCCGCCATCAAGGCCTGCATCTCCTCGATCTCGCCCGCGCGCACGCGGGGATCGAGCTCCGGGAGCTCGAGATCCTTGACCGGGTTCGGCATCGCCTTCCCCTCGCGCGTGTAGGCGACCGAGAGAAGGGCGCGCACGCCCCGGGCGGTGGCCAAGCCGCGCGCGGCCTCGATGCGCTCCAAGAGCCCTTCCGCGGCGAGCGGCGACAACGCCGCGGCGGGCGCGGCCCAGAGCTCGGCGTCGAAGGATTGGAGCGTGCGCGACATGCCCTGGTAGAAGCGCACCGTGCCCTTGGACTTCGGCCGCCGGCGGCGCTTGCCGTCGACGATCGCTTCGCCGCGATATTCCGGGCGGCGGAGTGCCCGGGCCACGAGCTCGCCCAGCGTGACGGGCGCGCCCTTCACGGGCCGAAGGAGAGGCAGCGCGCCGGCCGGCGCCTGGCGGAGGCGCGCAATGTCGGCCGCCTTCGCTTCCGACCAGCGGGCGGCTTCGGCGAGATCGTACCAGCGGCCGTCGTCGTGGCGCAGATCCTCGCCCCGGAAGCCGAGCGCGCGGAGCGCCGGGCCAGGCGAGAAGCGCGGGCGGCCGCCCCGCCACACGACGTTCGGGATCTTCACGATGATGTTGGCCATGGGCGCTCCTCCCGGGCGGGAGGCTCCGCCACACGCGGCCAAGGCGTCAAGATGTTGCATCGGGGTTTTCCTGCTTGGGTTTCGACGCTTCTGGCCTCGGCTTCAATTCGCCGATCCGCCTCTCCAGCGTCCACACCAGATCTTCGCCCATTCCGATACTGGGTTTTGGTAGCAGGCCAAGCAGAATAGCTAAGTTGTCGTAGGCCTCCGCCTTCGGTCTGAGACGGTCGATAGTCGCGCGCAAGGTCAAAATCTCCTGCTTGCATCGGTTCATCATTTCGACGGCTTCTTTGTTTGTAATTTCCGGCGCCATGTCGCCCTCCTAGTTGTTCAACTTCAGGCCCAAAAGCTCACGCACCTCCGGCGACAACTGCTTTGCGACTTCCTGGCCGGATGGACTACGCGCCCACTCGTCGCTTTCCTCTTTGGTGGCGTCGAACTCGCCGCTGGCGACACGAGCGGCAAACTTCGTAAAGCCGGCGGCCGTCAGCTCCGAAAAGAGTTGCGTGATCGGACAGGCGTAGGTGTCAGCATAGTCATCGAATTCACCCGTCTCCGCGCGCCTTGCGAAGGCTTCATACTTCGCCGCATTGTCCGGCGATGCTTTCGTTGCAACCTCCCGCAATTCGGCCGCCAGCTTGTCGCGCGTTCTCACGAACTTCATCCTTCTCCCTCCTTCTTGAGCGGCGGGCATTCGCCCAGGCGGTGGTGCTCGGCGAGCGCGATGACGGCGCGGCGCGTCGGCGTCTTGAGCGACGGATCCTCGTAGTCGCGCTTCACCGACCAGCCGCAGGAGCAATGGCATTCCCAACTCGGCATCAGAAGGGTATCTCGTCCGGCACATGCGCATTGAGGCATCGCGCATGGATGCGGCGGGAGCGGAGCCGACCATCGATGCTCCACACGACGTCGACCTCGCCTAGGCACAGCACTTCCTCGACCGTCATGGGGTGACCACCGCTCTTGAGCTCCACCACGTCGCCGGTTTTGAAAGGGGAGGGCGCCTGCTCCTCGATGCGTCGCGCAATCTCGCTCAGTTGCCGCTCCGCGTCCGGGCCGGACGGCATCCACGCATCCTCAGGCTTGCGGGACGACGGAGCCTTGACCCGTTTCAGGACGATCTTCTTGCGCGTCATTCCTCGCCTCTTGATGAAGTCGGGCGGCGCGGCGTCTCACGTCAGACCGGGGGCTGTTAGGTTGAACGGGAGCCAATGCCGCGCCGCCCGTTCCCCGGGAGGGGAAAGGTTAAAAAATGAGGCGGCGGCCCGAGGGGAGCCCTTGCCGCCGCCCCAGGTGGCCGGCAGGGCTGAGGCTTTGCCGGCTGTGGGAGATCATGGTCGCCATCCGAGACATCAGCGCTGCTCCTGCTTCGGGTCTCGAATGGCGCTGAACATGGCAAGGGCTCCGCAGAACATCCCAATGGCCCACCCAAAGATCTCGGTTGCATCTTCAAAACCGAGCAGCCAGCACATGAGGGCAACCTGCAGGGAGACCTGGCAACTGAACCAAAGCCAGTCGACGCTCGCCGCCCCCGCTCTAAGCCTTTGCCAGTAGGAGTTCATGGACGCTTGCCCTTGGCGAGGAGATCGGCGAGCGGATCGACGTCCTCGAACTCGCCCTTGGCGTTGAGACGCGTCAGGCTACCCTCGGACTCGCCGCTCTCGATCTTGCGCTCGATCTGGCCGCAGGCCTGGGCGAGCCGCTGGAGAATGTGGAGGGTCACGCGCTGGCGCGCGACGCCGCTGTTCACGGCCACCACCCCGCTCATCTTGCTGACGAGGTTGGCGCAGGTTACGGCCGCGCCGTCCGCCAAGTCCGCGAGGCTGACGGCGTGCGTGCGCACGATGTCCTGCACGGCTGCATCAAACGCCGGCGCGAGGCGCGCCAGCAGCATGGCGGCCGCCCGCTCATGTGGCTCGCCAGTGGCGATTGCCTCGCTAATCGCGGCCTCGTCGAGCTTCCGGATGCGCTCCACCCCGGGCGTGGTCATGCGGCCCTCCGGCGCAGGAAGCCAGACCTGTTGATCCAGAAGCGGCCCTCGTGTCCGGTTTCGATCACATGCCGCTGCAACGCGGCGTAGCTGTCTGCGCCAGTGTCCAAGAACCCGCACTCGCAGGTCGATACATCGTTGCGGTTGAACACCTGCTCTTCGGTGGCCGTGGACATTTCGCCCTCGTCGATTTCGATGCCGGGCGTGGTCATGGCCGGCTCCCGGCATAGCGGGCATCGAGCCGGCGGCGGGCCTTCGCCACCACGTCGTCGATCTTGGCCTGGCCCTCAGGGCTCGGCACGGGGGCGAGCTCGTAGAGCCGGCCGCCCAGCCTGATCCATTCCGTGACGAGGAAGCGGCCCCAGCGCGCGCCGCAGCCGGGCAGCCGGGCGGGGAAGCCCTCGGCCTCGAGCCCGGCCAGGCGCTCGTAGAAACGGCGCCGCGACATGCCCAGCATCTCCGCCACTTCCTGGGCGGTGAGCGTGTAGGGCGCCTTCGCAATCTCGCTGGACAGGTCCATTCCGCGTCTCCCGGGTGCAAATCAGGAGAATAGGATCATGCATTAATGCATGATCCGTCAAGCAAAATGTTTCACGTGAAACCCAAGGAGTGCTTGGCGGCAGTTTTCTGGGGCTGTGCTAAGACGCCGCAGGGAGAGCAACCATGACGAGAGCTCCGCGGGTGTCTCGCGACGAGAATGGTCAGTATCGCTATGCGACGCCGGCAGACGAAGCGCTAGCGCGGAAGCTGAAAGCCGAGAAGGACGAGCAGACCGAGATCGACCACGAAGCCCGCGCGCGCTGGGAAGCGCGGCAGGAGCAGCGTCGTCAAAAGGCCCAGTCAGAGGCCGACCTCAAGGAACAAGACGAACGCGCCGAACTTCACCGCGACATGGCGCAACGGGCTACCTCTGGGGCCTTCATGCGCGAGCTCGAGACGGCCTTCCTGGCGCGCAGCATGACGATCCATGCCGTGTCCTTCGCCATCGCCGCCGTCACCGTCGTTATTTCTGTCTACGTCGGCTCTTCGCGCTATGAGAGCTTTCTCCGTCGCCTTTTCGACAACTGGAGCATTCTGTCGTTCCTTGGCCTGGAAACGCTGATCTACTTTGCGCTCAGGTGCGCCCTGACCCTGTTTCGCCGCTAGTCGCGCGGGCGGCGGCGCAATTCGATCATCACTGACATGATCTGCGCGCCGCGGTCGGCCTCGGAAATCTTGTTCTTCGTAGGATCCACGGCGGCGGTCGTCAGGTACGGCGGCCGATAGACCCGGATTACCGTGCGCGCCGCGCCCATCGCCACGTCGTAGATTTGGGCGATCACCACGTCGCCATCCTTGGGCGTGACGGACGCATCGCAGAGGATCTTGTCACCCTTCAACAGCCCGGCCAGTGTGAGGAGCTCGTTCCTCACCTCCCAGAACTGATGATTGGGGTTCCACTCCCCGTGCTCGCCCATCTCCTCATGATCGAAGGGGCGCGGAGGCACTTCCGCGAAGCCCTCCTGGCCGGGGCGCGGAAAGCCTGTTCCGTTGACGATCTTGGAGATGGAGGAATTCGACAAAAGGTGCGGGTGATCCGGGTCGTTTAGCAGGTTGGTCAGGGTGGTCTGCGCAACGCCGCTCACCGAGGCCACGCGGGTCGGCGCCCAGCCCGTGTAGCCGATCAGGTCTTTGAGCCATTCGCGCTGGCGCGCGAGCTCGGCCGTGTTGGTCTCAGAAGATGTCATCGGCCTCAGATGACGCACGACTCGCCGTGCAGAACTGCACGACGGTTTGTGCCTCAGAGGCGCGCTTTCCACATCATGTAGTAAAGCCGTTGACACGGGGCGCAAATCACTTCACCGATATGCATTAATGCATGATCTACTCACCATAGGGGAGATCAGAGCCCGCGCCAAGCGGCTCCATCTTCCGTTCCAGAAGATCACGGCCCGCTCGGGCGTCGACTACTCGACCTT
>JBFXDI010000058.1:0-23772 GCA_050181295.1 Parvibaculaceae bacterium | reverse complement strand
CGGGCTTGACCCGGCAATCCACGAACACAGAACGCTGATGAGAGGGCGATGTTCATGGATGCCCGGATCAAGTCCGGGCATGACGGGGGTTTGTGCTGCGAAAAACTTCCGTCACCCATCGTGAAACAATGAACGATGGCCCAGGCACGGGTCGGCCTCATGCGGCCGCCTCGAGGATGATGGTGGCGAGCGGCGGAAGTGTCAGCCGGAGCGAGAACGGCCGACCGTGCCATGGGGTTGCATCGGCCTCGATCCAGCCGGCATTGCCGACATTCGACCCACCGTAGCAGGCGGCGTCGGTGTTGAGCCGCTCCCGCCAGCCGCCACCCTGGGGAACGCCGACGGCGTGGTCGCGCCGCACGATCGGCGTGAAGTTGCAGACGACGAGCACCGGGCGGCCGTTCGCCGGATCCTTGCGGATGTAGCTCAGCACGCTGTTGTCGGAATCGTTGGCGTCGACCCACTCGAAGCCTTGCGGATCGCAGTCGCCGCGATGCAGCGCCGGGATTTCGCGGTAGAGGTGGTTGAGGTCGCGCACCAGGTCGCGGACGCCGCGATGCGCGGGATCGGCAAGGAGCCCCCAGTCGAGACTGTGGTCGTGGTTCCACTCCCGTTCCTGCGCAAACTCGCCGCCCATGAAGAGGAGCTTCTTGCCCGGATGCGTCCACATGAATGCGTAGTAGGCGCGCAGATTCGCAAAGCGCTGCCAGCGGTCGCCCGGCATCTTCCCGAAAAGCGAGCCCTTGCCGTAGACGACCTCGTCATGGCTCAATGGCAGCACAAAGTTCTCGCTGAAGGCATAGAGGAGGCCGAAGGTGAGCTGGTTGTGATGGTAGCGCCGGTGGATGGGGTCGCGCGCCATGTAGTCGAGCGTGTCGTGCATCCAGCCCATGTTCCACTTGAAGCCGAATCCCAGCCCGCTGCCGTCGGTCGGGCGCGACACGCCGGGCCAGGCGGTCGATTCCTCCGCGATGGTGACGGCGTCCGGATGCTCCTGCGCCAGCGTGTCGTTGAGGTTTTTCAGGAAGGCGATGGCCTCGAGATTCTCCCGCCCGCCGTGGATGTTCGCCACCCACTCGCCTGGCTTGCGGCTGTAGTCGAGGTAGAGCATGGAGGCGACGGCATCGACCCGGAGGCCGTCTATGCCGAAGCGCTCGATCCAGTAGAGCGCGTTGGCGATAAGGAAGTTCGAGACCTCGCGCCGTCCGAAATTGTAGATGAGCGTGTTCCAGTCGCGATGCAGCCCCTGCCGCGGGTCCTCGTGCTCGTAGAGGGCGGTGCCGTCGAAGCGCGCGAGCCCATGAGGGTCGGAAGGGAAATGCGCCGGCACCCAGTCGACGATGACACCGATGCCGGCTTCGTGGAACCGCTGCACCAGCCCGGTGAACGCCTCCGGCGATCCATAGCGGGCGCTCGGGGCGAAGAGGCCGATCGGCTGATAGCCCCAGGAGCCGTAGAAGGGATGCTCGCTCACCGGCAGGAACTCGACATGCGTGAAGCCGAGGTCGCGGACATAAGGCACGAGCTCGTCGGCGAGCCTGTCATAGGTCGGAAGCGTGCCGTCCTCGCCCCGCCGCCAGGAGCCGAGATGCATCTCGTAGATC
The DNA here is from genome assembly GCA_050181295.1 of Parvibaculaceae bacterium. GTDB lineage: Bacteria > Pseudomonadota > Alphaproteobacteria > Rhizobiales > Aestuariivirgaceae > JBFXDI01. The sequence continues at coordinate 22,168 of JBFXDI010000058.1, read as the reverse complement.
GACATCGGCGCCGAAACCGAGCGCTGGCCGGAAAGCCTGCTGGTCGCTTCCGCCAGGGCGGGCCCATGCACCCGCGAGGCGGTCGAGGGCGGGGATTCCTGCGCGAAGGAGAAGGGGTCGGCCTTGAGCGGAAGCAGCGTGTTGTTGGGACCCAGGATCTCGAACTTGTAGAGCTCGCCGGGCTTGAGGCCGGGCACGAACAGCTCCCAGACGCCGGCCTCGTGCCGCTTGCGCAGGACATGGCGGCGTCCGTCCCAGCCGTTGAAGTCGCCGACCACGCTGACCCGCACGGCGTGGGGCGCGAAGACGGCGAAGGCGACGCCTTCCACGCCCTCGATCTGGGTGGGATGGGCGCCGAGCTTCTCGAAGAGCCTTAAGTGCCGGCCCTCGGCCATGAGATGGACGTCGAGGTCGCCCAGGACGGGCGGGAAGCGGTAGGGGTCCTCCTCCTCCCATGAGACGCCGCCCGCTTCGAAGCGCAGCCTGTAGGCGAAGCGCTCGCGGCGGTTCTCGATCCTTCGGGAGAAGATGCCCGCGTCGTGGATGCGAGGCAGCTCCTCGGCCGCCTCCGGGTTGTCTGCTGGCACGAGGAAGGCGCGCTCGGCGCCGGGCCTGAACACGGTAAGCCGCAAGGCGCCTTCTTCCTCATGCAATCCGAGTAGCGAGAAAGGGTCGCCGTGACGACCGTGGACCAGCGCCTCGAGCGCCGGATCGGCGTGCCCGCCGTCCTGCGCGATGCGGTTGAAGTTCGAGCGTGCGCTCATGTCTCGGCTCCTCGCCGCTTGAGGATCTCGAGCACGCCACGGACCGGGATGGCGATCCAGGTCGGCCGGTTCGCCGCCTCGTAGCCCACCTCGTAGAGCGCCTTGTGGAGGAGGAAGAGGTCGAGCAGCGCCAGGGCCGGGTCGCCGAGAGCCGCGCCGGTCGTCTCCTCATAGGCGTCGAGGAAGCTCTCCGTCGCGAAATCGCGCCAGGCGATCGCTGCTTCGCGCATCACATCGGCATGATCCGAGCCGACCGCCACGGCCCGGTCGATCGCCGACCATGCCGCATAGTCGAAGGAGCGCAGCATCCCGGCAACGTCGCGCATCGGCGAGGATTTCTCGCGCCGCTCGGCGATGGGCCGGCCAGGCTCGCCCTCGAAGTCGGTGATATGCACCTCCGTCTTGGCCACCAGCACCTGGCCCAGATGGTAGTCGCCGTGGATGCGCGTCTTGAGGCCGTCGGGCGCCGCGTCTCCGATGGCGCCCAGCGTCTGGAGGAGAGCGTCGCGCGCCGCAAGGAGATCGCGCCCGTCAGGCCCCGGCTCGCCGCGCGCCAGCGCTCCGAGCGCATGCTCGGCGGCCTCCTGCGCCCGCTCGCGCCAGAGCGTCACGTCCGCGCGCGCGATGCGCTCCGGGTTGAACTTCTCGTCCGCCGTCTTGCGGGCGAGCGCCAGATGCAGCTCGGCCGTCCGGACGCCCAGCGTCCGTGCGATGTCGAGCGGGAAGCCATAGGCTGGCTCCTCGGGCTCGCCATCGGATGGCACCGCAGCCGCCAGCCGCCGTTCCTGCAGATGCCGGTCGAGCGCGTCGACGACCGCGTTCCAGGCATCGCCCTGGTTCTCCTGGTATTGGAAGGCGGCCGCGATGGAAATCGGCTCGCCATCGGGTGCTATGTATTCGGCGGTGCCGAGCAGCGCTGGCGTGAACTGGAAGCCTGCTTCCTCGGTGAGATAGCGCGACATCTCGATTTCCGGCTGCGTGCCGGCATGGGCGCGCCGGTAGGTCTTCAGGATGAGCTGCCGGCCGATCACGATCGAGACGTTGCTCTGCTCGGCGCCGATATGGCGGATCTCCGCTTCCTCCCCGGCCTCCGACAGCGCCTTTCCGAGGCCCTCGTTGGAGGTGAAGCACAGACGTCCGGGATTGCAGTCGACGTCCGACCGTTCGTGCATGTTGCGCAGCATGCCGCGGGTGTAGTCGGGATCGAGTGCCGCATCGTAGAAGGCTCCCACCTTGGCGCCGTGCCGGAGCTTGGCGAGCGTCGAGCTGGCGATCTCGGAATCGGGCTTGAGGTTTTCCTCGCCCCAGCGGGCAGCGAGCGGCATGAAGTAGCTGTGCCTCGCGCCATCCTGCTGCTCGATGTCGGCAAGCGTCATCAGGTAGTTGCCGGCCGCCGAGGAGAGGTTTCCGATGAGCCGCGTGTGTGCACGCGCGGCCGGCGCGTCCTTGTTGCCGTACCAGCGCTGCCGCGCCAGGAACTGCGGCAGTACGTCCCGGCCGAGATGCTGCTCGTTTCGGCCGCTGATGGCATCCTCGAGCCTCCCCTTCAGCACCAGCGTGATGAAGTCGGGCAGGGGCTCCGTGAAGGGCAGATGCCACCGCGGCAGCTCCGCCTCCTTGGTGAGGAGGAACCAGTAGAAGCCGTAGGAAGGGAAGGTGAGGAGGTAGGGCAGCGTGCCGATGGGCGGAAAGGCGGAACGCCCGAGCAGCTCCACCGGCACTGCCTCCTTGAACTGCCCGAGGTCGAGCTCGCAGGCCTGGGCGGAAGCGGCGAGGTTGGCGACGCACAGGATCGTCTCGCCCTCGAGCTCGCGCAGATAGGCGAGGATTTTCCGGTTGCGGGGATAGAGGATCGTCAGCGTGCCGCGCCCGAACGAGTGGTGCTGCTTGCGGGCGTTGATGAGACGGCGCGTCCAGTTGAGCAGCGATGACGGCTCGCGCGCCTGCGCCTCGACGTTCACCGACTGATAGCCGTAGACGGCGTCCATGATGACCGGCAGGTAGAGCCGCTGCGGATCGGTGCGCGAGAAGCCGGCATTGCGGTCCGCCGACCACTGCATGGGCGTGCGCACCCCGTCACGGTCGCCGAGGTAGATGTTGTCGCCCATGCCGATCTCGTCGCCGTAATAGAGGACGGGCGTGCCGGGCATCGACATGAGCAGCGCGCTCATGAGCTCGATCTTGCGCCGGTCGTTGCCGAGAAGCGGCGCCAGCCGCCGCCTTATGCCGAGATTGAGCCTGGCGCGCGTATCGGTGGCATAGGTGCGCCAGAGATAGTCGCGCTCCTCCGCCGTCACCATCTCGAGCGTCAGCTCGTCGTGGTTGCGCAGGAAGATGGCCCACTGACAGGTCTCCGGCACGTCCGGCGTCTGGCGCAGGATGTCGGTGATCGGGTGCCGATCCTCCTGCGCCAGCGCCATGTACATGCGCGGCATGAGCGGGAAGTGGAACGCCATGTGGCATTCGTCGCCCTCGCCGAAATAGGGCCGCGTGTCCTCGGGCCACTGGTTGGCCTCGGCGAGCAGCATGCGGTCGGAGTAGCGGGCATCGAGCGCGGCGCGGATCTTGCGCAGCACGTCGTGCGTCTCGGGGAGGTTCTCGTTGTTGGTGCCCTCGCGCTCGACGAGATAGGGGATGGCGTCGAGCCTCAAGCCGTCGATCCCCTTGTCGAGCCAGTAGTAGAGGACTTTCAGGATCTCCTCGAGCACCTTCGGATTATCGAAGTTGAGGTCCGGCTGATGCGAATAGAAGCGGTGCCAGAAATAGCTCTTGGCCACCGGGTCCCACGTCCAGTTGGAGGGCTCGGTGTCGAGGAAGATGATGCGCGTCTCGGGGTACTTCTGGTCCGTGTCGCTCCAGACATAGAAGTCCCGCTCGGGCGAGCCGGCCGGCGCTTTCCTCGCCGCCTGGAACCAGGGATGCTGGTCTGAGGTGTGGTTGATGACGAGCTCGGTGACGACGCGGATGCCCCGCTTGTGGGCTTCCGTGATGAAACGCTCGAGCGATTCCATCTCGCCATAGGAGGGGTTGACCGACCAGTAGTCGGAGATGTCGTAGCCGTCGTCCTTGAGCGGCGAAGGGTAGAAGGGCATCAGCCACACGACGCTGACACCGAGATCGGCGATGTAGTCCAGCCGCTCGATCAGGCCGTCGAAGTCGCCCACCCCGTCTCCGGTCGAGTCGAGGAAGGTCTTCACGTGCACCTGGTAGATGATGGCGTCCCTGTACCAGTCCGGCACCGCGCGGTCGATCTGGCCGTCGGCGGCCTCGAACTCGGGATTGTCGGCGCGCAGGTTCATGGGGTCGCCTTCGGCCCGATCAGCCGCCAGATGGCGTAGGGCCGCTCCTGCGGATCGAGCCACATATGGTTGACCTTGCCGTGCCACTGGAAACGGCGCCCGGTCACCAGATCCTCTGCGTCGATCGAGGCGTGGTCGGGAAGCCCGAACTCCCAGAGCGGCACCTCGAAATGCGCGCCTTGCGGGGTACGCGGATCGAGGTTCACGGCCACCAGCACGAAGTCGGAGAGGTCGGCCGTCTTCTTGCCGTAGTAGAGGATGTTGTCGTTCCAGGCATTGTAGAAGGCGAGGCTGCGGAAGCTTTTCAGCGCCGGGCGCTCGCGTCTCAACCGGTTGAGGAGGGCGATGTCCTCGCGGATATGGCCCGGTCGGTCCCAGTCCCAGGCGCGCAGCTCGTATTTTTCCGAGTCGAGATACTCTTCCTTGCCCGGGATGAACTTCGACTCGCAGAGTTCGAAGCCGCTGTAGATGCCGTAGTTCCCCACCATCGTCGCGGCGAGCACGAAGCGCGCGCGGAAGCCCGCGCGCCCGCTCGTCTGAAGGTAGATGGGATTGATGTCCGGCGTGTTGGGGAAGAAGTTCGGCCGCATATATTCGCGGGCGTCCGATTGCGTGAGCTCGATCCCGTATTCGGTGAGCTCGCGCTTGGTGTTGCGCCAGGTGAAGTAGGTGTAGGACTGCGTGAAGCCGAGCTTGGCGAGCCGCTTCATGGGCTTCGGCCGCGTGAAGGCCTCCGACAGGAAGATGACGTCGGGATGCTTCTCCCGCACCTCCCCGATCATCCATTCCCAAAACGGGAAGGGCTTGGTGTGCGGGTTGTCGACGCGGAAGATGCGCACGCCCTTTTCTATCCAGAAGAGCACGATGTCCCGGAGCGCCGTCCAGATCGAGGGAAGCGCGCCGCGGTAGAAGTGGACGTTGACGATGTCCTCGTACTTCTTGGGCGGGTTCTCCGCGAACTTGATCGTGCCGTCCGGCCGCCAGTCGAACCATTCCCGGTGCTCCTTCACCCAGGGGTGGTCGGGCGAGCACTGGATGGCGAAGTCGAGCGCGATCTCGAGCCCATGCTCGCGCGCCGCGGCGATCAGGCGGGCGAAGTCCTTGAACGTCCCGAGCTCGGAATGGATGGTGTCGTGTCCGCCCTCTTCCGAGCCGATGGCGTAGAGGCTGCCGGGATCGCCGGGAACGGACTTGAGGCTGTTGTTGCGGCCCTTGCGGTTGGTGCGCCCGATGGGATGGATAGGCGGGAAGTAGAGAACGTCGAAGCCCATGTCGCGCACGTAAGGGAGCCGGGCGATGACGTCGTCGAAGGTGCCGTGGCGCTGGATGTCGCCCGACTGCGAGCGCGGTACGAGCTCGTACCAGGCGCCGAACACGGCAAGCGGCCGGTCGACCCACACTTCGAGCGTTCGCGGATAGAGCGTCTCGTTGACCCGGATGCCCGTCCGCCCGAGCAGGCTCGCGGTCTCCGGTGATCGGAGCAGGCGATATCTTTTGCCCTCATCCCGGGTTTCCGAGAGACGGCTAAGAAGCGTGTCCAGGGCCGCGCGGTCCTGGCGAGTGCCGCGCGTGCCGTCGCGCGCTGCCTGCGCCATGAGGGCTTCGGCCTCGGTCAGTTCCAGGCCTATGGGCTGGCCCGCATCGGATTTCTTGGCCGTGTCCTCCCGCCAGGTGGCATGGACGTCGCGCCAGGCGGCGATGCGGTACTCCCAGAACCCGATGTGGTCGAGCACGGCGGAGGCCTGCCAGCGGTCGTTGACGAGCGGCCGGAAAGGCGTCTCTTGCCATTCGGTCTCGCCCTTGCGCCGGTAGAGGAGCGCCGCAGCGACGCGGTCGTGGCCGTCGCCGAAAATATCCGCTTCGACGATGAAGGGTGAGTCCGTGGAGGCCTTGGCCGCGAAGCGGCCGCCGTCGATCTCGGTGGAGATGCCCTCGATGGCGATGCGCGCCTCGGCAAGCATCAGAAGCTTCTGCGGAATCTCCGCCGGCCGGGCGCTCTTTGCCTTCGCTGAGGTGCGGGGTCGGCTTGGCTTGTCCAGCATGCTGATATGATTTTTGCGCGTTAACCGAAGACAAGCCAACACCCCTCCGGCCGGAGGCCCGGCTGTCCCAAGGGGCAACGCGGCAGGCAGGCTCAGGTTCCGCGAAGATGGGAGATCAGCTTGAAAGCGTTGCCGCGATGGCTTCGGCCGCCTCCTGGACCGCCGGCAGGTTCCGCACGGCCTGCTCGAGCGACATCCGCGCGACGGGCGCATGGCACGCAATGGCCGCCACCGCCTCCCGCCTCTTGTTCAGCACTGGCGCGGCGATGGCGGCCATGCCGAGAAGGAACTCCTCGCGGTCGAGGCTGTAGCCCTGGCGTCGGATGGCTTCGATCTCAGCTTCCAGGGCCTTGCGCGAGGTGATGGAGTTCGGCGTGTGCGCCCTGAAATCGAGCGCGGCGAGAAGCCGCTTGCGCCGACTGGCAGACTGGAAGGTGAGTAGCAGCTTGCCGCTCGCCGTGCAGTGGAGCGGCACGCGCGAGCCCGGCTCGAGCTGGAGCCGCAGCGGCCAATGCGCCTCGACCCGGTCGATATAGAGCACCTCGTGGCCCGACAGCATGGTGAAGTTGCAGGTCTCGTCCACCTTCTCGACCAGGGCGGCGAGGATGGCGCGCCGTTCGCTCCGCCGGCCGTCGTTGCGGAGCGCCGAGATGGCGAGTGTCTGGAGCCGGGGACCGGCGGCGAGCAGCTTCTGGCCCGGCTCGCGCATGCAGTAGCCGAGCTCCTCGAGCCTTGCGCAGATGCGGTGTGCTGTGGGTCGCGGCAGCTCCAGCGCCTCGGCGATCTCCGATATGGAGAGCGGTTTCTCCGAGCCCGCCACCTGCTCCAGCACCCGCAGCATGCGGAGGCCGACCGTGTCCGGCCCTGCCTCTGCGCCGGACGTCGGCGCGGAACGCTTCATCTGAGGGCCTGCGGCAGCCATGTCGCGAGCGCCGGGAAGATCAGCACCAGTGCCAGCCCGAGGATCTGGAGCGCCATGAACTGCATCATGCCGGCATAGATGTCCTTGAGCCTCCAGTCGGGCACCACGCCCTTCAGGAAGTAGGCCGAGAGCGCCACCGGCGGCGACAGCCATGCGGTCTGGAGGCAGACCGCCACCAGCGTGCAGAACCAGATGAGGTCTATGTTGAGCTGCTTGATGAGCGGCAGGAGGATGGGCACGACGATGAGCACGATCGGCACCCATTCAAGCGGCCAGGCGAGGAGAAAGATGATGAGGAGCACGAGCATCAGCATGCCCGTCGGCGGCAGGTCGAGCTGCAGAAGCGTCTCGGCGATCATGCTGGGGCTGCCGAGCCGCGAGAAGACGGCGCCGAAGAAGTTCGACGCCGCGACCAGCAGCAGGATCATGCTGGAGACCTCGAGCGTCGAGTAGACTGCCTTGGTGAGCTTCTCCCAGGTGAGGCGACGGTAGGCGAGCGTGAGGAGGAAGACCGCGAAAGCTCCGACCGCGCCGGCGTCCGTGGGCGTGGCCATGCCCGCCAGGATGACGCCGAGCGTCGCCATGATGATGACGACGGCCGGCGCCACGCCGACGACGAGCTCCTTGAGGATGACGCCGAAGTTCTCCGCCCGCTCCTCCATGGGGAGCGCCGGGCCGAGCTCCGGGTTGATGAAGGAGCGGATGAGGCAGTAGGCGATATAGAGGCCCGCGAGCAGCAGGCCGGGAAAGACGGCGGCCGCGAAGAGATCGGTGGTTGGCACGCCCACCACCGGTCCCATGACGATAAGCATGACGGAGGGCGGAATGAGGATGCCGAGCGTGCCGCCGGCCGTGATGGCGCCGGCGGAGAGCCTGACGTCGTAGCCGCTCTTCTTCATGCTGGGCGCGGCCATGACGCCGAGCAGCGTGACCGAGGAGCCGACGATGCCGGTCGCGGCCGCGAAGATGGTGGCCGTGATGAGAACCGCGAGATAGAGCGCTCCCCTGACCGGCGCAAGCAGGAGCTGGATGCCGCTGAAGAGCCGCGTCATCAGCCCTGCCTGCTCGAGGAGATATCCCATGAACAGGAAGAAGGGCACCGAGGCGAGCGAGGTGTCCTTCATCACCGAGAAGATCTGCAGCGTCATCAGGTAGATCGCGGCGCCGCCGAGCGCGTAGTAGCCGACGCCGAGCGCCAGCGCGATCAGCGTGAAGGCGATCGGGAACCCGATGAAGATGGCGACGAAGAGCGCGCCGAGCGCCAGGATGCCGAGCCAGGGATCAGACAAGGTCGCCTTCCTTCGCCTGCACGCGGGCATAGGCTTCGCCCGAGAGCGCCGCCCAGAGGCTCTTGGCGAATTCCGCCACGCCCTGGATGAGGAGCAGGGCGCAGGCGGCGGGGATGACTCCTTTCAAGGGATAGATGACCGGCATCCAGGGGCTGGTGACCACGCGCTCGGCGCGCGCATAGGAAGCCAGGAAGAACCCGCCTCCGATCCAGACGAGCGCGATCAGCGGCGGAAAGAAGAAGACGAGGTAGCAGACGATGTCGACGATGCCCTGCGTGCGCGGCGACCAGCCGCCGTAGAACATGTCGGTGCGGATATGCGCGCCGCGCTTCAGCGTGAATGCCGCTCCCAGCATGAAGAACGTGCCGTAGAGCATGTAGGTCATGTCGTAGGCCCAGATCGTCGGCGCGTTGAAGAAATAGCGGGCGACGACTTCCCACACGAGGCCCCCGACCATCGGCAGGATAAGCCAGGCGACCAGCCGGCCGGTCCACTCGCTGAAGCGGTCGATGGCATCCACGATCCTCCTGAAGGAGGAGGGGTGTGGAGCCGGCCCGCTGCCGTCCGGCGTCACGGGCTTCTGCCTTGCTGGATCATGCGGATGTCTTCCGGCCGAAGACGCGGGTGGAGAAGAGGGCGGAAGGGGATGGCCTGGCCGCCCCCTCCCTGAATGTCACTTCTTGTCGAGCGCGTTGTGCCCGAGCCTCGCATAGAGGTCGAGGATCTTCGTCCAGTAGGGAACGACCGTCTTGGCGAAGTTGCGCTGCGAGTCGAGCACTTCCTTGAAGAAGGCATCCTTCTCGGCGTAGCGGTCAAGCACCGTGTTCGTCGCCTTGATGAACTCGCCGTAGAATTCCTCCGGCGTGTCGTGGATCTGGACCCCGTACTTCTCCCTGAGTTCGACCACGGCCTGAGCATTACGGGCCACGTTGAAGGCGTAGGTCTCCGCCATGGAGGCGAGCGCCGCCGTCTTCAGCATCGCCTGCAGGTCGGGCGAGAGGCCGTCATAGACAGTCTTGTTGAAGAGCACCTCGCCCACGTCGGTCGACTGGTGGAGGCCCTGCAGATAGTAGTTCTTCCAGATCGTGTTGAGGCCGAGATTGCGGTCGTCCGCCGGACCGATCCACTCGGCCGCATCGATGGTGCCGCGCTGCGCCGAGGGCACGATCTCGCCGCCCGGCAGCGCGACGGCCGACACCCCCATCTCCTTGAAGATCTCGCCCGTGATGCCCGGAGGGGCGCGGTACTTCATCTTCTTGAAGTCGGCGACGCTTTCGATCGGACGCGCGAACCAGCCGAGCGGATCGGGCCCCATGGGCTGCACCATGAGGGGCACGACGTTCACCTTGAGCACGTCGCTGTAGAGCTTCTGGTAGAGTGCGTTGCCGCCGCCTTCGATCAGCCAGGCGACGTGCGAGAGCTGGTCGAGGCCGGCGCCCGCTCCCGCCATGGGATTGGAGAAGAGCCCGGCGGCGGGGTGCTTGCCCGACCAGTAGTGCGTCCAGGCGTAGCCTGCCTCGACGACGTTGTTGTCCACGGCGTCGAGGATCTCGAAGGCCGGCACGATCGCCCCGTCGGGTAGCACCTCGATCTCGAGCCGGCCATTCGACATCGCCTTCACGCGCTCGGCATAGCGCTGCAGCAGCTCGAAATAGATGCTGGCCGACGGCACGGCCGTCTGCATGCGGATCTTCTGCTGTGCCGTTGCGACGCCCGCGGAAAGGAGCACGAGGAGTCCGGCTAGCGCGGCGGTAATCGCCTTCCATCGCATGGTGTTTTCCTCCTTTGGCCCGTGGGTGCATTGCCCATGGGCGGTGTTCTTGAAGTCAGCCGCGCCACGCTAGCACAGGCGGGTAACGTGTCAACCAATGGAAAAATTTCGTCCATTGTGTGAGAAAATTTGATTTGGGATGGAAAGCGGCTCTATGCTGCGCGCCGATGTCGGACCTCTCGCAATGCCCGCAAGCGCTCCACCCTCCTACTGCGATCTCATCATAGTCGGCGCCGGCTCCGCCGGCTGCGTCCTCGCCAACCGTCTCTCCGCCGACGAACGCCTCAAGGTCGTGCTGCTGGAGGCGGGCCCCGCCGACACCTCACCCTGGATCCATCTGCCGATCGGCTATGGGAAGACCATGTGGAGCGCCGACGTGAACTGGCGCTTCTACACCGACCCCGAGCCGACCATGGACGGCCGCCGCATCTATTGGCCGCGCGGACGGTGCCTCGGCGGGTCGAGCTCGATCAACGGCCTCATCGCGATCCGCGGCCAGCCTCAGGACTATGACCGCTGGGTGTCGGAGGGGGCATCGGGCTGGGGCTGGGGCGACGTTCTGCCCTATTTCAACCGGCTCGAGGACAATCCCGATTTCGCGGGCGACCCGCTGCATGGGCAAGGCGGGCCGGTGCGCATATCGAGCATCCGCCCCGGCAACGAGCTGATCGACGCCGTGATCGCCGGAGCGCGCTCCCTGGGCCTTCCCGGGAACAAGGACTTCAACGGTCTCTCGCAGGAAGGAGCGGGCTACTACCAGCTCACGACGCGCAATGGCCTGAGGGCGAGCGCCTCCAAGGCCTACCTTCGCATCGCCAGGCGGCGCGGCAATCTCTCCGTCGTCACGAACGCGCAGGTCGCCCGCGTGCTGTTCGAGGGCGGGCGCGCAAGCGGCGTCGAGTATCGGCAGGAGGGTGGGCTTCGCCGCGTCGAGGCGCGGGCGGGTGTCGTGCTCGCGGCCGGCGCTGTTCAGTCGCCGCAGCTTCTCATGCTGTCGGGCATCGGCGAGGCGGCGCATCTGTCGGCGCGCGGCATCGGCGTTCTGCGCGATGTCCCCGAGGTCGGCTTGAACCTCCAGGATCATCTGCAGCTTCGCGCCATCTACCGCTGCACGAGGCCCATCACCACCAATGACACGCTGAACTCCCTGGTCGGGCGCGCGCGGCTGGGGCTCGAATGGCTCTTCACGCGCTCCGGCGCGCTGGCCGTCGGCATCAACCAGGGCGCCATCTTCGCGCGCATCCTAAAGCAGGCGGAAACGCCCGACGGCCAGTACCATGTCGCGACGCTCAGCGCCGACATGGCGGGCGGCAAGGTGCATTCCTTCTCGGGCTTCACGCTGTCGGTCTGCCAGCTCCGCCCGGAGAGCAAGGGCCGCATCCGGCTCGCCTCGCCCGATCCCTTCGCGGCTCCCTCAATCACGGCCAACTATCTCGCGACCGAGCTCGACCGCCGCTTCGCGGTGGAGGCCTTACGCTTCACCCGCCGGCTCGTGGAGAGCGCGCCGCTCAGGCCCTATGTCGCCGAGGAGATGCTGCCGGGCGAGGCGGCGGGGACCGACGACGATCTCCTCGCTTTCGTGCGCCAGAACGGGGCCACCATCTTCCATCCCTCCTGCACCTGCCGCATGGGCACGGACGAGCGCGCTGTCGTCGATCCGCGGCTGAGGCTTAAAGGGCTGGAGCGGCTGTGGGTGGCGGACTGTTCCGTGATGCCGAGCCTTGTCTCGGGCAACACCAACCTTCCCGCCATGATGATCGGCGAGAAGGCCTCGGACATGATCCTCGAAGACTTGAGGTAGCGCTGCTCACATGCCCGAGGCTTGCGCCACAGGCGCTGAGGCGAGCGCCGGGCGGGCGCGCACCGCACGGGGCCCCGCGATCGGGAAGTGGCAGATGACGGTCGTCCCCCGGTTGACGCGCGAGATGAGCGACACCTTGCCCTCGTGCAGCTCCACGAAGCTCTTGACGATCGAGAGCCCGAGGCCGGGGCCGCGATGCCCGCCGCTCACGGGGCGCGACTGGAAGCGGTCGAAGGCGCGCTTCTGGAACTCCGGATCGATGCCGCGTCCCGTGTCGCTGACCCAGAGCGCGATGTGGTCGCCGTCGCGCCGCGCACCCATGCGCACCGAGGCGCCCTTGTCGGAAAAGCCGATGGCGTTTGAGAGAAGGTTCGCCAGCACCTGGCGAACGCGCTTGTCGTCGCCGACGAGGTGATCCGCGTCGGTCGCGATCTCGACATTGAGCGTGAGGTCGCGCTTGTCGATCTGGGCTTGCGCCGCGAGCGCCGTCTCCTCGAGCAGGCGCGCCACGTCGATCTCCTCGAGCCGAAGCTCCATGGCGCCGGCATCGATGCTCGTGAGGTCGAGAATGGCGTCGATGATGGCAAGGAGATCGTTGGAGGAGGTCTGGATGTCGGCGAGATATTCCTGTTGCTTCGGAAGCAGCGGGCCCGCGATCCCCATCGTGAGCCCCTCGGAGAAGCCGATGATGCTGTTGAGCGGCGTCCTGAGCTCGTAGGAGATGTTCTGGAGGAAGTTGGTCTTGAGCCGGTCGGCTGCCTCCAGCGCCTCGTTGCGTTCCCGCAGCGCCCGCTCGACGTCCGCGCTGGCGGTGACGTCCACATAGGTGAGGAGCGTGTTGCCATCGGGCAGCGGCACGGAGGCGAAGTCAAGCACGATCCCGTCCGGCCGCGCGAGCCGCGCTTGATGCGGGCTGCGTCCCTCGCCGAGGCTGGTGAGCGCGTATTTCATCTCCTCCCACACCACGTCGTCCGGCATGAGCGCGCGGCAATGGGCGATCACCTGCTCGATATGGGGATGCTTGTTGAGGAACTCGGGTTCGAGCTTCCAGAAGCGCGCATAGGAAGGATTGTGGAGGCGGATGGAGCCGTCGCTGCCGACGAGCGCCACGCCTTCGTGCAGGTTGTCCAGCGTCTCGCGCTGGACGTCGATGAGCTCGTTGTAGCGGCTCTCCAGGCTGAGGCGTTCGGTGACGTTGTCATAGAGATAGGTGACGCCACCGAAAGGATGCTGCTCGGCCACCACGCGCAGGGTTCGCCCGTCTGGCAGATGCCACCAGCTCTCGCGCGGCTCGATGGTGGTGTAGGACTGGAGCTCGCGCGCCTTCCATTCCCGGTAGTTGGCCTGCTCGGGTATGAGGCGGCGCGAACGGAGCTGGTCGAGGATCTCCGAATCCTGCGGGTGCGTGTCCAGCCACGGTGCGTCGAGAGACCAGAGCTCCGCGTAGGCGGAATTGTAGAAACGCAGCCGCTGGTCCGGCCCGAAGATGGCGATGGCGGTGGCGATCTTGTCGAGCGTCGAGGCATGCGCGCGGCTCAGCCGCTTCAGCTCCTTGCGCGTGTCCTCGAGCGCCGTCGTGTCGATCGCGAAGACGGCGCTCGACTCGCCAAGCGCCAGTTCGTGCAGGTCGAGGGCGCGCTTGGCCCCCGCCATGACGGCATGCGCGCGACGCACTGGCTCCCGCTCGGCGGCGCCCGCTTCCGCGGGAACGGGACTCACGAGCTCGACGCGGCGCGCCAGCACCTCCTCGATATTGTCGTTCTCGACCGCCTTCAGATAGGCGCGGTTGACCCACGTGAGCTCACCCTTGGTGCCCCGGAGCCAGATGGGGAAGGGGGCCCGGTCCAGGATGGCGGAGAGCCGCTCGACCTGGCGCGTCAGCTTGCGCGTGTCGTAGGCGAGCTCGAAATTGTGCCGCCGCTCGCCCGCCAGCGGGCGGAGCCGGAGCGTCGCAAGCGCGCCCGCCGTGCGGCCGTCGGCTTCGAGGAACTCGCCCTCTATGGTCTTGATGCCGATGTTGAAGGGGGCGCCCGTCTCGCGCAGGTTGGCGACCGCCTCGCTGAGCGCCGTTGCGGATTCAGGCTCGCACCAGCGCGCGAAGGTCAGAAGCGGCTTCGGTTGCGCGGGGAGCCGGACGGTGCCCCGCATGTCGCCCGCGATCCGCTCCGGCTCGGGGTCGCGGCCGCGCCAGATGATGAGGATGTTGGGCTCGGCCACGAGCGCGGCCTCCGCCTCGTCCAGCGCCGTCTCGAGCTCGACCACCCGCTTACGCGCGATCCGCGCGTCGCGCGAGAGTTTGCGCACCACGATCAGCGCCCAGCTGAAGACGACCACCGCCAGGAAGAGCGCGGCGAGCGCGATCGGGCGCTCGCTGGCCATGCGCAGGATCTCCTGGATGCTCAGCGGCTCGGCGCGCGCGACATCGGGCGTGCCCGCGGCTTGCACGAAGGCGAGGCCAGCCAGGAAGCTTCGCAGCCGGCTGCCGGATGGCGTTGTCCCGCCGCCAAAGCACATCGTCTTGTGGCCGATCCCCTGTTGCACCTCCTGCTGGCGGCGAGCCGCTGCCGAAGGATGCTGCCTCTCGAAGCGTTACGCACTCACCGGGAAAGCCGAAACGCAGGAACTTTCCGGAATTACGCTCGGGAAACGACTTCTGCCGCCATTTCACCGGTGGCGGGAGGCGTTTCTGACCCTGGCGCACGTGTCGCCAGACCTCGGGCAGCCGCGAATCACACCCCGCACGGCCGTCGAATCGGAGGTATACAGGCAAACGCGAATCCTGCCCACCTTGGAGGGGGCGTCTGCTTCCGTCATTGCCGTCCTCGGACTTGATCCGAGGATTGAACCGGCAATCCTTTCCGTTCCGAACGCTCAAAAGCATGGCCGGCTCGGAGGCCGGCCATGACGCTCAGGACTGTGGGCCGCTCAAGCGGCCAGCCAATCGGCGATTGCCGCGGCGGCCGCGTCTGCTGAAAGATGCGTCACGTCGAGACGCAGCAGGCGATCGGCTCCGCGATCGATCAGGGGCCTGCCGTCACGATTGCCGTTGACCAAGGCCGCATCCCGGGGCTTCCGCATCGCATCCCGGCCGGAACTCCGGATCCGCCGCTCGTTCTCCTCGGGAGAGCAGCTCAGGATGACCACGGCCAGCGTCGATGGTCGACGGCGCGCCAGGGCGATGACCTCGCCCCAGTTCTCCTCCCCCCACTCCGAGCCCTTCGAATACCAGTTGGTGAGGATGATGGGCGTTGTCGCAGGCAAGGCCAGCACGCGCTCATAGGCAAGATCCCGGATGGCGCGTACGGTTTCGTAGAAACCAGGCGACCGGAACTCGGTGAGTGCAAAGGCGATGTTGTAGATCGAATGATTGTCGAGAAGCTTGCCGCCCATCCGTTCCGCCAGCGCGCGGCCGATCGTGAGCTTGCCGACCCCGGGATAGCTGTTGATGTGAACGAGCATGGTTTTCCAACCGCGAACCGGGACTACTCTTTGCTCCACGCTCTGGATGAGAAAAGGCCGGCTCCGCGTCCCATGCGGAGGCCGGCCGTGATGTTCGGGGCTACGGGCCCGCTTAGTAGCGGTAGTATTCGGGCTTGAAGGGGCCGGACTGCGACACGCCGATATAGGCGGCCTGCTCGGGCGTGAGGCCGGTGAGCCTGGCGCCCACCTTCTCCAGATGCAGCCGCGCGACCTTCTCGTCGAGCTGCTTCGGCAGCACATAGACCTCGTTCTTGTACTTGCCCTTGCCGGCGTTCTGCCAGAGCTCGATCTGCGCCAGCACCTGGTTGGTGAAGGAGGCGGACATGACGAAGCTCGGATGGCCGGTGGCGTTGCCGAGGTTGACGAGCCTGCCCTGCGAGAGGAGCACGATGCGCTTGCCGCCGGGGAATTCAACGAGGTCGACCTGGTCCTTGACGTTGGTCCACTTGTGGTTCCGGAGGCCCGCGATGTCGATCTCGTTGTCGAAGTGCCCGATGTTGCAGACGATGGCCATGTCCTTCATCTTGCGCATGTCGTCAACGCCGATGACATCCTTGTTGCCGGTCGCCGTCACGTAGATGTCGGCCTGGCCCGCGACGTCCTCGAGCGTCTTCACCTGGAAGCCGTCCATGACCGCCTGCAGTGCGCAGATCGGATCGATCTCGGTGACGACCACCTGCGCGCCGGCGCCCCGGAGCGACTGGGCCGAGCCCTTGCCCACGTCGCCATAGCCGCACACGACCGCGATCTTGCCGGCCATCATGATGTCGGTGCCGCGGCGGATGCCGTCGACCAGCGACTCCCGGCAGCCATAGCGGTTGTCGAACTTGGACTTGGTCACGCTGTCGTTGACGTTGATGGCGGGGAAGGGGAGCTCGCCCTTCTTCTGGAAGTCGTAGAGGCGGAGCACGCCAGTCGTCGTCTCCTCCGAAACGCCCTTGAGCGCGGCGCGGGTGCGCGAGAAGAAGGTCTTGTCCTTGGCGAGCCGGCGCTTGATGGCGGCGAAGAGCTCGGTCTCCTCCTCGCTCTTCGGGTTCTCGATGAGCGAGGGATCGGTCTCGGCCTTGGCGCCGAGGAGGATGTAGAGCGTGGCGTCGCCGCCGTCGTCGAGGATCATGTTGGCCGTCTCGCCCTTCGGCCAGTCGAAGATGCGGTCGGCATAGTCCCAGTATTCGGCGAGCGTCTCGCCCTTCTTGGCGAAGACAGGGATGCTGGCCTTGGCGATGGCGGCCGCCGCATGGTCCTGGGTCGAGAAGATGTTGCAGGAGGCCCAGCGGACCTCGGCGCCGAGCGCCACCAGCGTCTCGATCAGCACCGCCGTCTGGATGGTCATGTGGAGCGAGCCCGCGATGCGTGCGCCCTTCAACGGCTTTTTCGCGCCATACTCGGCCCGGGTCGCCATGAGGCCCGGCATCTCCACTTCCGCCATCTCAATCTCGAGCCGGCCCCACTTGGCGAGCTCCATATTGGCGACGGCATGATCGGCGGACTTGGTCATGGGTTCCTCGTGCGTTCAGAGCGGATTGCTGCGTTTCGGCGGCGGCTATAGCAGGGGTCCCGGCTGAAGGCAATGAGGATATAAAGAAATCTTTATGTCCTGCGGCAGACTGTCGTCGTGTCCTGGTCCGCCCCCTCGTGTTGCGCCTTCAGGCTGTGCGGCGTAGAGGTGGCCCTAAGAAGGATTTCTGGACGAGGAGCCCGCCGCCATGGCCGAAGCCGCCCGCAAGCTCGATGCCGCCAAGGAGAAGAAGGTCGAGTCCTTCAACTGGGAGGACCCGCTCGATCTCGAGGGCCAGCTCACGGAAGAGGAGCGGATGATCCGCGACTCCGTGCGCGCCTATGCCCAGGAGAAGCTTCAGACGCGCGTCCAGAAAGGCTTCCGCGAGGAGAGCTTCGACCGCGAGATCATGAGCGAGGCGGGCGAGCTCGGCCTTCTCGGCATCATGACCGACCCGAAATATGGGGGGCAGGGGCTGGGTTACGTCGCCTACGGCCTCATCGCGCGCGAGATCGAGCGCGTCGACTCGGGCTACCGTTCGGCCATCAGCGTTCAGAACTCGCTCGTCATGCACCCGATCGAGGCCTATGGCTCGGAGGAGCAGAAGAAGCGCTATTTGCCGAAGCTCGCGACCGGCGAATGGGTCGGCTGCTTCGGCCTGACCGAGCCGGATGCCGGCTCCGATCCGGGGGGCATGAAGACGCGCGCCAAGCGCTCGGGAGGCGGCTACGTCCTCAACGGCTCGAAGATGTGGATCACCAACTCGCCCATCTCCGATCTGGCGGTTGTCTGGGCGAAGCTTGAGGAGGAGGGCATCCGGGGCTTCGTGGTGGAGCGCAGCGCCAAGGGCTTCTCGACGCCCAAGATCGAGGGCAAGGTGTCGCTCCGGGCTTCGGTCACGGGCGAGATCGTGCTCGACAATGTCGAGGTGCCCGAGAGCGCGCTGCTTCCCGGCGCCTCTGGTCTCGGAGGTCCCTTCGGCTGCCTCAACAAGGCGCGCTACGGCATCGCCTGGGGCGCCATGGGCGCGGCCGAGTTCTGCTGGCACGCGGCGCGGCAGTACACGCTTGACCGCAAGCAGTTCGGCCGCCCGCTCGCCGCCAACCAGCTCGTCCAGAAGAAGCTCGCGGACATGCAGACCGAGATCGCCATCGGGCTCCAGGGCGCGCTGGCGCTCGGCCGCGCGCTCGAGCAGGGTCGCGCCGCCCCGCCCGCCATTTCGCTCATGAAGCGCAACAACTGCGGCAAGGCGCTCGACATCGCCC
Source organism: Parvibaculaceae bacterium (assembly GCA_050181295.1). Lineage (GTDB taxonomy): Bacteria > Pseudomonadota > Alphaproteobacteria > Rhizobiales > Aestuariivirgaceae > JBFXDI01. The sequence goes on along the minus strand of JBFXDI010000058.1, from coordinate 4,037 downwards.
GCGTGGCGCGCGACATGCACGGCGGCAATGGCATTTCCGACGAGTTCCACGTCATCCGCCACATGGTGAATCTCGAGACGGTAAACACCTACGAGGGCACGCACGACGTGCACGCGCTGATCCTCGGCCGCGCCCAGACCGGCATCCAGGCCTTTTTCTGATTTTCCGCTTGCAGGCGCTTCCGATGCTTCCCACATCCTGCGGGCACGGCAGCCGCATCCGGCGATGCACCGGCTGGGCGGCGTGCATGGGAGGGCCTGAGCGCCGTTGACGATGGGCGGGTGGAGCGACGCTGCCTGGACGACGGATTTCCTGACGCTGTTTCTGCCGGCGTTGGCATGGTTCGTCCTCATCCACATCTTCCGTCCGCTCTACTGGCTTAGCTGGATCGCGCTCGCCGTCTCAGCCGGCCTCTTCCTTGGCGCCTACCACATCACCGGCTATCCGGCGGTCGTCGTCGAGGTGGCCCGCCAGGTCTCGTTCCTCACCCTCGGCCACCTTTCCGGCTTCATCGTCGCGGCTATCGTCAGCCGGCGCGCCGTGGCGCTCATCCGCCGCTGGCAGGCCTGGCAGGCGGGCGGGGCGCAGTCGGGCGCCCAGCCCGTGCGGATGCCGGAGACCGGCGGAGCGGCGCGCGCCCTGGCTATCTCGCTCAGCATCGCGCTGGTGGTGCCGCTCGTGGTGCCTGCCACCGCGCGGGCCCCGGACGGCCGCGACGGCGGCATCTCCTGGCGGGCGCTCCTGCCCATGAACCAGATCGTGCTCGACCAGGATTTGCGGCCTGTCTGCCACTGCGGGCTGCCCGTCGCGGCAAACGAGATTCCCCAGCACCTGCGCGACGCGCTCGTCGCCATCGAGGACAAGCGCTTCCACATCCACCGCGGCATCGATCCGCTCGGCATGCTGCGCGCCGCCCGCTCGATCGTCATGGGATGGGGCATTGAGGGCGGCAGCACCCTTTCCCAGCAGCTCGCCAAGTTCACGCTCCTGAGTGACGACCGCACGCTCTTCCGCAAGGGCCATGACATCGTCTGGGCGCTGAAGATCGAGGCGGCCTTCTCCAAGGACGAGATCATCCGTCTCTATCTCGACCGCGCTGTCTTCGGCTGGAGCCAGGGCCGTCCGGTGGTCGGCATCGAGCAGGCGAGCCGCCACTTCTTCGGCAAGCGCACGCGCGACCTCAATCTCTACGAGGCGGCGGTCCTTGCCGGGCTCGTCAACGCGCCCCAGCGGCTGAACCCCAAGCGCAACGCCCGCCGCGTCGTGCCGCGCGCCCGCCTCGTCCTCGCCCGCATGGTCGAGCAGGGTTACATCACAAGGCGGGAGGCGGTGGCGGCGCTGAAGCGCGGGGTCGCGCGGGGCCGCGAGCGCCCGCAATGGATCGAGCCGCGCTATTTCACCGAATGGGCCATGGCCGAGCTCGTGCGCACCGAGTCCCGTTTCAAGCCCAGGCCCGCCATGCGGCTTTTCGTGACCCTCGATACGCGCAGCCAGCTCAGCGCCGAGGCGACGGTGCGGCAAGGGCTTTCGCGGCTGAAAGGGCGCGGCGTCGGCGAGGCGGCCCTGGTCGCCCTCGACCATGAGGGCCGCGTCAGCGCCATGGTCGGCGGCCGGGATTTCTCCGAGAGCCAGTTCAACCGCGCCGTCAACGCCCGCCGCCAGCCGGCCTCCGCCTTCAAGCCCTTCGTCTATATGGCGGCGCTCGAGCAGGGCATGCGCCCGCAGACCAGGATCCTCGATGCCGCGCCCGAGCGCTACGCGGCCGTCGGCGAGCTGGCCGGGCCCTTCCATGGCCTCATGACGCTCGAGGATGCGCTCGCCGTCTCGGCCAACGGTGCGACGGTGCGTCTCGCGGACAAGGTCGGCCTTGCCGCCGTAGAGGCAGCCGCGCGCAAGGCCGGCATCGGCTCGCCGCTGAGGCGCGAGCGTTCGCTGGCGCTCGGCACGAGCGAGGTGACGCTGCTCGAACTCGTCTCGGCCTACGCGCCTTTTGCGAACGGCGGGCGGAAGGTCTCGCCTCAGGGCGTCGTCGCGGTTTCCGACCGCGGCCGCATCGTGGCGGTCGGAGCGGACCGGGAAGTCGGGCGGGCGATGGAGAAGTCCGTTTCGAAGGACATGCGCCGCATGCTGAGAGCCGTCGTCACGCGCGGCACCGGACGGCCCGCCAACATCGCCGCCGAGGTCGCCGGCAAGACGGGCACGAGCCAGAAGAACCGCGACGCGCTCTTCGTGGGCTTCGCGGGCGGGCAGGTCGCGGGCCTCTGGCTCGGCAACGACGACCATTCGCCGATGCGCGGCGTGACCGGCACCGACGCGGCGTCGGTGTGGAAGGCCTACATGGCCAACGAGCTTGCGCGCTAGAGCATGATCCGGAGAAGTGTGCAGCGGTTTTCCGACAAGATCATGCTCAACTTTGATCTAGCGGTCTAGCGCGGCACCTTCGCGAAGCCCTTGACGAGGATCGGACCCGTGGGCCGCCCCGTCGGTGAGCCCCCGGTCTGTTCGAGCGTGATCTCGTAGAGCTGCTCGGGATGCGGTTCGGGCAGTTTTGGACCCTCGATCGTCACCGTCTCGGCGCGCTGCATGAGCCCGAGCGAGACCGGACCCAATTCAGGTGACGGCAGGGTCCAGACCTGCATGATGCGGCCCTCCGGCACCTCGAAATCGACCAGCGGCGTGATGCGGGCGGAGGCGTCTCCGAAATCCTCGACCACCACGAGCGGACTGCCGGCGTCGTTGACCAGGATGGCGATGACGCGGGGCTTCTGCGGCGAAAGCAGGCTCCACCCGAGCCCCAGCGCCAGGACGACGCTCGCGGCCATCGCCACGAGCGCCACCCGGCGCCATAGGGTAAGGAAATTGTCGTTCGCGGGAGCGATGGCAGACGACACTGGCGAGATGGCCCCGCTATTGGCGACCGGGTCGCCCAGGCGAGCCGCGATCCGCGCCCAGAGCTGCGGCGAGGTGCCCGCCGGCTCGGCCGCGAGGTCGATCTCAAGAAACCGGTCGCGACTTGCCCCGACGGCGGCTCGCAATGCGGCGTCGTGCTCGATCCGGGCCTCGACGCGCGCGGTCTCGTCGGCGTCGAGCAGGCCGAGGACGTACTCGTCGGCAAGCTCTTGGATATCGCGATCCTGTGCGGTCATGCCATGCAATCCCTGAGCGATGCCAGCCCCCGGCGCACCCAGGCTTTCGCCGTTCCGAGCGGCACACGCAGCCGGCCCGCGATCTCGCCATGGGTCTGGCCGAGAACATAGGCCATGAGGATGCTGCGGCGCTTGGGCTCGTCGAGCCGCGACAGGCATTCGAGCAGCCGGCTCCGCGTGTCGAGGCGCATGACCATCATCTCGGCCTGTTCGATCGCCTCGGCGTCGGGCAGTTCGTCGGGATCGGTGGAGGCCGTTTCCTCCCACCGGCTGTCGCGCAGCAGGTTGAGCGCCCGGTTGCGCACGATCGCATAGATCCATCCGCGGGCCGATCCCCGCCCCGGCTCGTACTGCGTGGCCTTGGTCCAGATCTGGACGAAGGCCTCCTGAACCACCTCTTCGGCCAGGTCGCGGCGCCGCACGATGCGCTGCGCCATGGCGACCAGCCGTCCCCCCTCGCGCTCGAAGATCAGGCGCAATGCGTCCTGGTCTCCCGATGAGCAGCGTGCAAGCGCCGCCGAAAGCTCGTCCGGGTCATCCATCGTCAAGGGCGCAATGTCTCCCGCTTCTGTCCATGCCGCGGCTGGCGGAGCCGACCTTCGGCCGTTGTCCCCGTTCCGGGCCCGCTTGTCCACCTGCGCGTTCACCATTTCTGCCAGTGCTACCCGCGAGAACGGTACGCGGATGCAGCCATCGGCACGCGCCGCAAAAAAATGTTCGGACACTGCATCCATGGGAAAGCCCGGGGTGTCTTGGAGATGGAAGGCGACGCGGGGAAGCCGCGTTCGTCTCGACCACGGGAACGATCCGAGACAGGAGATACCGATGAAGACATTCACACTGGCGCTTGTTGCCTCGACCGCCCTCTTTGGCGCTGCGACATCCGACTCC
>JBFXDI010000057.1:0-23828 GCA_050181295.1 Parvibaculaceae bacterium | reverse complement strand
TATTGCTCCGCCGTCCTTCCGAAATTCAACGTAGAGAATTGGCCGCGGATCGTCCAGCCGGTCGCCGATCAAAGTTCCGCTAGCCGGTTGCTTGCCCATCGAGCCCACAGGCTCGCCGGCCCTGATCGTCTGGCCGGTCTCGGCCGAGATCGCACCGAGCCCGGCCAACAACAAATGATAGCCTTCGCCGACATCGAGAATCAATAGCAGCCCGTAGGACCGGAATTCGCCCGCGAATTCGACCTTGGCGTCGGCCGGGGCGGTCACCTGCGCCTCCGCGCGGGTGGCGATGAAGAGGCCGCGGGTCTCGCCGCCGAATCCGTCCTTGTCGCCATATTCGCGCACCCTTTGGCCCTGCGCCGGGTAGTCGAGGCGGCCCCTGAGCCGCGAGAAGGCCACGCGCGGCTTGCTGAGAAGGGCAATCCGCCGCCGCTCCTCCGCCTCGGCGCGTTTCTGCTCCTCCAGCTCCTGCGCCGCCTGTGCATCGGCCTGTTTCCGCGCTTCCGCCGCCTGCGCCTCGGCCTGCCTCTGCGCTTCCGCCGCCTCCACCTCCGCGAGCTTCCTCTCCTCGGCCTCCTGCGCCAGGCGGGCCTTGACCAGCCCGTCCAGGAGCTGCTCCAGCGACTTCGCCCGCGAGGCGAGCGTGCGCGCCCGTTCCTGCTCGGTCTTGAGCCGGCCCTCCGTTTCCGCGATCAGCGCCTTCTTGCGCTCCTGGAGAGCGACGAGTTCGGCCCGCTCGGCCGAGAGCCGGGCGATATGGCCGGCGATCTCGTCCTGCTCGGCGCCTTGCGCGGCGCGCACCTCGTTGAGCCGCGCGAGACTCTGGTTGAGCGATGCCGTCTGGTTCCTGAGCTCCGGCACCACCGCGCCGAACAGCATGGCCCCCCTGAGCGCGCCCAGCGCATCGTCGGGATGGGTGGCGAGCGGCGGCGGTGGATTGCGCTCCAGCCGCTGCAGGCCCGCGAGCAGCTCCGCCAGCGCCTTCCGCCGGCGCCGCAGATCGTCGAGCAGCGCCTTTTCCTCGGCATCGAGAGCGCCGAGCCGCTGTTCTCCGGAGGTGATCATGGCTTCCCGCGACTGGATGCGGGAGGCGACTTCGGCAAGCCGCCGGGAGAGCTCCTCCTGCTCCTTCCCGAGCGTCGAGAGCTGGCCCTCGATGTCGGAGGCCTGCGAGCGCGAACGGTCGAGCTGCTGCTTCAGCGCCTTGAGCTCGATGCCCGTCGAGAGCTCTGAGGTGTTTGTGGAGGAATCCGCGGCGTGGACCGGCCCCAGCGTTAGGAGCGCGCAGGCGCCCGCCGCCGCAAGCCAGCAGATAGGGTGTTTCTTGCCGCGCACCCGCGATTGCCCACCATTATTGGTCCGGAAAGCCGTGTGCCGGCCGGAAGGGGGCGCTGTTCACGCCCGATGGTAAGGATGATTGAGCAAAATGGTGACCGAGCGGTAAACCTGCTCCAGGAGCAACACCCGGACGAGGCGGTGCGGCCAGGTGGCGCGGCCGAAGGCGATCCTGCGCTCCGCCCGCTCCCGAACGGTCTTTCCATGCCCGTCGGGACCGCCGATCAGGAACGCTAGCGTTCCTGCCTCGGCACGCTTTTCGATGAACCGGGCGAGATCCTCGCTGGTGACGTTCTCGCCGTCCTCGTCCAGCGCCAGGACGGCCGCGCCCGACGGCAGCGCGGCAAGGAGCCGCAGGGCTTCATCATCCTTCCGCAGGGCGGCTGTGACGCCGGCCGATTCGGGCAGTTCCGTGACGTCGATGGCGGTGATCCCCGCCTGCCGGGCGATCTTGCGCGACCGCGACAGGTAGTCCTCGGCAAGCGTGCGCTCGGGTCCAGCCTTCATGCGGCCGACGGCGCCGATCAGGATGCGCATGGATCTACAAAGCGCATCCGCCGGACCAGCTCAAGATCAGATGGCGACGAGCTCTGTGGGCGCGGCCGTCGACCAGAGCTTCTCGAGATTGTAGAAGCTCCTGACCTCCGGCCGGAAGATGTGGACGACCACGTCGCCGGCGTCGATCAGCACCCAGTCGCACTGCGCCATGCCCTCGATCCGCAGATCGCGATGCCCACGCGCTTTCAGCGCCTGGAGCAGCTGCTCCGCGATCGCCGCCACATGGCGCGTGGAGCGCCCGGAGGCGATGACCATGTCATCGGCTATGGAGGATTTGCCGTCGAGGTCGATGGCGACCACCTCTTCCGCCTTGGCGTCGGCGAGGCAGGCGCGGACGGCGTTCAGCAAGGCGTCCGAAGTCCCGCCGGCTGGCAGCACTTCGTCCGCGAGGGCGCGTTTGCGGGCGCCGCTCGGCTTCTTCTCAGTTTGCAGGGTATGGGTTCCTCTTTGGGGCGACCGGGCACAGGCACTGGCCGACGGCCGCTCTGTCGGGCTCTCTGGCTGGCAAAATCGTGTTCGTTCTCAACCGATGTCCATCCGACGAACCAAGATATGCGGACTTCGCGACCGGATTCAAGAGGATAGGTGTGACATGCGCGCGACAGACGCGCCGTTTTCGGCCCGGATGGCGCTCGAGCTTTCGAGCCTCTGACGCTGGGTGAGGAACACCCAGGCTGGCGGACGGCAGTCGGGAAGCCGGGCCGCGTCGGCCTGCCGCAGGCGATAGCGGACAAGCGCCCGCGCGGCGGGCGAGTGCAGCGCCTTGAGCGACCAACCCGGCCGGTCGACCACGGCGAGCGGCAGGGCGCCCGGGATATCCCGCCAGTCGTTCCAGCGGTGCAATCCGGCGAAGCTGTCGGCCCCCATGACCCAGACGAATCGCCCGCGCTCGAAAAGCGGCGAAAGCGCGTGCAGGGTCGCGGCCGTGGTCCGGGTGCCGAGCCGGGCTTCGATGTCGGTCACGATCAGGCGGGGGTGGCGTGCGAGCGCGCGTGTGGCCGCGAGGCGCTCCTCGAAATCCTGCGTGTCGCGTGGGTCCTTGAGCGGGTTCTGCGGCGACACCAGCCACCAGACACGATCGAGCCTCAGGCGCGTGAGCGCCGTCAGCGCCACGGCCAGATGTCCGGCATGGGGCGGGTTGAAGGAGCCGCCGAACAGTCCGATGCGCTGACCGTCGACCGGCGGCGATCGCAGGATGGGATTGGCCATGTTCAGGGCCGAATCTGGCCTTGTCCGCGCACCTGGTACTTGAAGGTCGTGAGCTGCTCGAGCCCGACGGGACCGCGGGCATGGAGCTTGCCGGTGGCGATGCCGATCTCGGCGCCGAAGCCGAACTCGCCCCCGTCCGCGAACTGGGTCGAGGCGTTGTGGAGCACGATGGCGCTGTCGACTTCCGCAAGGAAGCGGCGCGCCGTGGCCTCGTCCCCGGTCACGATCGAATCGGTATGCTGGGACCCGTAGCGGGCGATGTGGTCGATGGCGCCCGCAACACCCTCGACGAGCTTCACCGATATGATGGCGTCCAGGTATTCCGTCGACCAGTCGTCCTCGCTCGCGGCGACGACACGGGCGTCGGCCGCGCGCACCTTGGCATCGCCCCTCACCTCGCAGCCCGCCTCGATCAGCGCGGCGACGAGCGGCTTCAGGTGCCGGTCGGCGCCCTGCCGGTCGACGAGCAGCGTCTCGGCGGCGCCGCAGACGCCCGTGCGCCGGAGCTTGGAATTGAGCACGATCGTCCGCGCCATTTCCGGGTCGGCGGCCTTGTCCACATAGACATGGCAGATGCCCTCCAGATGCGCGAAGACCGGCACCCGCGCCTCCTCCTGCACGCGCGCGACCAGGCTTTTTCCGCCCCGCGGCACGATGAGATCGATGCTTCCGCCGAGCCCTTCGAGCATATGGCCCACGGCCTCGCGGCGGGACGTCGGCACCACCTGGATGGCGGCTTGCGGGAGGCCGGCGGACTTCAGCCCCCGGGCGAGGCACTCCGCGATGGCGAGGGAGGATTTGAGATTGTCGGAGCCTCCCCTGAGGATCGCCGCGTTGCCGGACTTCATGGCGAGCGCGCCCGCATCCGCCGTCACGTTCGGACGGCTCTCGTAGATGATGCCGATGACGCCGATCGGCACGCGCACGCGCGCGATCCTCAAGCCGTTGGGCCGCGTCCACTCGTCCATGATGCCGCCCACGGGATCGGACAGCGCCGCGATCTCCTCGAGCCCCTTCGCCATCGCTGCGACGCGCGCCGGGTCGAGCGTCAGCCGGTCGATGAAGGCCTCCGGCCGCTCCTTCGCTCCGGCGAGCGCCACGTCCTGGGCGTTGGCGGCGAGGATCCGCGCCTCCTCCCCGCGCACGGCATCGGCCATGGCGAGAAGTGCGGCGTTCTTGGTATCGGCGGATGCGAGCGCGAGCTCCTTCTGGGCGGCGCGCGCCATATGGCCGAGCGTGAACATCTCCGCCTTGAGATCGTCGCGCTCCGCAGCGAGGCTCATGCGTCAGCTCCCCATCCGGACCAGGTCGTCCCGATGCACCATCTCGTCGCGTCCCCGGAAGCCGAGGATCGCCTCGATCTCGACCGAGCGCCGCCCGATGATCTTCTCGGCGTCCTGCCGATCATAGGCCACGAGCCCGCGAGCGACCTCGCGGCCCTCCTCGCCAACAATACTCACCGCATCGCCGCGGGCAAAGTGGCCTTCCACGCCCTTGACCCCGGCGGGAAGCAAGCTCTTTCCCTGGGCGAGCGCCCTCTCCGCGCCCTTGTCCACCACGAGCCGGCCGGTCGGAACCAGCGTTCCTGCGATCCACCGCTTGCGGGCCGCCATGGGGCTTGCCGGCGCCCGGAACCAGGTCGAGCGGCAGCCGCCCTCGATGCGGGAGAGTGGCGAGGACTCGTGTCCGGATGCGATGACCATGCGCGCGCCCGCCGCGAGAGCGATCTTGGCCGCCTCGATCTTGGTCGTCATGCCGCCCGAGCCTACGCCCGAGACAGGCTTGCCGGCCATGGCCTCGATCTCGGGCGTGATCTCGGCGACTTCCGGAAGGAACTCGGCGCCCGCGGTTCCCGGAGGCGCGGTGTAGAGCCCATCCACGTCGGAAAGGAGCACGAGGCAGTCCGCCGCCATCATCGAGCTGACGCGGGCCGCGAGCCGGTCGTTGTCGCCATAGCGGATCTCGGAGGTCGCCACCGTGTCGTTCTCGTTGATGACCGGCACCACGCCCTGCTTGAGCAGCGTGTTGAGGGTCGCGCGGGCATTGAGGTAGCGGCGACGCTCCTCGGTGTCAGAAAGCGTGAGCAGCACCTGCCCGGCGATGAGGCCGTGGGCTGCCAGGCTCTGCTGCCAGGACTGGGCGAGCGCGATCTGCCCGACGGCGGCGGCAGCCTGCTTCTCCTCGAGCCGCAACTGTCCCTTGGGGAGCGAGAGGACGCGCCGTCCGAGCGCGATGGCGCCCGAGGAGACGACGATTGTCTGCCGGCCTTCAGCGCGCTGCGCGGCGATGTCCTCGGCGAGCGAGTCGAGCCAGTTGCGCTTGAGACGTCCCGTCTCCTGATCGACGAGCAGCGCCGAGCCGATCTTGACCACCATGCGGCGGGCTCTGGCGAAGGGTCCGCTCATGGCCGCCAGCCGGTGCTGCGCTCGGCCTCTTGCCTCTCCTGCTCGGGCGCGCGGCCGTGGCTGATCGTCTCTAGCGCCTTTTTCATGAGGGAATCGACCCCCTGCCCCGTCGCGCCCGAGACCAGGACCGGCGTTTTCCGGATGCGCCGCTTGAAGTCCCGAAGCTTCGCGTCGAGATCGTCTTCCGACAGCACGTCGATCTTGTTGAAGACGACGATCTCGGGCTTCTCCGAAAGCTCTGTTCGATAGGCCTTGAGCTCCTTGCGGACCGTCCGGTAGGCGGCGACGGGATCGTCCGCCGAGGCGTCCACCAGATGGATCAGCACCGAGCAGCGCTCGATGTGCCCGAGAAAGCGGTCGCCGAGCCCCGCGCCTTCATGCGCACCCTCGATGAGCCCCGGAATGTCGGCGAGCACGAAGCTCTGCCCTCCGACGCTCACGACGCCGAGCTGTGGCTTGAGCGTCGTGAAGGGATAATCGCCGACCTTCGCCTTTGCCGAGGTGACGCGCGACAGCATGGTCGACTTGCCGGCATTGGGCAACCCGACGAGACCTGCATCCGCGATGAGCTTGAGGCGGAGCCAGATCCAGCGCTCCTCGCCCTCCTCGCCCGGATTGGCGCGCCGCGGCGCCTGGTTGACCGAGGACTTGAAGCGCGCATTGCCGAAGCCGCCATTGCCGCCCTGCGCAAGCCGCACGCGCTGGCCGACTTCGGTCAGGTCGGCGATCAGTGTCTCGTTGTCGTTCTCGAAAACCTGGGTGCCGACGGGCACCTTGAGAACGATGTCCGCGCCGCCCGCACCGGTGCGGTCGCGGCCCATGCCGTTGGTGCCGCGTCCCGCCTTGAAATGCTGCTGGTAACGGTAGTCGATGAGCGTGTTGAGCCCGTTCACCGCCTCGATCCAGACATCGCCGCCCCGGCCGCCGTCGCCGCCGTTCGGGCCCCCGAATTCGATGAACTTCTCGCGCCGGAAGCTCACGCAGCCGTTGCCGCCGTCGCCCGAGCGCACATAGACCTTGGCCTGGTCGAGGAATTTCATCGCCGAAACCCGGTGAAGTCGCTCCGCGCGAGGCGCGTGTCGAAATGATCGACCAGCGTCCCCCGCGCCTCGCTCCGGAGCTGGTTCCGCTCGACGACGCGGAAGCCGAGTTTCTTCTGGATGGCGAGCGAGGCGGGATTGTCGATGAACGCGCCGGACTGGATTTCCTGGTCCGAGGCCGTCTCGAACAGCCAGGCGATCGCGAGGCTCGCGGCTTCCGTCATGATTCCCCGGCCCCAGTAGTCACGCCCCAGCCAGTAGCCGATGTCGGGAAGCGGGTCGCTGTAGGTGAACCCCACGATGCCGATGAGGCCGGTGCCGTCGTCGATGGCGAAGTTGCGCATCTCGCCGGAGCCCGACATGCTGCGCGCGACGAAGGACTCCGCGTCCTGAAGCGTATAAGGATGCGGCACGACCGCGAGCATGCTCGATATCTCGTAGGGTGCGATGAGCTCGGCGATGCGCCGCGTATCCGCCGCGCGCACCGCACGGAGGAGGATCTGCTCGCCCTGGATCTTTCGAAGTGCTGGGACCATGGAACACCGGACGGTTGGGAAGCGGGCTTCCCGGCGGCTGTCCATGACCTGAAACGGTCTGGCGTCCGCCGGGCGAGGAGCCGACGGACGCAGGGAAGCGTCCTCGGCTAGCTGTTGGACGGGGCCGGGACGACCGAGATCACAGTGCGGCCCTTGGCGGTCGGCCGGAACTCGACCCTGCCTTCAGAAAGCGCGAAGAGGGTATGGTCCTTGCCCATGCCGACATTGGTGCCGGGATGCCACTTGGTGCCGCGCTGGCGCACGATGATGTTGCCGGCGATGACGCTCTCGCCGCCGAACTTCTTGACGCCGAGCCTGCGGCCCGCCGTGTCGCGGCCGTTGCGGGACGAGCCGCCTGCCTTTTTGTGAGCCATGGTCCTGCTCCTTGGTCCTTACTTGTCCTCAGCCTTGTCCTCGGCGGCCTTGCGGTCGGCCTTGGCGCGCGGCGGCTTGCCCGCCAACAGCTCCTTGGCCTGCTCGACCCACTCCTCGCGCTCGATGCGGCCGCGAAGACTGAGCTTCTCGTCGAGCTCGGCGATCTTCTCCGGCGTGAACTCGGCAACCTGCTTGAGCGAGGTGACGCCCTCGCCAGCGAGCTTCTTCACGATCACCGGGCCGACGCCCGAGATCAGCGAAAGATCGTCCGCGGGCTTCGCTGCCTCCGCCGCCTTCTTCGCCTGGGGCGCGGCGGCAGCCGCCGCTTCCTTGGGGGCCTCGGCCTCCTTCGGCTCAGCCTTGGCCTTTGCGGGCTTGCGCTCCGCCGCTTTCTTGGAAGGCTTCTTGCCGTCGGTCAGGATCTCCGTGATCCGCACCTCCGTCAGGTCCTGCCGGTGGCCGTTGCGGCGGCGATAGTGGTGCCGGCGCTTCTTCTTGAAGATGATGATGCGGTCGCCGCGCGTATGGGCGACGAGCTCGGCCGCAACCGTGGCGCCGGCGACCAGCGGCGCGCCGACGGTGACACCGGACTCACCGGCCAGCATGAGGACCTCGCCGAACTCGACGATGTCGCCGGCCTCGCCCTTGATGCGCTCGATGGTGAGCTTCTCGTCCGGCCTCACGCGGTACTGCTTGCCGCCGGTCTTGATGACTGCGTACATGGGACTTCCTTTTTGGTCTCCCGCGCCCATCGGCGCCGCCCGGCAAGGGCGGACTTCGGTCGCAGTTTCCTGCGGAGGCCTGAGGCAGCGAACATTGCGGCGGACCTCGGAAAGGCCGCCGCGCCGGCCGGTTCCCTACAGGAGCGCGGCCCGGATTGTCAAGCATCGGGCTGCTTTCCGCCTCGTCACCCGGCCTTTATGATCGAGATCAGGATCCATGACGTCATGCCCGGCCCCGCATCGAGTGCGGGGGCAGGCTTTGAGCCGGGCATCCAGTGGACCTTGCGCGCCTGCTCCTGGATTGCCGGGTCAAGCCCGGCAATGACGGGGTATTGCGCTACTTCAGGAGCTCCTTGACGAGGCCCGAGGCCCTGGACATGTCCATCTGCCCGGCATGGCGCTCCTTGAGCACCGCCATCACGCGGCCCATGTCTTTGAGCCCTCCACAGCCCGCATCCGCCATGGCGGCCTTCACGGCCTCCCGCATCTCGGCCTCGCCCATCTGGCGGGGCAGGAATTCCTCGATGATGGCGATTTCCTCCCGCTCCGCATCCGCAAGATCGGTTCGGCCGCCCTTCTCGAACGCCTCGATCGAGTCGCGGCGCTGCTTCACCATCTTGGCGAGCACCTCACGGCCTTCCTGGTCGCTCGTCTGGTCGCCCTTGCCGGCGCCCCGGTTCTGGATGTCGCGATCCTTGATGGCGGCGGCAATCAGCCTGAGGGTGGAGATGCGCCGCTTCGCCTGCGACTTCATCGCCTCCTTGAGCTCGCCATTGATCCGATCGCGCAGACTGGTGCCCATGCGCCTCTAAACCCACCTCGATGACTGTCCCGGTTGCGGGGCTAGAGATAGACCCGCGGCTCCGTCGGTGCAATGCCGCCCCGGCCAAAGCCGAATGGCTTGACAACAGGGGGCGCTTGTCCGACTAGACCGGTCTTCATGACCTTATCGAACGAATCCGCGGGCGCCAGCGAAGGCTGGGCGCCCATTCCCACGACCGCGCTCCTGGTTCTGGCCGACGGCACCGTGATCGAGGGCCAGGGGCTCGGCGCCACGGGATCGGCGGTCGGCGAGGTATGCTTCAACACCGCCATGACCGGCTATCAGGAGATCCTGACCGATCCTTCCTATGCCGGCCAGATCATCACCTTCACCTTCCCGCACATCGGCAATGTCGGCGCGAACGACGACGACATCGAGACCTCGAACCTCGCGCAGTCCTCGGGCGTGCGGGGCGCGGTGCTGAAGGCCGGCATCACCGGCCCCTCCAACTACCGCGCCACCCGCCACCTCGACCAATGGCTGAAGGCCCGCGGCATCACCGCGCTGGCCGGCGTGGACACCCGCGCGCTGACGGCCCTCATCCGCGAGAAGGGAATGCCCAACGGCGTTATCGCCCATGATCCTTCCGGAAAATTCGATCTTGCCGCGCTGAAGAGGGAGGCCGCGGCCTGGCCCGGCCTCGAGGGCATGGACCTCGCCAAGGACGTCTCCTGCCTGCAGCGCTACGACTGGGACGAAACGACGTGGCGCTGGGGCGAGGGCTTCGGAAGGCTCGAAAAGCCGCTGCATCGCGTCGTCGCGGTGGACTACGGGCTGAAGCGCAACATCCTGCGCTGCCTCGCGAGCGCCGGCTGCCAGGTGACCGTCGTGCCGGCGACCACCGACGCGGACTCGATCCTTGCCATGCAGCCGGACGGCGTGTTCCTGTCGAACGGCCCGGGCGATCCGGCGGCGACCGGGGAATATGCGGTGCCCGCCATCCGCAAGCTCGTCGACTCAGGGCGGCCCATCTTCGGCATCTGCCTCGGCCACCAGATGCTGGCGCTCGCCTTGGGCGCCAGGACCCGCAAGATGCATCAGGGCCATCACGGCGCGAACCATCCGGTCAAGGACTTCACCACCGGCAAGGTGGAGATCACCTCCATGAACCACGGCTTCACGGTCGACCGCGACACGCTGCCCGAGGGCGTGGTCGAGACGCATGTCTCGCTCTTCGACGGATCGAACTGCGGCCTCGCGGTGGAAGGAAAGCCGATCTTCTCGGTGCAGTATCACCCCGAAGCCTCGCCCGGCCCCCAGGACAGCCACTACCTGTTCAAGCGCTTCGTGAACGCGATGGATCGGGCGAAGAGCTAGCGGCCCCGCATCTTCAGCCGACCTACAAGAAAATGGCCGGGTCGAGCCCGGCCATGACGTGATTTGCGTCGGAAACCGTTCTCAGTCGCCGGCCCTGGCGAGGCGGGTCGAGGCGGGCGTCTTCTCCATGAGCGCGATAATGCTCTGGCGGCGCTTCTTGAACTCCTTGAGGTCGGCGCCTGCGAGCTGGCGGCCACCCGCGGCCTTCACCTTGAGCGGGTTCATGGGCTTGCCATCGATGCGCACTTCGTAATGGAGATGCGGACCGGTCGCGCGTCCCGTCGAGCCGACATAGCCGATGATCTGGCCCTGGTTGACTCGGTCGCCGGGCGAGAGGCCGGCCGCGAGCCTGCTCATGTGAGCATAGTAGGTCTCGTAGCCCTTGTTGTGGGAGATCCGGACCATGATGCCGTAGGCGCCGGAGCGGCCGGCGAGTTCGACCACGCCCGCGCCGGCCGCCTTGATCGGCGTTCCCTGCGGCAGGCCGAAGTCGACGCCCGTGTGCATCTTGCTGTAGCCGAGCAACGGATGCCGGCGGAAGCCGAAGCCCGACGTCAGCCGGGCGCCCGAGACCGGTGTGCGCATCAGGAACTGGTTCGCGCTGAGGCCCTTCTCGTCGTAATAGGCGGTCTGGCCGTCATCGCTCGTGGTGTGGCGGTAATAGGTCTTCTTCTGCCCCGAGAGCGTGAGCGATGCGTAGAGCAGCACCGCGCGCTTGGTGGAGGAGCCGCTCATCGGATTGCCGTAGAAGACCTCGTAGCTGTCGCCCGGCTTGATCTGGCGCTGGAAGTCGACGCTGTAGGAGAAGATCTGCAGCATCTGGCTGATGATGTATTGCGGTACGCCGTCGTCCTTGGCGGTCGTGAAGAGGCTCGAGCCGATCTTGCCGCCGGCGCGATAGTGGGTGGCGAGCGCATAGCGCGAGCGGGCACGCTCCTTCTCGCCGTCGGCCTCCACATGCGCGATGAACTGGCCGTCCTCGTCGGCATCGACGACGATCTCCTCGTCGGGGCCGGAGCTGAAAGACAGGCGCACCGGGTAGGTGACGTCGATGCCGAAGAAGTCTTCCTGCTTGTCGAGCGTGACGACGATCTTCTGCCCCGCCTTGAGGAGGTTGGTGGGATAGACCGGATCGAGCGCGGCGATCAGCCCGCGGGCCGCCTCCTCCGTCACGCCGAGCGCGACGATGTGGTCGAGAAGGGTTCCGTCCTTGGTGAGCGTGATCGTCTCGTCGACCGGCTCCGGCGGCGGCGTCTTGGCGATGGTCGTGATGTTGACGGGCGAGAAGGCGGTGGCGAACGAGCCGTCGATCACCATGGTCTCGCCAGTGCGGTAGGGAAGCGTGCTGGCGGGGATGCTGGGATATTCGGTGGCGATGGTGCCGCTGAGAACACGCGGCGGAAGCACGACCTCGTCCTCGGACAGTGGCTGCGAGTTCGGCCGGAAGGCGACGGACTCGATCTGGCCTTGGCGGCGCTCCGCGGGCGCCGCCGTCGCGATGTTGAGATCGGCCCGCGTCGCCTCCTGCGCGATGTGTTTCGGCTGCACCGAGGCCATGGCAACGTTGCTGACCGGGTCCTCGCCGAAAA
The DNA here is from genome assembly GCA_050181295.1 of Parvibaculaceae bacterium. Lineage (GTDB taxonomy): Bacteria > Pseudomonadota > Alphaproteobacteria > Rhizobiales > Aestuariivirgaceae > JBFXDI01. The sequence continues at coordinate 11,919 of JBFXDI010000057.1, read as the reverse complement.
TGCCGAAAAGAAAGCCCGCGATGACGAAGCTGCCTGCCAGGCCGGCGAGGCAGGTGGTCATGAGCCAGTGATGCTTGCTGGAATCGTCGTCGTGCCGGGCACCCCGGTGCCTGCGCTTGATGGAATTGAATCGCGCCGCGCGGCGGATATTCGACATCCTCGCTAAGGCAAGGCTCGAACGACGCGAGGCCCTCCTCACAAACTGGTCGGCCAAAACCCAGTTCCCCTCTTGCGGGCCGCTACTGGCCCAAACTCACCCGCCCGCACGCCGGAGCCACATCTTAGGCCCACCGGCGCCTCTGTTCACCTCGTCTAGCAGCCCCGAATCCCTGACGCCGCAGCCCCACCGCGACGTGTCCGGCACTGTGCATTGGCCAATATCCCGTGTCAACCGCGCCGGAATGCTTTTCCGGTGCGCTGACGGGACCGGTTCGCACGGCTCCCGAACAAGCGAAGCCGCTGGAGGCGGCCTCGACGCGAAGGAGTGTCGGCGCTTGGTGTTTCGATTTGGTTAATGGAGCGAGAATGGCGCGGATGGATACGGGATTTCCTCACTCCTTGGCGCTCAAAATGCACGCAACTTTACGCGACATGGTCTAGATTGCACGCATGGCGCTGCTCGAGATCGAGAACCTTACCGTCGAGTTCGCGACCGCGGGAGGATCGTTCCGCGCCGTCGATGGCGTTTCCCTTACCGTGGACGAGCGCGAAGTGCTGGCGATCGTCGGAGAATCCGGATCCGGGAAGTCGGTCGCCATGCTCGCGGTCATGGGCCTCCTTCCCTGGACGGCCACCGTCACCGCCGACCGGCTCGCCTTCCAGGGCCGCGACCTCCTCAGTCTCTCTTCCAAGGAGCGTCGCGCGATCATCGGCAACGACATCACCATGATCTTCCAGGAGCCGATGACGAGCCTCAATCCGTGCTTCACGGTGGGCTTTCAGCTTGACGAGGCGCTGGGCACGCATCTGAAGCTTTCCCGTTCCGAGCGGCGCGAGCGGGCCGTCGAGCTTCTCCGCCAGGTCGGCATCTCGGCGCCCGAAAAGCGCCTGTCGGCCTTCCCGCATCAGCTTTCCGGCGGCATGAGCCAGCGGGTGATGATCGCCATGGCCATCGCCTGCAACCCGAAGCTCCTGATCGCGGACGAGCCGACGACGGCGCTCGATGTCACGATCCAGGCCCAGATCCTCGACCTCCTGCTCAAGCTCCAGAGCGAACACCGGATGGCGCTCGTGCTCATCACCCACGACATGGGCGTGGTGGCCGAGACGGCGCAGCGCGTGAGCGTCCAGTATGCAGGCCAGAAGGTCGAAGAGCAGCCCGTGCAGGGGCTTTTCGCCGACCCGCATCATCCCTATACGGCCGCCCTTCTCTCGGCACTCCCCGAACGCGCGAGGGAGCGCCGGCTGCCGTCGATCGCGGGCGTCGTGCCGGGACAGTTCGACCGACCGCCGGGCTGCCTGTTCTCGCCCCGCTGCCGCTTCGCGACCGATCTCTGCCGCACGGTCGTGCCGCCGCGCCAGCCGGAGGCGCTCGGGCGCGCGCTCTGCCACTACCCTCTCCTCGATGGGCGCGCCACCGGCCATCCGCAATCGGAGATGGCCGCATGAGCAGCGAGACCGTCCTCGTCGCGCGCGATCTCGCCAAGCACTATCCGATTTCGCGCGGCGCCTTCGATGCGCCCGTCGTCGTCAAGGCACTGGACGGCGTGAGCTTCACGCTCGCCCGCAAGCGCACGCTCGCGGTTGTGGGCGAGTCGGGCTGCGGCAAGTCCACGCTCGCCCGGCTCGTCACCATGATCGAGCCCCCCACCTCGGGATCGCTCGTCATCGACGGCCAGGAGATCGCCGGCGCCGATGCGGCGGCGCTGAGGGAGCTTCGTCCGGCGGTGCAGATCGTGTTCCAGAACCCTTACGGCTCCCTCAACCCGCGCCAGAAGATAGGCGCCGCGCTCGAGGAGCCGCTGCTCGTCAACACCAAGCTGTCAAAACCCGAGCGTCGCGAGCGCGCCGAGGCCATGATGCAGAGCGTCGGCCTGCGGCCCGAGCACTATGAGCGCTATCCGCATATGTTCTCGGGTGGCCAGCGTCAGCGCATCGCGATCGCCCGCGCGCTCATGCTGGAGCCGCGCATCCTCGTTCTGGACGAGCCGGTCTCGGCCCTCGACGTGTCGATCCAGGCGCAGGTCCTGAATCTGCTCGCCGACCTCCAGGAGCGCCACTCGCTCGCCTATCTCTTCATCAGCCACGGCCTTTCGGTGGTGCGCCACATCGCCGACGAGGTGATGGTCATGTATCTCGGCCGGCCGGTGGAGCATGCCTCCCGCGACGAGCTCTTCCGCCATCCGCGCCACCCCTATACGCGCGCCCTCCTTTCCGCGACGCCGATCGCCGATCCCACCCGCAAGAAGGAGCGCATTATCCTCAAGGGCGAGATGCCCTCGCCCATCAGCCCGCCGCCCGGATGCTCCTTCAATCCACGTTGCCCGCTTGCCTTCGACCGCTGCCGGGTGGAGCGGCCGGAGCTCGAGCCCTTGGGCGACATCGAGGTTGCCTGCCATGCCGTCATGGCGGAGGCGGCGGAGCGCGGCCAGGTGCGGACGGCGGCGGCGCGCTGAACTTTCCCGTTGTTCCTTCATGAGGCTTGCATGAACGCCGATTGCGCCGTGGTCTTCGACGTCGATGGCGTCCTTCTCGACCTGACGCGACCGGAAGAGGACGCCTTCTTCGCGCCCTTCGAGCGCCTCTATGGCCTGACCGGCCTGTCGCGCGACTGGGACAGCTACCGCGTCCGCAACGACGAGGAGATCATCGGCGAACTGCTGGAGCGCCACCTTGGCAGACGGCCCGATCGGCGCGAGATGGATGCGCATCTGCGCGCCTATGTCGATCACCTGGCGTCGGGCTACCGGGAGGGCGCGCTGGCGGTCGAGATCATTCCAGGCGCCCCGGAGCTTCTTGAGACGCTGAACGGCCGCGCAAGCCTCGGGATCGCCACCGCCAACATTCTCGGCGCCGCCGAGATCCGGTTGGGGCTCGCGGGCCTCTGGACTTCGGTGAGCGCCCACGCTGGCGGCGCCGATGGCGGCGGAGCCAAGAAGGAAGTGCTGCGGCGGGTCATGGACCGCCTGAAGCTGCCGCCTGAGCGGATCGTCTTCATCGGCGACAATCTCAACGATGTGGAAGCCGGACTTGCCAACGGCGTCCACTTCATCGGCTTCGCGCTCGATCCCGCCCGGCGCGAGCGGCTCAAGACGGCGGGCGCTCCGTTGCTCAGCGGCGATCACGGGACCACGCTCGACCATATTCGAGACGCTTTGAAGCTCGCGCCTTAGAGATTGGAGGGGCGGCGCCCCCGCCGCCCCCTTCTTCGAGGAAAGGAGGGTGCGCGAGGGCGCGCACCCTCCCGACTGACGATCTCGTTGGGGCGAATCGGCCTTGGGCGCTATCATCGCCGGCGCGGCGGGGAAAGCGAGGAGGCCAGCCATGAGCGGATCGGAGGCGAGGAGCGAGGTTTCGACCTTTCCGTTCAAGGGGCGCGTGACCGTGCAGGTTGCGGGCGAGCTCGTTGCCGACAGCCGCCGCGCCGTGGCGCTCGATGAGGTCGGACACCATCGCGTCTACTACGTTCCCATGCGGGACGTTCGCGCCGACCTGCTGGTTCCGACCGGCACTGTCACCAGGTGCCCGCACAAGGGCACCGCGCGCTACTGGTCCGTCAGAGCAGGCGGGCGTCTCGTCGAGGACGCGCTCTGGGCCTATGACGAGCCGTTGCCGCAGGCGGCGGCGATTGCGGGCCACGTCGCCTTCTATCCACAGAAGGTCGACGCGATCGTCGCCACCGAGGAGTAGGACGCCGGGGCATGGCCACGGGCCAGTTCCATCTCTTCCGCACCCGCCGCTTCGCGCCGCTCTTCGTCGCGCAGGCGCTCGGCGCCTTCAACGACAACGCATTCAAGGCGGCGATAGCGCTGTTCGTCACCTACGAGCTTGCCGCCGGCGCGGAGGCGGCCGTCATCATCACGGTCGCGACAGGCCTGTTCGTCCTGCCCTTCTTCCTGTTCTCGGGGCTTGCGGGCGAGATCGCGGACGCGCGCGACAAGGCACGGCTCGCGCGCCTCATCAAGCTCGCCGAGATCGGCATCATGGCTTTCGCGGCCGTCTCGCTCCAGTTCGACGATCCCTGGGTGATGATCGTCTTCCTGTTCCTGACAGGCGCTCAATCCGCCTTCTTCGGGCCGATCAAATACGCGCTCCTGCCGCAGCATCTGAGGCGCGACGAGCTTCTGGCCGGCAACGGCCTCATCGAGATGGGAACCTTCGTCTCGATCCTCCTCGGCACCATGTTCGGCGGCGTGCTGGTGCTGATGGAGGACGGGCGCACGATCGTTGGCATCTCGACCGTCGTGCTGGCGGTGGCGGGCTACATCGCCGCCCGGTTGATCCCGGACGCACCGCCCTCCGGCGACCGGCCGCTTCCCGGCATCGACATCGTGCGCTCGACCTCGCGCGTGCTGCGGGAAACCCTGCGCCGCCCGCATATAAGGCACGCGATCCTCGGCATCTCCTGGTTCTGGTTCCTGGGGGCCATCTTCCTCACCGAGCTGCCGGTGCTCGCCCGCGACACCCTGAAAGGTGACGGAAGCGTCGCCAACTTCCTCGTTGCGGCCTTCACGGTGGGCATCGGCGCCGGCTCGCTCGCCGCCAACCGGCTTTTGAAGGGAGAGATCTCCACCCGCTATGTCGCGGTCGCGGCCTTCCTGCTGACGCTGGTGCTGGTGGAGCTCTATTTCGCCGTCCATGCCGAGGCGTTCCGCGCCAGGCAGGCGCTGACCGGCATCGCGGGCTTCCTCGGCGCTCCGACCGGCGCGCGCGTCTTCATCGATCTCATGCTCGCCTCCTTCATCGCCGGGCTCTATGTCGTGCCGCTCTACGCCTTCATGCAGGTGCGCACCGGCCCGCCCCGCCGCGCGCGCGTCATCGCGGCCAACAACATCGTGAACTCCGGCTTCATGGCGCTCGCCGCGGGCCTGGCGGCTGCGGGGCTCTGGGCGGGGCTCACGGTGCCACAGCTCTTCCTGGCGCTCGCGCTCATGAATGCCATCGCCACCGCCTATGCCTTCGACCTGCAGCCGCGCGCGACGCTGAAGCTTCTCATGCGCGTCTGGCTGCGGCTCCTGCATGGCGTCCAGGTCCACGGGCTCGAGAACGTCGCCGCGGCCGGCCGTCGCGCCGTGGTCGTCGCGAACCAACCTTCGAACCTCGATGCAACCCTGCTCGGCGCCTTCCTGCCGAGGCACATGGCGCTCGCCTCTCCGGGCCCCGAGCCTTCATGGCTCGTCCGCCACCTTTTCGACGCGGTCGAGATCGATCCCGCCAACCCCATGAGCGCGCGCACACTCGCGCAGCGGGTGAAGGACGCTGGGCCGCTCCTCATGTTTCCCGAGGGCGGCCCTTCTCCGACCGGCGCCCTTCTCAAGGTCAGCGAGGAGCCGGCGGTCGTCGCCCACCTGGCGGGCGCAAGGCTGCTTCCCGTGCGCATCGCCGGTCCCGAGAACCGGAGCCGGCTCTCGCGCGTCACCCTGACCGTGCTGCCGCCCGTGACGCTCGCGCCGCCGGAGAAGAGCGAAACGCGCGAGCACCTGAAGCGCGCGCTCGACGATCTCATGTCGAGCCTCATGTTCCGGAGCGAGCCGGCCGGCCGGCATCTGGTTGAGGCGCTGATCGGCGCCGCCCGCGCCCATGGCGGCCGGACGCCTGCCGTCGAGGACATCCAGCGCGCGCCATTGACCTACGGCCGCCTGCTGATGGGCACCTTCGTGCTCGGGCGCAGGCTGGCGCGCGAGACGGAAGGCCAGGCGAACGTCGCCGTGCTCTTGCCGACCGCCGCCGGGTGCCTCGTGACGATCATGGGACTTCTGGCCTTCGGCCGTGTGCCGGCGCTCCTCAACTATGCCACCGGCGCCCGCAACATGGCGGCGGCCTGCGCAACCGCGGGCACGACCACGCTCGTCACCTCGCGGAAGTTCATCGAGCAGGGCGGCTTCGCGGACGACCTTGCCGTGCTCGCCGAGACCCAGCGCGTCCTCTATCTGGAAGACCTGCGCGAAGGGCTGACTGGCCTCGATAAGCTCTATGGTCTCCGGGCGCGGCTTTTCCCGCGCCTGACGCTCAAGGCCACACGCGCCTCGACCGATCCGGACAAGGCCGCCATCATACTCTTCACCTCGGGCTCCGAGGGCGCGCCGAAGGGCGTCGTGCTCTCGCACCGCAATCTCCTCGCCAACGCCGCGCAGGTCGCGGGCCGCATCGACTTCTCGGGCAGCGATGTCGTGTTCAACGCGCTGCCGATGTTCCATGCGCTCGGGCTCAATGTCGGCACGCTCTTGCCCGTGCTCTACGGTGTCAGAACCTTCCTCTATCCCTCCCCGCTTCACTACAAGATCATTCCCACGCTCTGCTACGAGACCGGCTCGACCATCCTGCTTTCCACCGATACCTTCCTTTCGGGCTATGCACGCAATGCCGACCCGCTCGACTTCCGCGCCATGCGGCACGTCGTGGCGGGCGCCGAGCCCGTGAAGGCCGAGACGCGTGCGCTCTGGCAGGAGCGCTTCGGCGTCCGGATTCTCGAAGGCTATGGCTGCACCGAGTGTTCGCCCGTCATCGCCTCCAATACCCCGCGATATTTCCGGACCGGAAGCGTGGGGCGTGTTTTCGACGGCATCGAGCATCGGCTGGAGCCGGTGGAAGGCATTCCCGACGCGGGCCGCCTGCACGTGCGCGGGCCCAATGTGATGCTGGGCTATCTCGGCGCGGAGGAGCCCGGCGTCCTCAAGGTCCCGCCGGATGGCTGGCACGACACGGGCGACATGGTGCTGATCGACGAAGAGGGCTTCCTGCGCATCGTCGGACGTCTCAAGCGCTTCGCGAAGGTCGGGGGCGAGATGGTCCCCCTCAACGCGGTCGAGGCGGAGGTGCTGAAGGAGTATCCCATGAGCCAGCATGCGGTCGTGGCGGTGCCCGACCGCCGCAAGGGCGAGCAGCTTGTGCTTGTCACCACCGAGCCGGCGCTCGACCGCAACCGGCTGCTCTTCACGCTGCGCACGGCCGGGCTCACGGAGATGATGATCCCGCGTCATGTGATCGAGCTGCCTGAGCTGCCCCTCCTGGGCTCCGGCAAGACGAACTATGTGGCCTTGGGCGCGCTCGCCCGCGAGCGGGTGCTGCCGTAGGGACGAAGGGACGCGGTCAGACGCTCCCCGCGAGCGAGACGACGCCGAGCGCCACCAGGCTGTGTCCGAAGAGCTTGCCGCCCGTGACGAGCGCGAGGAAGGTGCGGGGGTCGGTCCGGAGCGCCCCGGCGACGATGGTGATGGCGTCGCCAAAGGCCGGAACCCAGCACATGGCGAGCGCCCAGGTGCCGTAGCTTCGGAACCAGTCCTGCGCCCTGGCAGTGGCACCTGCGGAGACGAAGCGCCGGTTCGCGGCGACGTGGGCGATGCCGCGGCCCACGAAGTAGTTGAGGCCCGCGCCCGCCACGTTGCCGGCGACCGCGATCAGCAGGACCGCCCAGGCCGCGCCTTTGCCCGATGCGAGGAAGGCGGCCATGGAGATCTCGGAAGAAGCCGGCAGGAAGGGCAGGCAGGTGCCCGCGACAAAGGAGATCAGGAAAAGCACTGCATATGCGGAAACCAGAAGCATGCCGCCCGCTCGAACTTAGCCGAAAGTATCGATAGCAGGTCGTATTGACCATGTCTCTTACGACTACCATCTGACCCGGACTCGGGCGGCCGTGGCCCATTCCCCACGGCCAAGCAGTGAGCGTAGGATGGTGACGCAGAGGGGAAGCGTTTCGTACATGACCAACTCCGTGGACCCGTCCGGAGAGCCCGGCCCCCTCCCGCCGCAGCCGGCGCGGAGACCTCGCTCCTTCGTCTGGCTTATCATCCTGGTGCTCGCGGGAGCAGCCGCGGCCGTCGCCTGGATCGCCTTTCCTCAACTTCTTGCGCCGCCCAAGCCGATTGCCGCCGCCGCCACGCCGCCCAAGGTCAAGGTGGCCCGGCCGGTGGTGAAGGAAATCCTCGAGTGGGATGATTTCACCGGACGCTTCGAGGCCACGGACGACGTCTCGATCCGCTCGCAGGTGACAGGCTATCTGGAGGAGGCCCATTTCAAGGAAGGCGGACTCGTCAACAAGGGTGATCTCCTCTTCACGATCGACCCCCGCCCGTTCCAGGCCGCCCTCAACGAGGCGCAGTCGCGCGTGAGCGTCGCCCAGACGGCGCTCGACCTGGCGCAGAAGGAATTCGAGCGCGGCGAGGCGCTGCGCAGTTCCGGCAACGTGTCGGCGAGCGCCCTCGACCAGCGTCGCCAGACCTTCCTCTCGGCCAAGGGTGAGATCGAGGGCGCCAAGGCGGCCCTGGAAAGGGCGCAGTTGAACCTCGACTACACCCGCATCGTCTCGCCCATCGCCGGACGCGTCAGCCGCAAATGGATTTCCGTCGGGAACCTCGTGAACGCCAACGACACGGTTCTCACCACCGTCGTGGCGCTCGACCCCATCTATTTCACCTTCGAGGTCGACGAGCGCGCCTACATCGCCTACGCGATCATGGCCGAGCGCGGCGAGCGCCCCTCGGGCCGCACGACCCCCTATGAAGTCAAGGTCACTCTGGCCGAGGACCGGGCGGGCGAGCGCACTGGACGCATGGATTTCGTGGACAACCGGCTCGACCAGGCGACCGGCACCATGCGCGGGCGCGCGAAATTCGAGAACCGCGACCTTTTCCTGCAGCCGGGCATGTTCGGCCGCATCTCCATTCCGGGCTCCGGGCGCTACAAGGCCGTACTCATTCCGGACGAGGCGGTGGCAAGCGACCAGGACCGCCGCATCGTCTATGTGGTGAGCGACGACGGCACGGTCACCGCCAAGCCCATCCGGCCCGGCCCCAAGATCGACGGCTACCGCGTGGTCCGTCGCGGATTGGACGGCAGCGAACGCATCGTGGTCGGCGGCATCGTGCGCGTCAGGCCCGGCATCAAGGTGACGCCGGAGGACGTGACCCTTCCGGCCGTCGCGGCGGTCGAGCAGCAATAGGCCGCGGCATGGGCTTCACCCACTTCTTCGTGGATCGGCCGATCTTCGCATCGGTCGTCTCGATCATCATTGTGCTGATCGGGTCTGTCGCCTATCTGAGCCTCCCCGTTGCGCAGTATCCGGAGGTCGCGCCGCCCACCGTCGTGGTGCGCGCGCAGTATCCGGGCGCCGACGCCCAGACGGTCGCCGAGGCCGTGGCGACGCCGATCGAGCAGGAGGTGAACGGCGTAGAGAACCTGCTCTACATGTCGTCCTACTCGACGGGCGACGGATCCTACGCGCTGACGCTCACCTTCAGGCTCGGCACCGATCTCGACGAGGCGCAGGTGCTGGTCCAGAACCGCGTCTCGATCGCGGTGCCGCGCCTGCCGGAGGACGTGCGCCGCCTCGGCGTGACGACGCTCAAGAGCTCGCCCGACCTGATGATGGTCGTGCACATGCTTTCGCCCGACGACACCTACGACCAGCTCTATGTCTCGAACTACGCCCGCAACAATGTGCGCGACATTCTGCTCCGGCTCGATGGCGTGGGCAGTCTCACGATCTTCGGCGAGCGCGAATATTCGCTGCGAGTATGGCTCGACCCCGAGGTGCTCGCCTCCTACGGGCTCACCGGTGGCGACGTCGTGCGGGCGCTGCAGGAGCAGAACGTCCAGGTCTCGGGCGGAGCGATCGGCGCCGAGCCGGCGCCGGCCAGCAATGCCTTCCAGATCACGGTCACCACGCAGGGGCGCTTCGAGTCGCCGCGCCAGTTCGCCAACGTCATCGTGAAATCGACGTCGGGAGGCATCGTGCGGCTGCGCGACGTGGCGAAGGTCGAGCTCGGCGCCCGCGACTACGTCACGAACTCCTATCTCGACGGCAAGCCGGCCGTGGCTCTCGCCATCTTCCAGCGCCCCAACACCAACGCGCTCGAGGCCGCGGACGCGATCGCCGCCAAGATGAAGGAGCTCAAGGCGACCTTCCCGCCGGGCCTCGACTATCAGATCGTCTACAATCCGACCGAGTTCATCGCCGAGTCCGTGAACGAGGTCTACAAGACGCTATTCGAGGCCGTGGCGCTCGTCGTCCTGGTCGTGATCGTGTTCCTGCAGTCGTGGCGCACGGCCATCATTCCGATCATCGCCATCCCCGTGTCGCTCATCGGCACCTTCGCGGTCATGGCCGCGCTCGGCTATTCGCTCAACAACCTGACGCTTTTCGGGCTCGTGCTCGCCATCGGCATCGTGGTCGACGACGCCATCGTCGTGGTGGAGAATGTGGAGCGCAACATCGCGCTCGGCCTGTCCCCGCGCGAGGCGGCGCACCGCACCATGGACGAGGTGGGCACCGCCGTCATCGCCATCTCGCTCGTCCTGACGGCGGTGTTTCTGCCGACGGCCTTCATTCCGGGCATCAGCGGCCAGTTCTATCGCCAGTTCGCCGTCACCATCGCGGCCTCGACCGTCATCTCCGCCTTCAACTCGCTCACCCTTTCGCCGGCGCTGGCGGCGGCTCTCCTCAAGCCCCACAATGCCGCGACGAGCCGCTTCGCGCCTGCCCGTTTCGGTCGCTGGCTCGCCGGCGGCTTCAATTCGGGCTTCGACCGCACGAGCCGTCGCTACGGCTCGGCGGTGGGCTTCGTCGTGCGCCACAAGCTCGTGATGCTCGCGATCTATGGCGGGCTCCTCGCCGGAACCATCTGGCTCGCCGACCGCACGCCGCGCGGCTTCATCCCGACGCTCGATCAGGGCTACGCCATCGTCGTGATCCAGCTTCCCGAAGGCGCCTCGCTGTCGCGCACGGATGCGGTGGTGCGCCGCGCCTCCAAGATCATCGAGGAGACACCCGGCGTGCGCCATGCCGTGGCCTTCGCGGGCTTCTCCGGCGCGACCTTCACCAACGCGCCGAACAGCGCCGTGATCTTCGCGGGTCTCGACGAGTTCCCGAAGCGCGTCGCCGCGGACCAGCCCGCGGGCGCCATCATCGGCTCGATCGTCAGCCGCCTGTCGGCCATCGAGGAGGCCTTCATCATCGCCATTCCGCCGCCACCGGTGCGCGGCATCGGCAATTCCGGCGGCTTCAAGATGCAGGTCGAGGAGCAGCTCGGCTCCGACGTCCGCCGCATCCTGCTTTCGACCTACGAGCTCATGGCGAAGGCCAACCAGACGCCGGGCCTCGTGGGCGTGTTCACCACCTTCTCGGCCTCGAGCCCGCAGCTCTTCCTCGAGATCGACCGCAACAAGGCGCGCATGCTCGACGTGCCGATCTCGAGCATCTTCGAGACCCTGCAGGTGAGCCTCGGAAGCGCCTATGTGAACGACTTCAACGCCTTCGGCCGCGTCTATCAGGTGCGCGCGCAGGCCGACCAGAAATACCGCACGGAGCCTTCCGACATCGCGCGCCTCAAGGTGAAGTCCGCGAGCGGCGCGCTGATCCCGCTCGGCACGCTGGTCGAGATCCGCGAGACGAGCGGCCCCAACCTCATCCAGCGCTACAACATGTATACCTCGGTGCCGCTGCAGGGGAACGCCGCGCCCGGCATCTCCTCCGGCACGGCGCTCGACACGATGGAGAGGCTCGCGCGCGAGACGCTGCCGCAGGGCGCAAGCTTCGAATGGACGGAGCTTTCCTATCAGGAGCGGCTGACCGGCAACGCGGCTATCTTCATCTTCGCGCTCTCGGTGCTGCTCGTGTTCCTCGTGCTCTCCGCACAGTACGAGAGCTGGTCGCTTCCCTTCGCGATCATCCTCATCGTGCCCATGAGCGTGCTGTCGGCCCTGATCGGCGTCACCATCCGCGGCAGGGACAACAACATCCTGACCCAGTTCGGGGTCGTGGTG
>JBFXDI010000056.1:0-24051 GCA_050181295.1 Parvibaculaceae bacterium | reverse complement strand
TCACGCTCCTGGCCAGGCCGGCGCGGGCGGGCATCGTCGCATCCCTTGGAGAAGGCCCGTGGAAGCTGGCTTTCACCGCCGTCTCGCTGATCGGGCTCGGGCTCATGATCTGGGGCCTGGTGGCAGTCCGTTCAGGAAGCGAGCCGGTCGTCATGCTCTACGACCCGCCGACCTGGGGCCGGCACGCGGCGATGCTGCTTGTGCTGCTCGCCTTCCTGTCGCTGGCCATCTCGCTCCACAAGGGGCGGCTGAAGCTCGCGCTCAAGCATCCGATGTCGATCGCCTTCGGGCTGTGGGCCATCGGCCATCTTCTGGCCAATGGCAGCCAGGCGGAAGTGCTGTTCTTCGGCACCTTCCTGGTGCTCGCGCTGCTCGACATCGTCGTCTCCACGGCGCGGGGCCATGTCGCAAGCTTCATTCCCAAGCCCCGCCACGACGTCATCTCCATTGGCGCGGGCGTGCTCATGTATCTCGTGTTCCTCTATCTCCTGCACCCGCTGCTGATCGGGGTCGCTGTCGTCTGATGTGGCTCCTTGCGTTCGGCGTGCTGGCGTTCTCGGCGGTGCACCTCGTTCCGGCCGTTCCCGCCGTGAAGGCGAGGTTCGCCGAGCGGATCGGTCCGGCTTATGGGCCCCTGTTCGGTGCCGCCTCGGTGGTGACGCTTCTCCTCGTCATCGTCGGCTGGCGGATGAGTTCCTTCGTGCCCGTCTACGATCCGCCGGCAGGCGGCCGCTACGTGACCTTCGGGCTGGTGCTCCTGGGCTTTCTCGGTTTGGGCATCTTCCTCTTCCGGGGACGGCTCCGGCAGTGGCTCCGCTTCCCGCTGGCGCTCGGCACCATCGCCTGGGCTGCCGGCCACCTGATGGCCAACGGCGACCTTGCGAGCCTTGTCCTTTTCGGCGGCCTTTTCGTCTATGCCGCGGCCCATCTTCTGCTCGGCCTTGCCGCCGGCATCCGCCCGACGCCCGATGTCCGGCCCGGACACGACCTTCTTTCGATACTCGCCGGTCTCGCGCTGTTCGGCGTCTTCGTGCAGCTGCATGGTACGATCATCGGCGTGCCGATCGTCACGCTTTCCAAGTAGTCCCGGGACAGGAGAAGACGATGTCCGTCCAGAAGCCTTCAAAGCGCATCACCGCTCCCGAGATCGCAGCCCGGAAGGGGGGCGAGCCGATCGTCTCCCTCACCTCCTATCACGCCCACACGGCCGCCTTCGCCGATCCCTATGTGGACTTCCTGCTGGTCGGCGATTCGCTCGGCATGGTGATGCACGGCTTCGAGACGACGCTGCCCGTGCCGCTGGAGCTGATGATCATGCACGGACGCGCCGTGATGCGGGGATCGAAACGCGCGCTGGTGGTCGTGGACATGCCCTTCGGCTCCTACGAGGAGAGCCCAGCGCAGGCCTTCCGCAACGCCGCGCAGGTCATCAAGGAAACCCAGTGCGGCGCCATAAAGCTGGAGGGTGGTCGGCGCATGGCCGACACGATCCGTCACCTGACGGAGCGCGGCATTCCCGTCATGGCCCATATCGGGCTCACGCCGCAGTCGATCAACATGCTCGGCGGATTCAAGACGCAAGGACGCACCCGTGATCAATGGGCGCTGATCGAGGAGGATGCGAAGACTGTGGCGGATGCCGGCGCATTTGCAGTTGTGCTCGAAGCCATGGCCGAGCCGCTGGCGGCACGCGTCACGAGCCAGGTTCCGATCCCGACCATCGGCATCGGCGCCTCGCCCGCCTGCGACGGGCAGATCCTCGTCATGGAGGACATGCTTGGACTTTCGCCAAAGGTTCCTAAATTCGTGAAGCAGTTCGGCTCGCTTGGCGCGGCCATCGAGGGGGCGATCAAGACCTACGCGGAGGAGGTGCGGGCCCGCACCTTTCCCGCGCCCGAACACGTCTACGAGGTCAAGGACTAAAGGCTTGCCCATGAATATCGCACAGGCCTCCGGCGCAAGCGGCCTGCCGCCCAAGACGATCCGGTACTACGAGGAGATAGGCCTTCTGAAGCCCGCGCGGCTCCCCAACGGCTATCGGGACTACGGGCACGCGGAAGTGCACGCGCTCCGGTTCCTGCAGCGGGCGCGCTCGCTCGGATTCTCGGTCGAGGACTGCCGCGTACTGCTGTCGCTCTATCGCGACCGCGAGCGGGCGAGCGCCGAGGTCAAGTCGGTGGCGCAGGCGCATCTGAAGGACATCCGCCGCAAGATCGCCGAGCTTCAGGGGTTGGCCGCCACGCTCGAGCGCCTCTGCGAGGCCTGCAGCGGCGACGAGAGGCCGGATTGCCCGATCATCGAGGGGCTCGCGACGCCGCCGGAGGCGGCTTGAAAGCGTTGATTTGCCTTGATTTGGTCATTGGCCTGTTCTACCCGCTGAAGCTCGGTCCGGTACTGGGGCAACGTCCGGCGGAGATCACCCATTGAGCGACGAATCCCTGTTCCGCGAGGTCGATGAGGATATCCGGCGCGAGCAGCTTGCCAAGCTGTGGGAGCGCTTCGGCACTCTCATCATCGCGGTCAGCCTGCTGGTGATCCTGGGCGTGGCGGGGTTCAAGGGCTGGCAATATTGGCAGCGCGTGCAGAACGAGGCCGCGGCCACGCGCTATTTCGAGGCGCTTTCGCTGCGCGAGCAGGGAAAGGCAGCCGAGTCGGATGCGGCCCTCAAGGAGATCGGCGTCGGCGGGCATGGGGGCTTCGCGACGCTCGCCCGCCTGCAGGAGGCGGCAAGCCTTGCCGAGCAGGGCAAGGCGGAAGACGCGGTGAAGGCTTACGACGCTATCGCTGCCGACACCTCCATCGCCGCTGAGTTCCGCGACCTTGCCCGCATCAAGGCGGGCTATCTTGTTGCTGGCACCGCAAGCCCGGAGGAGCTGAAGACGCGACTCCAGTCGCTCGACCGTCCCGACAGTCCATGGCTCAACGCCGTGCGGGAGCTCAAGGGCACTGCCGCCTACCGGGCCGGCGACTACGTGGAGGCGGACCGGCTGATGAATGAGATCATCGCCGATCCGAACGCGCCGCAGGCCACGCGGCAGCGGGCGCAGATCATAGTCCAGCTTCTGGCGCCGCTTCTGTCCAAGCGCGCCGAGGCATCGAACGAGCCGTCGGGACAATGAGACGATATAGGGCGTTCGCGGTCGTGCTGGCCCTTGGGCTGGCTGGATGTTCGGGTGCGGCGGAAAAGCTGCTCGAGCCCTTCCAGGGCAACGACGACAAGGTGCTGCCCGGCGCGCGCGAGGCCGTGCTCACGGCGAACGAGCAACAGAGCACGCAGGCCTCGGCCAACGATCCCGTCGTCATCCCGACCGCCGTCACCAACGCGAGCTGGGCGCAGCCCGGTGGCGTGCCCTCGAACGCCTATCATAACCTGGCGCTCGGACCACAGCTTTCGCGCGTGTTTTCGATCAACGCCGGAGCAGGGTCCGATGGCGACGGCCGCCTGACGGCGAGTCCCATCATTGTCGGCGGTAGGGTCTTCGTTCTCGACTCGCAGGCAAAAGTTCGGGCGTTCTCCGCGGAGCGCGGCGCGCCGGTCTGGTCGACCTCGCTCGTTCCGGAGAAGCGGGAGGGGGCCGGAGCCTATGGCGGCGGCCTCGCCTCTGACGGCTCGCGCGTCTATGCCACGACGGCCTTCGGCGAGGTCCTGGCGCTTGATGCGGGTTCCGGCGCCATCGCGTGGCGCAAGGCGGTCGACGCGCCCATCCGCGCCGCGCCCACGGTGTCGGATGGAATGGTCTTCGTCGTCACCGTCAGCAACGACGTCGTGGCGCTCTCGACGTCCGACGGTGCGCAGCTCTGGCGCTATCAGGGAACCGGTGAGCGCGCCGCCACCATCTCGAGTTCAAGCCCGGCCGTCGCCAACGGCTTCGTGGTCGTGCCCTCGACCTCGGGAGAGGTCACGGCCTTCCGCATCAGCGACGGCCAGCCCCTCTGGTCGGACCCGCTGACGTCCGGCGATCCGACGAGCTCGCTCGCCAATCTCAACGACGTGGCGGGGCGTCCCGTCATCGCCGACGGGCAGGTCTATGCGATCGCCCATGCCGGTCGCATGGCCGCCTTCCTCCTCTCCAACGGCGAGCAGGCCTGGAGCCAGGATATTTCCGGAACCCAGACCCCGTGGGTCGCCGGCGGCTACATCTTCGTCATTTCCGGCCGCAACAGCATGGTGGCGATCTCGCGCAGCTCGGGCGCCGTCAAGTGGACCCAGAAGCTTCCGGGCGGCGGCGTATGGGCCGGTCCGGTGCTCGGCGGCGGCCGTCTCATCGCGCTGTCCTCCTCAGGGACCCTTGCGAGCCTCTCGCCGCAGACCGGCGAGGTCCTGGGGACCTTGGATGTCGGGTCCGGCTTCTACATCGCTCCCGTCATCGCCAACGGCATGATCTATCTTCTTTCCGACGGCGGCAACCTCATCGCCATGCGTTGAAGCCGGCTGCCGGCATGCTGCCCATCGTCGCCATCGCGGGGCGCCCCAATGTCGGCAAGTCCACGCTCTTCAACCGGCTCGCCGGCAAGAAGCTGGCGCTCGTGCATGACCGGCCAGGCGTCACGCGCGACAAGCGCGAAACTGTCGCCACGCTCGCCGACCTGAAGTTCCGCCTTCTCGATACGGCAGGCTTCGAGGAGGGCGAGGGCCTGGAGCAGGCCATGCGGGAAAAGACCGAAGCTGCGGTGACCGGCGCGGATCTCTGCCTTTTCATGGTGGATGCGCGTGCCGGCATCACCGCTGCGGACCAGAAGTTCGCCGAGATCGTGAGGCGGTCGGGCAAGCCGGTCATCCTGCTCGTCAACAAGGCTGAGGGCCGCGAGAGTAGGCCCGGAGTGCTGGATGCCTATGGGCTCGGTCTCGGAGAGCCCATCGCGTTCTCTGCGGCCCACGGTGAGGGCCTGGACGAGCTCTACGAGACGCTCAAGACGCACCTTCCAGATGCGGGCGTCGCCGAAGAGCCGCAAGCAGCCGAGCGGCCACTGCATCTTGCCGTCGTCGGCCGGCCCAACGCCGGAAAGTCCACGCTCGTCAATGCGCTCATCGGCGAGGAGCGCATGCTGACGGGGCCGGAGCCCGGCATCACGCGCGACGCCATCGGCCTCGACTGGAGCTGGCGCGGAACGAGGGTCAGGCTCTGGGACACCGCCGGCATGCGCCGCAAGGCGCGCGTGACCGAGGAGCTCGAAAAGCTCGCGGTATCCGACGCTTTGAGGGCGGCAAAGTTCGCCGAGGTCGTCATCCTCCTGCTGGATGCGGAGCAACCCTTCGAGAAGCAGGATCTCCAGATCGCCGACCTCATCGAGCGCGAGGGACGCGCCATCGTCATCGCGCTCAACAAGTGGGATCGGGTCGAGGACAAGGCGAAGACGCTGAAATACCTGCGGGAGGAGGCCGAACGCCTGCTGCCGCAGATAGCAGGTGTCCCGATCGTCGCGGTCTCCGCTCTGCGGGGCTCGGGGCTCGACAAGCTGATGCAGGCTGTCCAGGCGGTCCATCGGACGTGGAACAAGCGTGTCGGAACCTCGGACCTCAACCGCTGGCTCGCGGTCCAGACCGAACGGCATCCGCCACCGGCGCCATCCGGCCGCCGCATACGCCTGAAATTCCTGTCTCAGGTTGGGGTGCGTCCGCCGACCTTCGCGCTGTTCGCGAACCGGACCGCGGCGCTGCCGGATGCATACCGGCGCTATCTCGTGAATGGCCTCCGGGAGGATTTCGGCTTTCCCGGCGTGCCGATCCGGCTCAATCTTCGCGAGCGCGGAAACCCTTACGACCCGGCCTGACGGGCCGGAAAACTCGCGGGGCGCGCCTAGCGCCGCGCCCGAGCCGTGACCTTGACGAGTCTCCGGGATTCCCGCCCGTGGCTCGCCAGGACGCCAAGCATCGCCGCGAAGATGATCATGCGGACGATGAGCTCGAAACCGATTGCGATGGTCTTCATCTCAGTCCTCCCTCCCGATCGTGTTCTATTTGTCCGATCATGAAGTGGAGCGAGCCTAACCCCATGGCCCTTAAGGCCGGCTGAAGGAAGCCTTGCCTGATCCTTAAGACGGCCTGTGATCCTCCCGCGTGGTTAGCGACAGGTTTCGACGGGCCGTTAACGGTCTGGAAACCATGACATGGCGTGCTCGCTCGACGGCCATAATCTTTACATATGCGAAATTTGCACAAGCGATGATGATACCGGCGGAAAAACGGGAAGGCGGCGTTCGATTCGGCCCATGCAGGATGATCGGCTGACAGACATCAAGCGGCTGAGCGAGCTTGAGAAATACACTTCGCTGGACCGCGAGTCCGGCGAAAGCTTCGATCGTTTCTGCCTGGCCGTCCGCAATGTGCTCTCGGTGCCTTTCGCCGCCTTCACGCTGGTCGGGCATCATGGTGCCTGGAACGTCGGCATGAGCGCCATCGATCCGGATGTCTCCATGACCGTGGCGCCCATCGCCCGGGCCACCGTCCTGAGGCGCGAAACCGTCGTCATCGGCGATGTCGAGCGGGAAGGGATGGGCAAGGGCGTGACGGAGCCGTGCGGCCGCGTCCGTTCGGCCATAGCTGCGCCCATTCTTGTCGAAGACGGGATCTGCCTCGGCGCGCTGGTGGCCGCCGACACGGCTGCGCGCAACTTCGACGAGCATGAGGTGGAGCTTCTCGAACAGCTCGCGCGCATCGCCGTCGACCAGCTGTCCCTCAACCGGTTGCGGCACAACTACGCCCGCAAGGCGGAGGTCAGCCGGCGGCAGGCGGAAAAGCTCAAATCCCAGCAGGTCGAGCTGAGGCGTCTTCACAAGCTGTTCGACAATGCCTCGAGCCTCGCTCGCATCGGCGGCTGGGAGTACGACTTCGCGACCGAGAAGGTCGGCTGGTCGAGCACGGTCTATTCGATCTTCGACCTGCCGCCCGACACGTCCATCAAGCTCGACAAGGTGCTGAGCTACTTCCCGGAGGAGGTCCGCGGGCGGCTGATGCGGATCATCGCTTCAAGGGGCGAATCGGGCTCGTTCGACATCGAGGCGCCGCTGCTGACCGATTCCGGCTCCGTCAAATGGGTGCGCATCATCGGCGAGGTCGAAAGGACGGACGGCGAGGCTGTCCGGCTCGGCGGCACGATCCAGGATATCAGCGACCAGAAGGAAAGGGAGCGCCAGCTCGAGCAGCTTGCCCGCCACGATGTACTGACCGGGCTTGCCAACCGGCAGCTCTTCCATCAGGAGCTGGATGCGGCCATCGCCAACGCCGACAGCCACGGCGGCGGCGTCGCGCTCATGCTGATCGACGTCGATCTCTTCAAGACCGTCAACGACAACTTCGGCCATGATTGTGGCGACCGCCTGCTGAAGGAGTTCGCTCGCCGGCTTCGCGCCACGTTTCGCGGCGGCGACACGATCTCGCGCCTCGGGGGCGACGAGTTCGCCGTGGTGCTGCCGGGCATAACCGACACCAAGAAGCTGAACGAGATCGCCGAGCGCCTGCAACGTGACATGTCGCTGGGCTTCGATGTCGGCGAGATGAGCGTCGACGTCGGCGCGAGCATCGGGATAGCGCTATACCCCGACCACGCCAGCGACAGCGTGGAGCTTCTGAAGCAGGCCGATATCGCGCTCTACAGCTCCAAGTCGGCCGGCCGGGCGCGCCATTGCTTCTACGAGAACGCGATGGGCGAGCAGATCCGGCAGCGCCACACCTCCATCCTGGCGATCAGGAACGCGGTCGCGAGCCGCGAGGTCATGCCGTTCTACCAGCCGATCATGCGCGCGAACGATTTCTCGCTCGCAGGCTTCGAGGCTCTCGTGCGGTGGGTGAAGGCCGACGGCCAGGTGATGACGCCGGCTTTCTTCCTGGCCGCCCTCAACGACCCGACGATGTCCTGCCTGATTGGCGAGGTCATGATCGCGAGCGTCGCCAATCAGATCATGCAGTGGGGCATGGACGGCCTGCCGCCGATCCCCGTGTCGGTGAACGTGGCGCCGGAGCAGATCGCCCGGCCCGAGTTCGCAGCAGCGCTGCTCAACATCTGCTCGGTGCACGGCATCAAGCCGGGCCACCTCAACGTGGAGATCACCGAGAACGTCCTTCTCTCGAAGGACAAGGCGCGCACCATGCGCGCCTTCGAGACGCTCGCAAAGGGGGGCGTCAAGATCGACCTCGACGACTTCGGCACCGGCTATGCCTCGCTCGTGCATCTGAAGGAATATCCCTTCGACCGCATCAAGATCGACCGCTCCTTCATCGCGCAGCTGCCCGAGGATGCGGAAAGCCTTGGCATCGTGAAGGCCGTCATCCGGCTGGCGCACGACCTGCGCAAGCAGGTGGTGGCGGAGGGCGTCGAGACGATGGAGCAGGCGAACCTCCTGGCCCGTCTCGGCTGCGACCTTCTGCAGGGCTATCTCTTCTCGAAGCCCTTGCCCGCTGGCGCCGCGGGCGAATTCGCGCGCTCCCGCCAGACGGCCGCGCGCCGCGCCGAGGCCGGGGTGGTGCCGATGCGCGCCGCCAAGCGGGCGTAGGCGCTTACGGCCTCCTACGCAGCGCTCCTTCCCGGAAATCGTGGACTTCCCCCGTGCCGGCCCAGTCCGGCAGGCAGAGCGGCAGCATCGCGTCGGCGACGGCCTCGGGCGCCGGCAGGGTTTCCGGATCCTCGCCCGGCATGGCCTCCGCCCGCATGCGGGTGCGCGTCCCGCCGGGGTTCAGGAGATTGACCCGGACCGGCGACTTGGCGGTCTCGGCGGCGTAGGTCTTCGCAAGCGACTCGAGTGCCGCCTTGGAGACGGAATAGACGCCCCAATAGGCGGGATTCTTCGCGGCGGCGCCGGACGTGAGGAAGACCGCGCGGCCGGCGTCCGACTGCCGCAAAAGAGGATCGAGCGAGCGGATCAGCCGCCAATTGGCGGTCACGTTCACCGCCATGACGCTGTCCCATACCTTGGGATCGAGATGGGGCAGGGGAGTGAGCCGCCCCAGGATGCCGGCGTTCGCGACCAGAATGTCGAGCCGCTTCCAGCGCTCGAAGATCGCCGCGCCCAGGCGGTCGATCGCGGCGTGATCCTTGAGGTCGGCGGGCACCAGCGTCGCCGAGCCTCCGGAAGCCTTGATCTCGTCGTCCAGTTCCTCGAGCCCGCCCACCGTGCGCGCGAGCGCCACTACATGCGCGCCCTCGCGCGCCAGCGTCTTCGCGATCGCGAAGCCGATGCCTCGCGACGCCCCGGTTACGACTGCGATGCGGCCGGCGAGCCTGCCGCTCATCCGGCCTCGGCGAGAAGGGAAAGCTGGCGCGGCACACGGGGCACGCCCTGGTCCGTCAGCGGCGTCGGATAGTCGCCGGTGAAGCAGTGGTCGGTGAACTGGGGCCTTAGGGGGTCGCGCCGCTCATGGCCGACCGCACGGTAGAGCCCGTCAACTGACAGGAAGGCGAGCGAGTCGACGCCGATGTAGGAGCGCATCTCCTCGAGCGAATGTGTGGCCGCGAGCAGGTGCTCCTGTTCAGGCGTGTCGATGCCGTAGAAATCCGGGTGCGTGATGGGCGGGCTCGCGACCCGCAGATGAACTTCGCGGGCGCCCGCCTCGTACATCATGCGCACGATCTTGACGGACGTCGTTCCGCGCACGATCGAATCGTCGATCAGCACCAGCCGTTTGCCGCGGATCACACCGCGGTTGGCGTTGTGCTTGAGCTTCACCCCGAGCGCGCGGATCTGCTGGGTCGGCTCGATGAAGGTGCGTCCGACATAGTGGTTGCGGATGATGCCGAGTTCGAAGGGGACGCCGGATTCCTGGGCGAAGCCGAGCGCCGCGGGCACGCCCGAATCCGGCACCGGAACGACGACGTCGCAATCGACGGGCGATTCGATCGCGAGCTCGCGTCCGAGATTCTTGCGCACGTGATAGACGGAACGCCCGCCTAGCATGCTGTCGGGGCGGGAGAAGTAGACATATTCGAAGATGCAGGGGCGCGGCGGCACGCGCGGGAAGGGATGCAGCGACTCGACACCCTCCTCGCTGATCACGACGACCTCGCCGTTCTCGATCTCGCGCACGAAGCGCGCCCCGATGATGTCGAGGGCGCAGGTCTCGGACGCGAGGATCATGGCGCCATTGAGCTCGCCCATGACGAGCGGCCGGATGCCCAGCGGGTCGCGGGCGCCGATGAGCTTCTTGTTGGTGAGGCAGACGAGAGAATAGGCTCCCTCGAGCGCCCTCAGCGCATCGATAAAGCGCTCGATGATGCGCGGCTTCTTGGAGCGCGAGAGCAGGTGCAGGATGACTTCGGTGTCCGATGTCGACTGGCAGATGGCGCCCTCGGCGATCAACTCCTGCCGGAGCGTCAGGCCGTTGGTCAGATTGCCGTTGTGGCCGACCGCGAAACCGCCGGTCGAGAGCTCCGCAAAGAGCGGCTGCACATTGCGGAGGATGGTTTCGCCGGTCGTGGAATAGCGGTTGTGCCCGACCGCGGCATGGCCTGCGAGCCGCCGGATGGTCGACTCCTTGGAGAAATGGTCGCCCACGAGTCCCAGCCGCCGCTCGGAATGGAAGCGCTCGCCGTCATAGGAGACAATGCCCGCCGCCTCCTGTCCGCGGTGCTGAAGCGCATGCAGCCCGAGCGCCGTCAGCGCCGAAGCGTCGGGATGGCCGAATATGCCGAAGACGCCGCATTTCTCGCGCAGGACATCGAGATCGGCGTCGGATTCGGAATATCCGCTCTGCTGCATCGTCAGTTCTGTCCGCTCTGATCCGTCTCGCTGCCGAAGGAAGGAACTTCCTCGGGGTCTTCCGGCTGGTCCGCCGGGGCCTGCTGCGACTGGTGCGGCGCATCGGACTTCTGCTGCCCGGACTGGGTGCTCTCGATGAGCTGGTCGAGGACCCGCGTCTGGTTGGACTTGTAGCCTTCGTTGCCTTCACCCTCGGCGGAGGTCTTGCCCGTCTCGGTGGTCGTGCTGCCCTCGGCGATGAGGTTCTTGAGCGTGTCTGCGATGCCGACGGGCAGGAAGGCGAGCACCACATCGCCCCCGCGCTCGATGACCGGCAGCGACCAGGCGTTGCGCACCCAGTCCTCGCGCCTCTCCAGCGGCACGAGCCAGACATAGAAGAGGTAGGCGATGACGATCAGCAGGAACCCTCGCGCAAGGCCGTAGAAGAAGCCGAGAGTGCGATCGAAGGGACCGGCGGCCGAATCCAGAACCCAGTCGGCAAGCCGCACGCTGATGAGCGACACGATGATCAGCACCACCAGGAAGACGACGGCGCCGAGCACCACCTGCGCCACGCGCTCGGGCTTGATGTATTCGCCGACCATCGACACCAGTTCGGGATTGAAGGCCGCGAGCAACCCCGCCACTGCCGCAAGGCCCCAGGCGATCAGCGAAAGCACCTCGCGCGTGAACCCGCGCGCCAGAGCGAGCAGGCCCGAAAAGGCCATGATCCCGATCACGATGATGTCGAGCCACTGAATGGCCATTCTGCCTCGACTCTTGCAGGTCCTTGTCCGCGGGGCGGAATATAGGGGCGAACCAGTGCCCCTTCCATAGCAAAACCTGCGGCGCCTCAGCGCTCCGTTACGATGAGGGCGGCAAGCTCCGCGACCTCGCTCACCTTCTTGACCGCAAGTCCGCCCGGCTCCTCGGAATTCGCGCTTTCCGGCACGATGGCGCGCTTCAGGCCGAGGCGCAATGCCTCCTTCAGTCGCTGGCCGGTCTGGCCGACGGCCCGTGCCGCTCCGGAAAGGGCGATCTCTCCAAAAATCACCGAATCAGCGGGAAGCGGCCGACCGGCAAGCGAGGAGATCAAGGCTGCCGCCACGGCAAGATCGGCCGCCGGCTCCCGCACCCTGAGGCCGCCTGCGACATTGAGGTAAACGTCGTGTCCTGAAAGCTTGAGGCCGGCGCGCGCCTCCAGCACCGCCAGCACCATGGCGAGGCGGTTGGTATCCCATCCGACGACCGCCCGCCTTGGCGTGCCGAGTGCGGAGGGGCTGACAAGCGCCTGAACCTCCATGAGGAGCGGGCGCGTGCCCTCGATGCCGGCGAAGACCGCCGAGCCCGGCGTTCCGCTCTCGCGGGCGCCGATGAAGAGGCGGGAGGGGTTCGCCACCTCCTGGAGCCCGCCGTCCGACATTTCGAAGACGCCGATCTCGTCGGTCGGCCCGAAGCGGTTCTTCACCGCGCGGAGGATCCGGAAGGAGTTTCCCCGGTCGCCCTCGAAATAGAGCACCGTGTCGACCATGTGCTCGATGACCTTGGGGCCTGCGATCTGGCCCTCCTTGGTGACATGGCCGACCAGGATGACGGAGGCACCCGTCTGCTTGGCGTGGCGCACCAGCGCCTCGGCTCCGGCGCGCACCTGCGACACCGTGCCGGGAGCGGCCTCTATGGCGGGGAGCCAGAGCGTCTGGATCGAATCGATGACCACCGCGCGGGCGCCCGTGTCGGCAAGCGTGGCCAGGATGTCGGCGACATTGGTCTCGGCCGCGAGCAGCACGGGCGCATCCGCAAGGCCGAGCCTCGCCGCGCGGAGCCGCACCTGGGCGATCGCCTCCTCTCCGGAGACGTAGAGCGTCTTCACCCCGCGCGCGGCGAGCGCCGCCACCGCCTGGAGGAGGAGCGTCGACTTGCCGATGCCGGGATCCCCGCCGACCAGCACCGCGGACCCCTCCACGAACCCGCCGCCTGCCACGCGGTCGAGCTCCCCGATGCCGGTGAGGGTGCGCGGCACCTCCGCCGTCTCGCCCTTGAGGCCCAGAACCGGAACCGCGCGGCCCTTGCCCAGGATCGCCCCGGCAAGCCCGGAAACGGGCGCCGCGGCCTGTTCCTGCACGAGCGTGTTCCATTCCCCGCAGGCATCGCAGCGTCCCGCCCATTTGGACGTGACGGCCCCGCAGTTCTGGCAGACATAGGCGATCGAGGGCTTGGCCATCCGGCTCCTGGCGGTTTCTCCGGTCAGACGAAATGCTATCGGCCCACCCATTGCAACCGGCCGCTCCGATCCCCATACTCCGATTCGGGTTCAACAACGGAAAGGAGGTGATCCAATGTCGAGTGAGATCAAGGCGTTCTGCGCCATGCCTGTGCGGGTCTCGCGGACTGAGGAGCACCCTCTTCGGCTCGCCTGATCCGACCCGGATACGGAGAGGCAGGCAGAACGCTTCTCTCACGGAAGGGCCGCTTCTAAAGCGGCCCTTCTTTGTTTCTATCGGCTTCCCTGATCGTCATTGCCGGGCTTGACCCGGCAATCTTTTTCCAAGCCGAAGTCAAAAGGATGGCCGGCCATAACGTAGCGCTGGTCGCTCCTGCCGCGTCAGGGCCTCAGGACCTCCATCTGGATCGGCCCCTGGGCGCGGCCGTGGATGAACTGGTCCACATGGTCGTTGCCGCTTGTATCGATCTCGCCGGCAGTGCCCTGCCAGATGATCCGGCCCTTGTAGATCATGGCGATGTCGTCGGCGATCTTGCGGGCCGACGCCATGTCATGGGTGATGGAGACGGTCGTCGCCCCAAGCCGCTTCACGCAGTCGACGATGAGATCGTTGATGACGTCGGCCATGATGGGATCGAGGCCCGTCGTCGGCTCGTCGAAGAAGATGATCTCCGGATCGGCCGCGATAGCGCGCGCGAGGCCAACGCGCTTCTGCATGCCGCCCGAGAGCTCGGCCGGATAAAGGTCCGCCACCTGCGGCCCGAGGCCCACCTGGCCGAGCTTCACGAGCGCGATCTCCTTGGCCTCCTTGCGGCGCATGTTGCGCCCCTGGATGAGGCCGAAGGCGACGTTTTCCCACACGGGCAGGCTGTCGAAGAGCGCGGCACCCTGGAACAGCATGCCGAAGCGCGAGAGGTAGCGGTCGCGCTCGGCGCCCTTGAGGCCCACGACCTCCTCGCCGCCGATGCGGATCGAGCCAGAATCGGCCCTGAGGATGCCGAGGATGCACTTGAGCATCACCGACTTGCCGGTGCCGGAGCCGCCGATCACCACGAGCGAATGCCCGCGCTCGACCGAGACGCTGAGGCCGTTGAGTACGTGCTTCTGCCCAAAACTCTTGTGGACGTCTTTCAGTACGATGTGAGGTTCGGCCATGCCTATTCCGTGAACAGGAGCGAGGTGAGCGCGTAGTTCGCGGCGAGGATGAGGATGGAGGCGGAGACCACCGCATTGGTCGTGGCGCGGCCCACGCCCTGCGCGCCGCCCTTGGAATTGAAGCCGTGATAGCAGCCCATGAGCGCGATGATGAAGCCGAACACCGCCGATTTGATGAGGCCGGACGTCACGTCGTCGAGCTCGAGGAAGTTGACGGTGTTGACGATGTAGGCGCCCGAGTTGAAGCCGAGCGAGCGCGTGCCGACGATGTAGCCGCCCATGATGCCGATGGTGTCGGCGATGGCGACGAGGAGGGGCAGCGTGATGACCGCCGCGATCAGGCGCGGCGCGACGAGATACTTGAAGGGATTGGTCGACAGGGTCACCAGCGCGTCGATCTGCTCGGTGACCCGCATGGTGCCGAGCTCCGCCGCGATGGCTGCCGAGACGCGCCCCGCCACCATGAGGCCGGCGAGCACGGGACCGAGCTCGCGCGTGATGCCGAGCGCCACGATCGAGGCGACGAGGCTCTCGGCATTGAAGCGGGAGCCGCCGATGTAGATTTGAAGCGCCAGCACGCCCCCGGTGAAGAAGGCCGTGAGGCCGACGACGGGAAGCGAGGTGTAGCCGATGCGCATCATCTGGTCGGCGAGCTGGCGCAGATAGACGGGCGGCAGAAGGCCCGTCAGCAGGGCGTCCTTGGTGAAGATCGCCAGCCGCCCCACCTCGGCGAAGAAGGAGAGGATGATGTGGCCGAGGTTCTCGAGGAAGTTCAAGCCGGGTCCTTCCGCGCGCTGGAAGAGGGGGCAGGGGTGTAGACGCGGGCGTAGCGTGAACCGAGGCCCGTGAGGACCTCGTAAGGGATGGTTCCGGCCCAGGCGGCGACCTGGTCGACGGTCGCATGCTCCCCGATCAGCTCCACCCAGTCCCCCCGCTTGGCACGCTCCGGCGGCACGTCCGTCAGGTCCACCGCCGTCAGATCCATGGAAACCCGCCCCGCGATGGGGGCGAAGCGCCCATCGATGTAGACGCCCGCGGGCCCGCCTGCAAGCGATCGGCGCAACCCGTCATGGTAGCCGGCTGAAAGAATTCCGATGCGCGAGGGCCGGGATGCCGCCCATTCCGCGCCATAACCTACGGTTTCACCAGCCTCGACATTGCGCACCTGGAGCAGCATGGCGCTGAGGCGCACCACCGGCTGCATGGGATTGGGCCGGTCGAGGAACGGGTTGCAGCCGTAGAGGGCTATTCCAGGACGCACGAGATCCAGATGGAAATCGGGCGAGAGAAAGATGCCGGGCGAGTTCGCGAGACTTGCCGGAGCCTTCGGGAAAAGGGCCCTGAGAGACCGGAAGAGGGCAAGCTGATGGTAGTTCATCGGCGAGTCCGGATCGTCGCCGCAGGCGAGATGGCTCACGACGAGGCTGGGATTGAGACGGGGCGCCAGCGGTCCTTCCTCGAGACGTCGCGCGTCGGCCGGCGAGAGCCCGAGGCGGTTGAAGCCGGTGTCGATCTGGAGCGCGGCCGGCGCGCCTGGCGCATCGTTCGCCCACTCCTCGACCTCCTCGATGCTTCCGAGCACCGGCTCCAGCAGATGCTCCAGATAGTGCCGCGCCAATCCCCGCAGCAGGCCCGCCAGCACCAGAATTCTCGCCTCCGGCAGGATGCGCCGCAGCGTTGCGCCCTCCTGCGGCAGCGCCACGAAGAAGGTCCGGCAGCCAGCCTGCCAGAGGGCGCCCGCGCAGGGCCCGAGCCCCAGCCCGTAGGCGTTGGCTTTCACGGCGGCGGCGCATTCGGCCGGCGCAACGCGGCGCGCGAGGCTCAGCCAGTTCTCCTGCAGCCGGAAGAGATCGACGGTCAGGACTCCGCCGGCGGTCGAAGTGGGGCTACTCGAAGGCTGCCGGGAGGTGGTCGTCACGGACGAGGTTCTGGAACTTCGTGAGACTGGCTTCGAACTGCAGCTTTACGGTACCGGTCGGTCCGTGGCGCTGCTTGCCGATGATGATCTCGGCGATGCCGTTCACCTTGTCCATCTCCTGCTGCCAGTCCAGATGCTCGCTACTTCCTGGGCGTGGTTCCTTGCGGGCAAGATAGTAATCCTCCCGGTAGATGAACATCACGACATCCGCATCCTGCTCGATCGAGCCCGATTCCCGCAGGTCCGCGAGCTGCGGCCGCTTGTCGTCCCGGTTCTCGACCTGGCGCGAGAGCTGAGAGAGCGCCACGACCGGCACGTTCAGCTCCTTGGCGAGCGCCTTCAAGCCGGTGGTGATCTCGGACACCTCCTGCACGCGGCCTTCCGCCGCCCTTCGGCTCGAGCCCCCGAGAAGCTGCAGGTAATCGACGATCAGGAGCCCCAGTCCGCGCTGGCGCTTCAGGCGACGGGCCCGGGCGGCGACCTGCGCGATGGTGAGGCCGCCGGTGTCGTCGATGTAGAGCGGCAGCGACTGGAGATCCCGGCTCACCTCGACCAGGCTGTTGAACTGCTCGTCGGTGATCCGGCCGCGCCGAATGAGCTCGGAAGGGATTTCCGACTGCTCGGAGATGATGCGTGTGGCGAGCTGCTCCGCCGACATTTCGAGCGAGAACAGGGCCACCACGCCGCCGTCCAGCACCGTGACCGTGCCGTCGCTGTTGTGCTCGGCACGGTAGTTGCGGGCGATATGGTAGGCGATGTTGGTGGCGAGCGCCGATTTGCCCATGGCGGGACGTCCGGCGAGGATGATGAGGTCCGACTTCTGCAGCCCGCCCATTTTTTGATCGAGATCGATGAGTCCGGTCGCGATGCCCGAAAGGCCGCCGTCGCGCTGATAGGCGGCGTTGGCCATGTCGATGGCCTCAGTCAGCGCCGCGCCGAAAAGTTGGAAGCCCTGGCCGTATTTGCCGGTTTCGGCGATCTCGTAGAGCGACTGCTCCGCCCGCTCGATGAGTTCGCGGGGTGTCTGCTCCGGAACGGTGTCGTAGGCCTCGTTGACGACGTCGGTGCCGATGCCGATCAGACGCCGCCGGAGCGCCAGCTCGTAGACGAGGCGGCCGTATTCTTCGGCGTTGATGATCGTGGCGGCGGAAGCGGCAAGCCGCGCAAGGTAGGCCGGTCCCCCGATCTCGTTCAGCGTCGCGTCGCGCTCGAAGAAGGTCTTCAGCGTCACGGGCGAGGCGAGCTTGCCGGCGCGGATGAGGGTCGAGGCGGCATCGAAGATGCGAGCGTGCACGCCCTCGAAGAAGTGCTCGGGGGTAAGGAAGCCGCTGACGCGGTCGCAAGCCTCGTTGTTGATAAGGATGGCGCCGAGCAGCGCCTGCTCCGCCTCGAGATTGTGCGGCGGCGAGCGATAGTCCTCGGATGCTGCCGGAGCCGGCAAGGGGGCCGGCTTGCGTTGAAAGGCGGTTTCCATGATGTCCCCTGCTTAGCCCGGCGCTGCGCGGCCGTATAGACCGTCTAGGTCCAATCCACGCAGTTCGCGCTATTCACAGACAACCGCCATTATGACGGATTCGATGAGAAAGAGCTTGCGTTCCTGGGCAACTTGATTCGTTGGAACGACTCGAATTTGAGCGGTCAGTCCGACTTCGCCGACTTCACGGATTTCAGCAGCGGCCGCTTGGCGTCGATCTGCTTGAGGCGCCGCTCCGCCGCGTCGATGTAATCGCGCGTCAGCGGCAATGCGTGCTGATGGCGCGTGAACTGGATCTGCATGTTGTCCATGCCCTGGTAGCGGAATGCCGATTCCGAGGAAGCAAGATAAAACTCCCACATGCGGCAGAAGCGCTCGTCATAGAGGGCCTTCACGCGATCGCGATGGTCGAGGAAGCGGCGCCGCCACTCCTTCAGTGTCTCAGCGTAGTGAAGGCGCAGGATCTCGATGTCGGTGACATAGAGGCCGCTGCGCTCGATGTGGGGCACCACCTCCGAGAGCGCCGGAATATAGCCGCCGGGAAAGATGTACTTGGCGATCCAGGCGTTGGTGGCGCTCGGTCCATCGGAACGTGCGATCGAGTGAATGACTGCCGCGCCGTTCTCGTGCAGGAGCGAGTGGATCTTGGCGAAGAACGCGCGGTAATGGCCGATCCCCACATGCTCGAACATGCCGACCGACACGATACGGTCGAAGACGCCGTCGAGTTGACGATAGTCGGCGAGCTTGAACTTGACGCGGCCGGCGACGCCACGCTGCTGGGCGCGCTGATTGGAGCACGTGAACTGCTCCTGCGACAGCGTCACGCCGGTGACCTCCGCGCCGCAGACCTCTGCGAGATAGAGGCCGAGGCCTCCCCAGCCCGAGCCGATGTCGAGAACCCGCATTCCCGGCTCGATCCTGAGCTTGGCGGCGAGATGGCGTTTCTTGGCGAGTTGCGCCTCCTCGAGCGACATGTCGGGGGTCTCGAAGTAGGCGCAGGAGTACTGGCGGTCGCGGTCTAGGAAGAGGTCGTAGAGCTCGCCCGAGAGGTCATAGTGGTGGGCGACGTTCCGCTGCGCCTGGGGGATAGGATTGTATTGCTCGACATACCGGACAAGCTGCCGCATCCAGTAGGCGAATCGGATGACGGCAGGCCACTTGTGGCCCTCCACGTTGCTGAGCAGCACGGCCAGGAGGTCATAGATCGAGCCTTCCTCCATGACGAGGGTGCCGTCCATGAAGCACTGGCCGAAATAAAGATCGGGGCGAAGGCAGATGCCGGCGGCCGCCGTCTCGGTGGCGATCCTCACGGCCACGGGCTTTCCGGTGCCGTCGCCGAGGCGCACAACCTGACCTCCTGGGCCGACGAGCTTCAGGTCGCCGGTCCGGACGAGCCGCTTCAGAAGCCGTCCAAGAATTGCGAACATAGGCACGACATCCAGACGTTCGGCGTCACCTTCCCCTGACAGCCGAAGCCGAACTTCTCACCCGCGGGCGGGACTATACGTCTCGCAGAAAGGCCGGACAACCGGGCGGCAGACCGTGTAATTCAGGCATGCAAGGGAAGCATGGCCGGATCGGAAGGCCGAGTTTCCGACCTTATCGCTGCGGCTTGGGCTTGGGGATCGGCACCAGCCGGTTCGCGACGCGCACCAGCGAGCCCGATCGGGGCTCGCTTGCCGCTTCGCCGGGCTTTCCGATGGGAAGAGGCGCGGGATCGGGCGGCGCCTCGGCGAGCACCGGCTCCTGCTCGGCGGTCTTCTTGGGCTCATCTGCGGGCGCGGGCGTGGGGGGCAGGGAGGTGGATGCCTGCTCGTCCGAAGACGATTCCGTCTTGGCGGTCTCGGGGCTGGAGGCATCCTCCCCGGCTTCAGCCGGTGCCGGCTCGGCGGCCTTCTCCGCCTCTGGAGCGGCTGCCTCCTTCTCGGCTTCGGCCGCCAGTTCCGCCTCCGCCGTCGCCTCCTCCGTGGCGCGGTCGCGCTCGATCCGGCGCCACTTCCGGACGTTCTCCTTGTGCTCGGCGAGCGTATTCGCGAAGGCGTGACCGCCGCTGCCGTCGGCCACGAAGTAGAGCGCGCTGGACGAGGTCGGATTGAGCACCGCCTCCAGTGATGCCCGGCCCGGATTGGCGATGGGCCCCGGCGGCAGCCCGTCGATCCGGTAGGTGTTGTAGTCGGTCCTGGTCTCGATATCGCTGCGCCGGATCGGGCGGTCGAGCCGCCCCTTTCCACCGACGATGCCGTAGATGATCGTCGGATCGGACTGGAGCCGCATGCGCTTCTTGAGCCGGTTGAGGAAGACCGCGGCGACCTGCGGGCGCTCGCTCGCGATGCCGGTTTCCTTCTCCACGATCGAGGCGAGGGTGAGCGCTTCTTCCTTGCTGTGGACGGGAAGGTCCGGCGCCCGTCCTTCCCACAGCCCGTCCACGAGCTTCGTCTGGGCGGCGCGGATGCGGGAAACAAGCGCGCTCCTCGGATAGCCGCGGCTGAAGAGGTAGGTATCCGGGAGAAGCGCGCCTTCCGGCGGAATTTCGCCTATGGCGCCGCTGAGCGCCGTGTGCTCCTCGATGCGCTTCAGCGCCTGCTCGGTCGTCCAGCCCTCGGGGATGGTGACCTTGTGCATGATGGACTTGCCGGAGCGGATGGTGGCGAGCGCATCCATCATGTTCTGGCCAGGCTTGAACTCGTATTCGCCGGGTTTGAGGCTGCCATGGGCCGCGCTGGTCAGATAGGCCGTGGCCGCGAACAGGGTCTCGTTCTCGATCACGCCCTCCTGCTTCAGGAGCGTGGCGATTTCAGGCGTGCGCAGGCCTTCCGCGATGACCACGGCCTTGGGCGCCGAGAGCGGTCCCGGATCATTGGCGACCTTGAGACCATAGAGAAGGACGCAGCCCGCCAGCGCTCCCGCCATGGCAAGGGTGGTGAAAAGCGACAGCAGCACCCGGCGCAGCGGCGAGCGCCGCCTTCCGCCTGGAATGCTGCCGTGCCTCGAGGCCAATGCGAACTCCGGTTGTCAGCCCGCGTAGCGCTGGAAGATCAACGACGCGTTGGTTCCACCAAAACCAAAAGAGTTGGACAGAACTGTGTTGATTTCCTTGGATTTGGCCTTGTGGGGCACGAGATCCACCTCGGTCTCGACCGAGGGATCGTCCAGATTGAGCGTCGGCGGAACGACGTTGTCGCGCATGGCGAGGATCGAGAAGATGGCCTCGACCGACCCCGCCGCGCCGAGGAGATGCCCGATCGACGACTTGGTCGAGGACATGGTGAGCGCGGAGGAATTGTTGCCCATGAGCCTCTCGACCGCCCGGAGCTCGATCTCATCGCCCATGGGCGTCGAGGTGCCGTGGGCGTTCACGTAATCGATGTCGTGGGCCGAGATGCCGGCCCGCTTGAGGGCTGTCTGCATGCAGCGATAGGCGCCGTCGCCGTTCTCGGCCGGAGCGGTCACGTGGTAGGCATCGCCGGAGAGGCCGTAGCCCGTGAGCTCGGCGTAGATCCTGGCGCCGCGCGCCTTGGCGTGCTCGAGCTCCTCGAGCACCAGGACGCCCGCTCCCTCGCCCATGACGAAGCCGTCGCGGGCCTTGTCATAGGGACGCGAGGCCTTCTTCGGCGTGTCGTTGAAATGGGTCGAGAGCGCCTTGCAGGCCATGAAGCCGGCAATGCCCACGGGACAGATCGCGGCTTCGGTGCCCCCAGCGATCATCACGTCGGCGTCATCGAGCGCGATCAGCCGGCCGGCGTCGCCGATCGAGTGGGCGCCGGTGGAGCAGGCCGTGACGACGGCATGGTTCGGCCCCTTGCAGCCGTATTCGATCGAGATTAGGCCGGAGGCAAGGTTGATGAGGCTGCCCGGAATGAAGAACGGGCTGACGCGGCGCGGTCCCTTCTCGGCGAGCAGCAGCGAGGTCTGCTCGATCAAGGGAAGGCCGCCGATGCCCGATCCAACGAGGACGCCGGTGCGCCATTTCTGCTCGTCGGTCTGAGGCGCGTAGCCGCTGTCCTTGACCGCCTGGGCGGCGGCGGCCAGCGCGTAGATGATGAAGGTGTCGTAGCGCCGCTGATCCTTGGGCTCGACCCACTGATCGGCATTGAAGGTGCCGTCCGCGCCGTCGCCGCGCTTGATCTCGCAGGCGACCTTGCAGGCCATGTCGGTCGCATCGAAGCGGGTGATGGGGCCGCCTGCCGACTCTCCGGCGATGAGCTTCGACCATGTCTCCTCGACGCCGGTCGCCAGCGGCGTCACGAGTCCCAAACCGGTCACCACAACCCTGCGCATGAACACCTCTCGTTCGCTTGCCGGCCTGACCGTCCGTGAGGCGGGCATTCCTGCCGGACGGGCATGCCGGGCCGGAAGGACAATAGGGCCCTTTGGGCCTTACATGGCAACGCGGCGGCAGAAGACCGGCTCCTGCCGCCGCGTTTCGAACTCGTCTCGAAGGCCGCCCGCGAGCGGCTCGCAAATCCTAGGCGGCGTTCTTCTCGATGAAGTTCACGGCGTCGCCGACCGTCTGAATGGTTTCGGCCGCATCGTCCGGGATCTCGATGCCGAACTCTTCCTCGAAGGCCATGACCAATTCGACGGTGTCGAGGCTGTCGGCTCCAAGATCGTCGATGAAGCTTGCCTCGGCGTTCACCTTGTCGGCGTCGACGCCCAAGTGCTCCACCACGATCTTTTTCACCCGCTCAGCAACGTTGCTCATGATCTCCTGTCCTCGCTTCTGTTGGTCCGGAAAGACCGGAAGCGTCGCCGCATGACCCATACCAACGGACGCGACCCCTCTCAGCCGGTTCCAAGCCAACCCGCCGCAAAACCGGCCTCTCGCTCCGGCCTCGCACTGGAACCTCCGGCTTGGTAACACAGAACCATAACGGCACAAATAGGCAATCTCTGATGCCGGAGATGCGTCGAAAGAGCGCTGAAAATGCTCGTAAAAAACGACCTGACACCGTCTCCGGCGAAAGGTCAGATCATCGCCATCCCGCCGTTGACGTGAAGCGTCTGTCCGGTGACGTATCCCGCTTCCTCGCTCGCAAGATAGACGGCCGCGGCCGCGATTTCAGCCGGCAATCCGAGGCGGCCCGACGGTACGTCGGAGAGAATCGTCTCGCGCTGCTTTTCATTGAGCGCGCCCGTCATGGCTGTCTCGATGAAGCCGGGCGCCACGCAGTTGACGGTGATGGCGCGCGAGGCGAGTTCCTGCGCCAGCGCCTTCGTCATGCCGATCATGCCGGCCTTGGCTGCCGCATAGTTTGCCTGCCCCGCATTGCCCGTGACGCCGACCACCGACGTTATGCCGATGATGCGCCCGTGGCGGCGCTTCATCATGCCCCGCATGGCGGCGCGGGCGAGGCGGAAGCCGGCCGTCAGGTTGACGTCGAGGACCGCAGCCCAGTCCTCGTCCTTCATCCGCATGGCGAGGCCGTCGCGCGTGATGCCGGCGTTGTTGACGAGGATGTCGAGCTTGCCCATGGCGGCTTCCGCCGCAGGCACGAGCGTTTCGACGGCGGCCGCATCGGAGAGGTCGCAGGGGAGGGCGTGGGCGCGCTCGCCGAGGGACTCCTTTAGCGCCTCCAGCACCGGCGCTCGCGTGCCCGAGAGCGCGACAGTCGCGCCCTGCGCATGGAGTGCCCGCGCGATGGCCTCGCCGATCCCTCCGCTCGCGCCGGTGACGAGCGCGCTCTTGCCCGAAAGGTGGAACATCCTAGTCTCCCCGTAGCTGCTCGGCGGCGGCCGCGATCTCCGCCGGCGTGCCGAGCGACAGGCCCGAAGCCTCGGGCGCCGTGCGCTTCACGAGCCCGGTGAGCACCTTGCCGGCGCCGATCTCCCAGAAGTGGGTCACGCCCTTCGCCGCCATGAAGCCCATGCATTCGCGCCACCGCACTGTGCCGGTGACCTGCGCGACAAGGCCATCGCGGATCTCGCTCGGCACGCAGAGGGCCCGCGCCGCGACATTCGAGACGAGAGGCACGGAGGGTGCCTGCATCCGGACGGATGACAGCGCCTGCGCCATGGCGTCGGCCGCCGGCTGCATGAGCGCGCAGTGGAAGGGGGCGCTCACCGGCAGGAGGATGGCGCGCTTGGCGCCGCGCCCCTTGGCGATGACGACCGCCCGCTCGACCGCCGCCTTGTGGCCGCTGACCACGACCTGGCCCGCGGCATTGTCGTTGGCGGCCTGGCAAACCTCGCCTTCCGCCGCTTCTCCGGCGATCGCGGCCGCCTCGGCGTAGTCGAGCCCGAGCAACGCCGCCATGGCGCCGGTGCCGACGGGGGTCGCCTGCTGCATGGCGCGCCCGCGCACCTTCAGCAGCCGCGCCGTGTCGGTGAGCGTGAAGGTGCCGGCGGCCGCCAGCGCCGAGTACTCGCCGAGCGAATGGCCGGCGACGAAGCGGGCCGTGTCGGCGACGCTCACGCCATGCTCGGATTCGAGCACGCACACCGCGGCAAGGCTTGCCGCCATGAGGGCGGGCTGCGCGTTCTCCGTCAGCGTGAGGTCCGCCTCCGGCCCTTCCCACATGACCTGCGTGAGCTTCTGCCCGAGGGCCTCGTCCACCTCGTCGAACACGGCGCGCGCGGCGGGAAAGGTTTCCGCCATCGCCTTGCCCATGCCGA
>JBFXDI010000055.1:0-24260 GCA_050181295.1 Parvibaculaceae bacterium | reverse complement strand
TCTCGCCGACCTCATCGAGCTCCTGCCGTCCGAGGATCGCGTCCGGCTCATCACGCTGCTCGGCCGGTCCTTCGACGTCGAGGCGCTGCCCGAGCTCGACGAGGGCGTGCGCGACGAGCTCATGGAGGCGCTCCCCAACGAGGTCATCGCCTCCGCGCTCGGCCGTCTCGACACCGACGATGCCCTCTACCTCATCGAGGACATGGATGCCGAGGATCAGCAGGAGATCCTCGCCGATGTGCCGCGCGAGGAGCGGGCCGCGCTGTCGCGCGCGCTGCATTACGACGAGAACACCGCCGGCCGGCTCATGCAGACCGAGTTCGTGGCGGTGCCCGAGTTCTGGACCGTCGGCCAGACCATCGACTACATGCGCACCGAGCGCGACCTGCCGGAAAATTTCGTCGAGGTCTATGTCGTCGACCACGCCTACCACCTGAAGGGCGTGGTGCCGCTGTCGCGCATCCTCAGAAGCCCGCGCGAGCGGCGCATCCTCGACATCATGGAAGCCGAGCAGACGGTGTTCGAGGTCGCCGACGAGCAGGAGGACGTCGCCTACAAGTTCGAGCAGTACAACCTCGTCTCGGCCGCCGTCACCGACGAGGAGGGCCGCCTCGTCGGCATGCTCATGGTCGACGACATCGTGGACGTCATCCAGGAGGAGGCCGAGGAGGACATCCTGCGCCTGGGCGGCGTCGGCGACGAGGAGATCACGGATACGGTCTGGTCGACGCTCAGGAGCCGCATCGTGTGGCTTGCCGTCAACCTCTGCGCCGCCATCCTCGCCTCGCGCGTCATCGCGCTCTTCGACGCGACGATCCAGCAGATGGTGGCGCTCGCCGTCCTCATGCCGATCGTCGCCTCGATGGGCGGCAACGCCGCGACGCAGACCATGACGGTGACGGTGCGGGCGCTCGCCACCCGCTCGATCGGGCCCGTGAACGCCATGCGGGTCGTATGGCGCGAATGCGCCGTGGGCCTCCTCAACGGCTTCACCTTCGCCTGCGCGCTCGGGCTCTTCGCTTGGTGGCTGTTCGAGTCGGACAAGCTGGGCCTCACCATCGCGGCCGCCATGGTCATCAACTTCTTCGCCGCGGCGCTGGGCGGCATCCTCGTGCCGCTGACGCTCGAGCGCCTGAAGGCCGACCCGGCGGTGGCCTCGGCGGTGTTCGTCACCACCATCACCGACGTCGTGGGCTTCTTCGCCTTCCTCGGCCTCGCGACCCTCTGGCTGGTCTGAGGTGGGGTCCCTCCCCATCGTCATGCCCGGCCTCCGAGCCGGGCATCCTTTTCGGGCGACGGGAAAAGGATTGCCGGGTCAAGCCCGGCAATGACGTTCTTGTGGTGCTAAGTCTGGCGCCGGAACACGCCGACGCACTCGACATGCGGCGTCCACTTGAACTGGTCCACGGGCCGCACGCTCCGAAGCCGGTAGCCACCGGCGAGAAGGATCGCGGCGTCGCGGGCGAAGGTGCCGGGGTCGCAGGAGACCGACACCACGACCGGCACCTTCGAGCGGGCGATCTCGCGGGCCTGCGCCTCCGCACCCTGCCGCGGCGGGTCGATCACCACCACATCGAAGCTTGCAAGCTCGCGCGCCGAAAGCGGCTCGCGGAAGAGATCGCGTGCCTCCGTCGTCACGGGCTTCAGTTTCGACGTCCGCCGCGCGGCCTGCTGCAGGGCAGCGATGGAGGCGCGGTCGCTGTCGAATCCGGAAACCTGCGCCGCCTCGGCGATCCGGAACGTGAAAGGTCCCATGCCGCAGAAGAGGTCGGCGACCTTCCGCGCCCGGCCAACGCCCTCGCGGACCGCTTCCCAGAGCGCAAGCTCGCCCGCCTCCGTGGGCTGCAGGAAGGCGGCCGGTGGCGCCACGACCTCCGCCCGTCCGAACCGGAGGAGGGGCGCTGCGGTCTCCGCGACTACCTCGCCGCCGAGGCTGAGCCGTGCGAGCCCGTGCATGCGGACCTGTTCCGCGAGGCGAGTGCGCAGGGCGAGACCCGGCGCGCGGGCGCCCGAAACGGCGCAGTCGATGCCGGTGGCGGTTGCCGTGAAGGCGATGTCGATAGGGCGCGCGCCGGCCAGAAGCTGCGCCAGATCGTGCGCGATGGCGGGGGCGCGGGCGAGCGCCGGCGAAAGGACGGGACATCGCGCGATGTCGACAATGGCATTGCTGCGGAGCGCCATGAAGCCGACGGCGATGCCGCCCTCGGTCTTGCGAGCGTGGAACGTCGCGCGTCGCCGGCCCTCGCCATGGGCGTCGACGAGATCACCCACTTCGGTATCGATCCCGCGCTGGCGGAGAGGGATGCGCACGAGATCGCGCTTCCAGGCGCGGTAGGGCGGCTCGCCCCAATGCTGGACGGCGCACCCGCCGCAGGCGCCGAAATGCGGGCAGAAGGGCTCCACGCGGTCGGGGCTGGCTTCCACGACCCGGATCAGCCGGGCACGGCCAGCGCCCGAAGGCTCGACCTCCACCTTCTCGCCCGGCAGCGCCAGGGGCACGAAAAGCGGCCCGTCGGTCCCTGGTGCAATGCCGTCGCCGCGGTGACCAACACTCTCGATCCGCACTTCCCTCGCAGAGTTCATGCGCATATCATATGCGCATCATGACTACGGAGGAACATTCCTCATGAAGAAAGCTGCGAACCTGTCCGCGGATGCGGATCTCCTTGCCGAGGCGAGGGAATACGGGATCAGCCTCTCCCAGACCTTCCAGGAGGCGCTGCTCGCCAAGGTGAAGGCCGAGCGAGCGCGCCGCTGGCAGGAGGAAAACCGCGAGGCGATCGAGGAGTACAACCGCTACATCGAGAAGCA
Source organism: Parvibaculaceae bacterium (assembly GCA_050181295.1). Taxonomy (GTDB): domain Bacteria; phylum Pseudomonadota; class Alphaproteobacteria; order Rhizobiales; family Aestuariivirgaceae; genus JBFXDI01. The sequence goes on along the minus strand of JBFXDI010000055.1, from coordinate 21,449 downwards.
CGGCACTTTTTCTGAGGCGCTTGGTCCGTGGAAGGACTGAGGCAGTTCGACGTATGCATAAACCCCGACGCATCAACGCGGCGGGACATCCCGTTGGTGGTTATTCTTCAAAGTGATTTCGTGCTTGGCCTCAGAAGCGTGGTAGTCGCCCCAGTGCGGCGAAAGGGAAAGCATCCTCCCCTGTCCAGACTCGCCATCGAATTCTCGTTCAAGGGCAACGACTATGTGGTGGCGCTGCATGAGTTGGCGACCTTGCAGACGGCCCGCCTCCAACCGGCCGGACTCAATGTCACGGCTTTGCGAGAGAGAATCGTGAGGGCCCTGGACCTCCTCTTCACCGGCATCTGAGGGCGGGGCATGGCTGGCCACGCTTCCGATCCGAACTTCGAAGCCCGTGTGCGCGCGAGCTTCCTGAAGCAGGGGCTGATGCGGCATCTCGGCGTCGAGGTCGTGCATGTCGCTCCGGGCGAGGTCGATCTCGCCGTCGCCTTCCGACCCGAGCTCAGCCAGCAACATGGCTTCTTCCATGCCGGCGTGACCTCGGCCATCGCCGACTCCGCGGCGGGCTACGCGGCGCTGACCCTGTTCGGCGCGGGCACCGGCGTGCTGACGACGGAGTTCAAGATCAACCTGCTCAATCCGGCGAAGGGCGGGCGCCTGGTGGCTGAGGGCCGCGTGCTGAAGGCAGGCCGCACGCTCAGCGTCTGCCGCTCCGACGTCTTTGCCCTCGACGGCGATATTAGGAAGCAGGTCGCGACCGCGCTCCTCACGATGATGCAGGTCTCGGGCGTCACGGACTGAGCGCTCGGGTCGTTGGTGTCCGGTAGAGGGGGCGTTGAGCTCGGTGGCGTTGAACTTGCCCGCATAGTAGGCAAGATGATCCTTGACGCGAGCGGCCTCGGGAAAAACGGTCCGCGCCAGGATAGCTCCAGCCCGCTGTTCTGTGCTCCGTCATGGCCTATCAACCCCCGGCAAGCGGGGAAAGCTGCAGGGAGATTTTCGACATGGCCTTGACGATCAGGCCGCTGAAGTCCGAGGACCGGACCCGGTGGGAGCCATTGTGGCAGGGCTATCTCCGCTTCTACGAGACGAGGCTTCCCGACGACGTCACGGAAACGACCTGGCACAAGCTCCTCGATCCCTCGCGCAGCCCGCATGGCCTCGTGGCCGTGGACGGCGAGAAAAACTTGATCGGCCTCGTCCACTACATCTTTCACCAGTCCACCTGGACCATTCCGCACATCTGCTACCTGCAGGACCTGTTCGTGGATCCCGGCGTGCGGGGGAAGGGGGCCGGTCGCGCATTGATCGAGGCCGTCTATGAGAAGGCCGACGAAGCCGGAGCCGCGCAGGTCTACTGGCTGACGCAGGAGTTCAACGCGACCGCCCGCGCGCTTTACGACAAGGTGGCGACGCTCACCCCCTTCGTGCGTTACCGTCGGCAGGTCTGAGAGGACTTCAAATGCTGCCCAACGACCTCCGCATGCTGGACTTCGGCCTCGGCGAGACGGCCGACATGATCCGCGACACCGTGCGCTCCTTCACCTCCGACACGATCGCCCCGATCGCGGACGAGATCGATCGCACGAACCAGTTCCCGCGCCATCTCTGGCCGAAGCTCGGAGAGCTTGGCCTTCTCGGCATCACGGTCGAGGAGGAGTTCGGCGGCTCAGGGCTCGGCTATCTCGAGCATTGCGTGGCGATGGAGGAGGTGAGCCGCGGCTCGGGCTCGATCGGCCTTTCCTACGGCGCGCATTCGAACCTCTGCGTGAACCAGCTCCGCCGCAACGGAACCGAGGAGCAGAAGCGCAAGCACCTGCCGAAGCTAGTATCCGGCGAGCATGTGGGCGCGCTCGCCATGTCGGAGCCGGGCGCGGGGTCCGACGTGGTCGGCATGCGGACACGAGCCGAGAAGCGCTCCGGCCGCTATGTGCTGAACGGCACCAAGATGTGGATCACCAACGGACCCTGCGCCGACGCCGTCATCGTCTATGCGAAGACCGATCCGGAGGCGGGCCCCCGCGGCATCACGGCCTTCATCGTCGAGAAGGGCTTCAAGGGATTCTCGACCGCCCAGAAGCTCGACAAGCTCGGCATGCGGGGGTCGGACACGGGCGAGCTCGTGTTTCAGGACTGCGAAGTGCCGGAGGAGAACGTGCTGGGCGAGGTCGGCCGAGGCGTGAGCGTGCTCATGTCCGGCCTCGACTACGAGCGGGCCGTGCTCGCGGCCGGCCCCCTGGGCCTCATGCAGGCGAGCCTCGACCTCGTCATCCCCTATGTTCACGAGCGCAAGCAGTTCGGCCAGCCGATCGGCACCTTCCAGCTCATGCAGGGCAAGCTCGCCGACATGTACACCGCGCTCAACGCGTCCCGCGCCTATGTCTATGCAGTGGCGAAGGCCTGCGACCGGGGAGAGACGACGCGCAAGGACGCCGCGGCGGCCATCCTCTTCTCCTCCGAGAGCGCGACGCGGGTGGCGCTCGACGCCATCCAGGCGCTCGGCGGCAACGGCTACATCAACGACTATCCGGCCGGCCGCATCCTGCGCGACGCCAAGCTCTACGAGATCGGCGCCGGAACGGGAGAGATCCGCCGCATGCTGATCGGCCGCGAGCTCTTCGAGGAGACGCGCTAGGAGGTCGTAATCTTTCCATGCGTCCCAAAGTCCATCCCGACCTGAAGGGGATGAAGATCCGCCCGCTCACCCCCGATCGCTGGCCCGATCTCCTCGATCTGTTCGGGCCCGAGCGCGGCGCCAATTCCGGCTGCTGGTGCATGTGGACCAGGGTCTCGGGCAAGGACTGGAAAGCCATGACGCGGGGAGAGCGCCGCGACGCCTTCCACCGCATCGTGAAGAAGGGTCCGCCGCCGGGTCTCATCGCCTATCGGGGAAAGGTGCCGGTAGGCTGGGTGGCAATCGGTCCAAGGCCCTCGGTCTCGCGCTTCAACGGCGCCAAGACCTCCAGGCCTCCGGAAAAAACGGACGAACCCGCGCCGGAGACCGTCCACGCCATCAGTTGCTTCTACATCCGCTCCGGCCATCGCGGGCAGGGCCTGATGCGGCTGCTCGGCGAGGCGGCTGTCGCCTTCGCCGCCAGGGCTGGCGCCGGCGCAGTCGATGTCTGCGCGATCGAGCCTGAGAAGCGCCTGCAATGGGGCGAGGGATTCGTGGGGCTGGCGACGGTCTTCCGGGCGCTCGGCTTCCGGGAGATCGCCAGGCGCTCGCCCAAGCGCCCGCTGATGCGGCGAAACTTGCCGTAGCACTGCCGTCTTCTGCGCCCCCGGAACAAGGCGAATCCGCTGTATGCGGATCGGCGGCGAGACCTGGTGAGATTGACCTACTCCACTATATAGTATATATATGGGGTAAACATTGATTAGTAATCAATGGAGTTAAGCCCGGAGGTCATCGATGCAGCCCGAACGTGAGCGGATGAGTGCCGTCATCAAAGGCATCTCGGGAAACAAGTCCGAAATGATCCGGAGGCTCGTTGCCGCCGGATACAGGCAGGCGGATGTCGCCAGGTTTTTGAAGGTTCGCGACCAGTTCGTCTCAAACGTCGTCCGTCGGAAAGCGTCCAGGTCTACGGAAGCGGCTGGAGGCGGTCAGGTTCTGAAGGAGAGCTTGCTGCGGACGGATTTGACCATGGACAGCGCCGGTAGGATTGTGGTTCCGGCGGAATTCCGCAGAGCAATGGAAGCTCGAGCGGGAGATACGCTCATCGCCACGCTATCGAACGGCGAACTTCGGTTGACGACGGCTCGCATGGCCATCAAGCGAGCCCAGGAGCTTGCCCGAGAACTCATCCCCGGAGGCGAAAGCCTCGCGGACTCCCTGATAGCCGATCGTCGCCGGGAGGCCGCAAGGGAGTCCGGCGATGATTGAGGCCGTCCTGGATGCCTCGGCCGTCCTTGCATTGATCAAGGAAGAGCCTGGGGCCGAAAAGGTGGCCGACGTAGCTTCCAGAAGCACAATTTCCACGGTGAACGTTTCCGAAGCCGTGGCAAAGTTGGTGGAAAAAGGTGCAGCGCCCGACGCGGCAAAAGGGATAGTCTTCTCGCTGCCGATGCGGATGGCTGATTTCGACGCGCATCAGGCCGCGCTGGCCGGGATGATGTGGGCGCGGGGAAAGCGCGCAGGCCTTTCCTTCGGTGATCGCGCGTGTCTGGCACTGGCCGAGTCTCTGAGAGTTCCGGTCCTGACCGCGGACAAGCAGTGGAAGCTCTTCAACTCGACGATCGAGATTCAGTTCATCCGATAATAGGCGACCGACAGGACATGCCCCTCACAAGCGAGCAGCGCGACCTCCTCAAGGGCGTGACGACGGCGACCATCACGACCATCCTCCTGAAGAGGGGGATCCGCCGGAGCTGGATGAAGGGACCCGTGCCGCTCATCGTCGACCAGGAGCGGGTGGTGGGCGAAGCCTTCACGCTGCGTTTCGTGCCCATGCGCGAGGATCTGGCGACGCCCGAAAGCTGGTCCTCGCCGCGCTCGACGCGCGCCGCCATCGAGAAGATGCCGGAAGGCGCTGTGGTGGTGGCCGACGCCATGGGCTTCAACGAGGCGGGGATCTTCGGCGACATCCTGCTCGAGCGCATGAAGCGGCGGGGCGTGGCCGCGCTCGTCACGGACGGCGCCATGCGCGACGGCGCGGGCGTGGCGGAGGTCGGGATGCCGGTCTGGTGCCAGGGGCTCGCGGCGCCCCCCTCGATCGCGGGACTGACCTTCGCCGGCTGGCAGGAGCCGGTCGGATGCGGGGGCGCCGCGGTCTTTCCGGGCGACGTGATCGTGGCGGACGACGATGGCGCGGTGGTGGTCCCAGCGGGGCTCGTCGGTCATGTCTGCGGGCTTGGCCCCGAGCAGGAGCGGCTTGAGGGCTGGCTCATGGAGGAGGTGAGAGGCGGCGCAGAGCTACCCGGGCTCTATCCGCCGAACGAGGAGACGAAGAAGCGCTACGCCGCCTGGAAGGAGAGCGGGGAAGGGGAGTAGGCGGCGCTTAATATTCTCATGCCCGGCAATGACGCGGGGTGAGTGCTTTTTTGGAGGCTGCACGCCCTCGCGCACCACTTGCCTTGAAGCCTAGCGACGGGGGCGCCGTCCCTCCACCGCCGGCTACGCCAGCCGTCTGCGGCCAAACAATAAACAAGTTTCGAGCGTAACCGAATTTTCTCCTTCTGAAATCGTAGCGTAACCCCGCACCGCCAGGTTCGCACCTTGGAAGGCGGTAGTCACCGCTCGCCTAGGGGATGGCCACAAGCCAGCCGGTTGCGGCTGTGACTCGCTCTGAAAGAGAGGTGATCATGACCAGTCAGCTTTCGCGGACAGTGCCTCCGGCCAAGCGTGCAAACGTCCAGCCGATTGCGACGCCGGAGCTTCCTTCCGCCGTCCCGCTGATGGCGCTTTCGACCGGCTTCTGGGCCTTCAAGACTCTGGCCGCCGCGCACGAACTGGACCTCTTCAGCCGCCTTGCGGGCGGCCCAGGCACGACTGCTGGCGAACTCGCGCAAGCGCTCGGTCTGCATCCGCGCCCGGCCGAGATGCTGTTGACCGGCTGTGCTGCACTCGGGCTTCTGGAGAAAACGGACGGCCGTTATCGCAATACGCCCTTAAGCGATGCGTATCTCGTGCGCGGGAAGCCGTATTACTTCGGTGGCTTCGTGCAGATGGCCGACAAGCGGCTCTACGCGGGCTGGGGCAAACTTGCCGAAGCGCTGCGCACGAACCGGCCGACCACATGGGACCCGGCGGTGCAATCCTCGATGTTCACCGGTGAGGATCCGACGGTGCTGGCAACCTTCTGGGAGGCGATGCATTCGCTTTCCACGATGACCGCGCGCAAGCTCGGCGAAGCAATGAATTTCGGGCATTTCCGCCGCCTCCTGGACATTGGCGGCGGATCGGGCGCGTACGACATCGAACTTTGCAAACAGTATGGGACGCTGCGTGCGACCGTGTTCGACTTGCCGCACGTGGCCGCGATCGCCGCGGGAAAGATTGCCGAGGCCGGCTTGACCGATCGGATCGAGACTGTAGGCGGCAGCTTCTTCGAGCAGCTTCCGAAGGATCACGACCTGCATCTCCTGTCGATGATCCTGCATGATTGGGACGAGGCGAAGAACCGCGCCCTGCTGCGCCGGTCCTTCGAGGCTTTGCCAAGCGGCGGTACAGTCGTCATCAGCGAGCTTCTCGTCAATGACGAAAAGACCGGACCGGCGCCGGCCGCGCTGATGAGTCTCAACATGCTGATCGAGACGGAAGGACGAAACTACACGCCGGCCGAGTATTCGGCGTGGCTCGAGGAAGCCGGATTCCGGCAGATCGAGACGGTCTGGTTCGACGCACCCGCCGCGAACGGCTCCGTGATCGGCCGCAAGGCGTAAGGACGCCCGCGACGAGTGCGGGCATGACATCGATTTCTATGCCACCATGCCGCCGGAGCCGATCTGCTCCCGCACCAAGTCGAGCGCATCAAGGACCGAGAGCCGCCGGATTGCGTCCCGGCTCTCCGCGCCGTAGAGCCGGCGGCGGTGCAGCGTCGGGCGCTCGCGCGCCGCGCAGGCGAAATGCACGAGCCCCACGGGCTTAGCTTCCGTTCCGCCGTCAGGTCCGGCGACCCCCGTGACGCTGACGGCGATATCGACATTGAGCCGCTCGCGCGCGCCTTCCGCCATGGCGCGCGCCACCTGCTCGCTGACGGCGCCGTGAGCCGCAATGAGATCTTCCGGAACGTCGGCGAGACGATGCTTGGCGGCGTTGGAGTAGGTGACGAGGCCCGCCTCGACGACATGCGAGGAGCCGGGAATGGCAGTCAGCACCGCCGCCAGAAGACCGCCCGTGCAGCTCTCCACCGTCGCCAGCATGCGCCCACCGTCGCGGCAGAGGTCGAGGATGTCGGCGGCCTCGATCAGAAGTTCCCGGTCGAAGGTCGCCGGCTGCTTCATCCCGGCAGCCTCACCGTCACGGTCGCGAACGCGCAGAGCCCTTCTCCGCGTCCGATGGAGCCGAGCTTCTCGTTTGTCGTCGCCTTGACCGCCACCCGGTCGACCGGGATGCCGAGCAGCTCGCCGAGCCGTTTGCGCATGGCCACGACATGCGGGCCGATGCGGGGCGCCTCCGCGATGATGGTGATGTCGGCGTTGGCGATGCGTCCGCCGCGCGCCGCCACGAGATCGATCGCCTTGCGCAGGAAGATGGCGGAATCGGCGCCCCGCCACTGCGGGTCGGACGGAGGGAAGTGGGTTCCGATGTCGCCTTCGCCGATGGTGCCGAGCAGCGCGTCCGTCAGGGCATGCATGGGCGCGTCGGCGTCCGAGTGGCCGGAGAGCGCATGGCTGTGCGGGATCGAGACGCCGCAAAGCACGACGCGCTCGCCCGGCACGAAGGAATGGACGTCGAAGCCCTGACCGACGCGGATGTCCCCGAGGCCCGCGAAGGCGCCGGCACTGAGCCGGGCATCGGCCTCTGCGAGATCGGCCGCCGTGGTGATCTTCCTGTTGTCGTGCTCGCCGGGGATCAATGCCACCTCCAGTCCCGCCCATTCGGCGATCGATGCGTCGTCGGTGAAGTTCGCGGCCGCAGCGGCGCGCGCCAGCCGGTGCGCCTCTGCGATCAGAGGATAGCGGAAGCCCTGGGGCGTCTGCACGCCCCAGAGGCCGGCGCGGTCCACCGTCTCCTGCACGATGTTGCCCTGCGCCTTCTTCAGGGTGTCAGTGACGGGAAGCGCGGGGATCACCGCCGGATGCCGGTCGAGCGCCGCAATGACGTGCGAGAGCAGCGACTGGCTCGGAAAGGGACGGGCCGCATCGTGGATGAGGACGAGTTCCGGCTGCACCGCCCCGAGCGCCTGGAGACCGTTGAACACCGATTCCTGCCGCGACGTCCCGCCCCGGACCGCCGCGGGAAGCGCAAGGCCTTCCACCGCGCCGGCATACCAATCCTCGTGGCCCTGGGCGATCACGACCTGCACGCGGTCGATGCCCGGATGGTCAAAAAAGGCCCGGACCGTGCGGCGCAGCACCGGTTCTCCGGCGATGGCCTGATATTGCTTGGGCTTTTCCCCGCCGGCCCTTGTGCCGGACCCTCCCGCAACGATCAGCGCGACCGTCTTGACTGCGCCTTGCATTTCCATGACGTCCGCTTGCCCGCGCCGCCCTGGGACGTCAAGGCGCTTGCGCGCGACACGGGCGCGCCCTAAGCTGCCCATCGATTAATCAACAAGGCGATCTGCTCAAATTATGAGCATTCTTATCGGATCGGTGCCGGTTCGGAATCGCGTCCTGCTTGCGCCCATGTCGGGCGTGTCGGACGCGCCGTTCCGCACTCTGGCGCATGCGTGGGGCGCGGGCCTTGTCGTCTCGGAGATGGTGGCGAGCGAGGAGCTTGCACGGTCTCGGGCCGACGTGCTGCGCCGTGCGGCGGGCGCGGGCCGGGTGTCTCCGCTCGTCATTCAGCTTGCGGGGCGCGAGCCTCACTGGATGGCGGAAGGCGCATGCATCGCGCGCGACCTCGGCGCCGACGTCATCGACATCAACATGGGATGCCCGGCCCGGCAGGTGACGGGCGGCTGGTCCGGCTCCGCGCTCATGCGGAACCTCGACCACGCGGAAACGCTCATCGAAGCGACGGTGAAGGCGGTCGCGGTTCCGGTCACGGTGAAGATGCGGCTGGGCTGGGACGACGCCAACCGCAACGCGCCGGAGCTGGCGCGTCGGGCCGAGGCCGTCGGGGCGAGGGCGATCACGGTCCACGGCCGCACGCGCTGCCAGTTCTACAAGGGCAGCGCCGACTGGAAGGCCATCTCGGCCGTCCGGGCCGCCACCTCGCTCCCTCTCGTCGCGAATGGCGACTGCCGCAGCCTCGCGGATGTGAAAGCGATGCTCGACGCCTCCGGCGCCGATGCGGCGATGGTCGGAAGAGGCGGCTACGGCCGCCCCTGGCTTCCGGGGCTTCTCGCGGAAGCGCTGGAGCAAGGGACGGGCCGTACAGCGCCGACACCGGCGGAGCGGCGTTCACTCATCCTCGCCCACTATCGCGACATGCTCGACTTCTACGGCGAAGGACTCGGCCTCCGCGTCGCTCGCAAGCATGTCGGCTGGTATCTCGAGACTGCCGTCGAGGACGGGCTCATGGACCGGACGGGGGCAGGGGAATGGCGCGCCCGCCTCTGCCGCGACGAGAACCCGCAAGCCGTGCTCGACGGACTGGCCGAGGTTTTCGATCCCGGCGCCTGGCCGCTGCGGGATGCCGCATGACGGCGCCCTCGCTCCAGAGCGCCCACCAGTCGGAGGCTAGCGCGCTCCATTCCATCCTCGATGCCGTACCAAGCCCGCTCATCGTGCTCGATGCGAGGAACGGCATCAGCATGGCGAACGCCGCAGCGGAAAACTTCTTCCACGCCAGCTCCTCGACGCTGAAGCGCATGGGACTAGACGACATCGTGCCCTTCGCGAGCCCGCTCGATCGCCTGATCGAGCAGGTGCGCGACACCCAGGCCACGATCAACGAATACGGCGTCAACATCGGCACGCCCCGGACCGGCGGCGAGCGGCAGGTCGATCTCCAGGCTGCGGCCGTCATCGAGCAGCCGGGCTCGATCGTGCTCATCCTGCAGCAGCGCTCCATGGCGCAGAAGATCGACCGCCAGCTCACCCACCGGAGCGCGGCGCGCACCGTCACCGGCATGGCGACCATGCTGGCGCACGAGATCAGGAATCCCCTCTCGGGCATCCGGGGCGCCGCCCAGCTGATCGAGCCGGCGCTGGCGCTCGAGGAGGACCGGGCGCTCGCCCGCCTCATCTGCGCCGAGACGGACCGCATCCGCGGCATCGTCGACCAGATGGAGGTCTTCTCCGACGACCGCCCTCTCGATCGCGAGCCGATCAACATCCATTCCGTGCTCGACCACGTGCGCGCGCTCGCCGCTTCCGGCTTCGCCGCCGGCGCGACCTTCCGGCAGGAATACGACCCGTCGCTGCCGCCGGTCGACGGCAACCGCGACCAGCTCGTGCAGGTCTTCATCAATCTCGTGAAGAACGCCGCGGAGGCGATCGGAACCGACAGCCGCCAGGGTGAGATCGTGCTCGCCACCGCCTACCGGCCGGGCGTCAGGCTCACCATTCCGGGCGGACGCGAGCGGGTTGCGCTGCCGCTCGAGGTCTGCGTGCGCGACACGGGGTCCGGCGTGCCAGAAGAGCTCCTGGGGTCGATCTTCGAGCCGTTCGTGACCTCGAAGCCCTCGGGCAAGGGGCTGGGGCTGGCCCTGGTGGCGAAGATCGTGCGCGACCACGGCGGCGTCGCGGAATGCGAATCCACGCCCGGGCGGACCACGTTCAGGATCCTCCTGCCCATGGTTCCGCACGAGGCCGAAACCGTCGGGCAGGCACCATGAACGCAAAGACCGTGATCCTCGCGGACGACGACGACGCCATCCGCACCGTGCTGAGCCAGGCATTGGGAAGGGCGGGATACGCCGTCCGCGCCACGGGCAACGCCGCAACACTCTGGCGCTGGGTCGCCGAGGGAGCCGGCGACCTCGTGGTGACGGACGTGGTGCTTCCCGACGAGAACGTGTTCGAGATCCTGCCGCGCATGAAGAAGGCGAGGCCCGGCCTGCCGATCATCGTGATGAGCGCCAAGAACACGATCATGACCGCGATCACGGCGGCGGACCGCGGCGCCTACGACTATCTGCCCAAGCCCTTCGACCTGAACGATCTTTTGCGGCTTGCCTCACAGGCGCTCGAGAGCGGGCAGGCGCCGAGCCTCATGCGTCCGTCCTCGGGGCCGGCCGAGCTGCTTCCGATCATCGGCCGCTCGCCGGTCATGCAGGACATCTACCGCATCATCGCGCGCATGACGCAGACCGACCTGACCGTGATGATCAACGGCGAGTCGGGCACCGGGAAGGAGCTGGTCGCGCGCGCTATCCATGACTTCGGAAAGCGCCGGCGCGGTCCCTTCGTCGCTATCAACATGGCGGCCATCCCGCGCGACCTGATCGAGTCCGAGCTCTTCGGACACGAGAAGGGCGCCTTCACGGGCGCGGCGCAGCGCTTCGCGGGCAAGTTCGAGCAGTCGCAGGGCGGCACGCTCTTCCTCGACGAGATCGGCGACATGCCCATGGAGGCGCAGACGCGGCTTCTGCGCGTGCTGCAGGAAGGGGAATATACGACCGTCGGCGGCCGCACGCCCATCAGGACGGATGCGCGCATCATCGCCGCGACCCACCGCGACCTCCGGCAGCTCATCGCGCAAGGGATCTTCCGCGAGGACCTCTATTTCCGCCTGAACGTGGTGCCGATCCGCTTGCCTCCCCTCAGGGAGCGCATCAACGACATCGACGATCTCGTCAGCCATTTCCTGCTTGCCTGCGAGCGCGAGGGTCTTAGCCGCAAGCGCCTGACGCGCGAGGCGCTGGAGCGGCTCAAGGCCTATCGCTGGCCGGGCAACATCCGCGAGCTCGAGAATCTCGTGCGGCGCATCGCCGCCATCTATGTCGAGGAGACGATCACCCCCGATCTCATCGAGCGGGAGCTGCAGCAGACCGAGGTGAAGGCTGGCGGAGGGGTCGATCCTTCCGATGATAGCTCACTTGCCGAGTTCACCCGCCTTTATCTGGAGCGGCAGTTCTTGCGCGCCGCGCCAAGGCTGCCCGCGGCGGGCCTGCACCATCGCATCATCCGCGAGGTGGAGATCCCCTTGATCACCGCCGCCCTTGCCGCAACCCATGCCAACCAGCTCCGCGCCGCGGAGCTTCTGGGGATCAACCGCAACACCTTGCGCACGCGCATCCGCGACCTCGGAATCCGGGTTGTCCGCTCCGCCATGCCCGATTAACCGGCCCCACCACGCGCTCTGTCACATTTACGCCACGACCACTGTTGATTCAGAGCAACAGGCTGGGCATAGTGGCCTGGCAGGGGATGGGTGACTGCCGGCCACATGAAGCGGGCCGGTGGATTCACAACTAAGGCGAGGACGCGGTCGGGGCCATCGACAGGGCCGGTCGCAGTAAACGATCCTGCATGAACGTGGCTTCCGGAACTCCATCGGCGAGCGCCGATGTCAACGATCTGATCGAGGTAGCGCCGAGGCGCATGCGGCTTGGGCGCGGCCATGCCGGCCGTCTCAGCCTGGTCGTGGTCGTCCTGGCGGTGCTCAGCGGCCTTGCGACCTATGTCGTCCTGACGGGCCTCACGCCCGTCAAGCCGACGCGCAACCTCATCATCGGCCTCCTCATCATCAATGCGCTCCTGGTCGCGACGCTGGCGACCATCATCGGGCTGCAGCTCTGGGACCTGTTCGACGCCCGCCGCCGGCGCATTGCAGGCGCGGGATTGCATATCCGCTTGGTAGGGCTTCTCGCGCTCTGCAGCATCGTGCCGGCGCTGATCGTGGCGATCTTCGCCTCCGTCACCCTCAACCGGGGGCTCGACGCCTGGTTCTCGCAGCGAACGCAGAGCATCGTCGAAACCGCCGTGACGGTGGCTCAGGCCTATATCAGCGAGCAGACCGAGGTGGTGCGCGCGGACGTTGGCTTCATCGCCAACGACCTCAACCAGCAGAAAACGATGTTCGATTCCGAGCATCAGCGCTTCGTCAGGAGGCTCGCCACCATGGCGGCGCTCCGGGGGCTTTCCGGCGCCTTCGTGTTCGATGCCGGCAAGAAGCGTGTCGAGGCGAGCGCCACCGCCAGCCGGCAGGTCGATTTCCGCCCGCCCGACCAGTCGCAGATCGACGCGGCGGCCAAGGGCGAGATGGTGGTGGTCGGCCCGGGCGATGGCAACGTGATCCGGGGCCTCGTGAAGCTGCCCAACTTCGACAACCACTTCCTCTACATCTACCGGCTCGTCGATCCGGACGTCATCGCCCAGCTCTCGAAGGCCAGGGAGGAGAAGGCGGAGTATGACCGCCTGCTGCAGCAGCGGGCCGGGGTGCAGGTCACCTTCGCGCTCATGTATGCGGGCGTCACCTTCATCTTCCTGCTCGCCGCCATCTGGCTCGGGCTCTGGTTCGCCGACCGGCTCGTCTCGCCGGTCGTCGGCCTGGTTCATGCCTCGCGCCGGGTGTCGCGCGGAGAGTTCGACGCCAAGGTGCCGGTCGACACGAGCACCGGCGATCTTGCGACGCTCGGAAAGACCTTCAACCAGATGACGGATCAGCTTCAGGCACAGCGCGACGAGCTCATGGCGGCCAACTACACGCTGGACGAGCGGCGCCGCTTCACCGAGGCGGTGCTGTCGGGCGTGAGCGCAGGCGTGGTGGGGCTTGACGCCGAGGGCCGCATCGATCTTGCGAACCGCTCCGCGCAGCGGCTCCTGCGCCTGCGGCCGCAGCAGCTCGTCGGCCGGCCCCTGGGGGAGATCGTCGAACCCATGGAAGCGGTCTTTCGGCAGGCGCTGACCAAGGTTTCGGGGTTGGCGGAAGCGCAGGTCAAGGTTCGGATCGCGGATGAGGACCGGACCTTCCACGTCCGGGTGACCAAGGAACAGGCGAGCGAGACCGAGCACGGCTTCGTCGTCACCTTCGACGACATCACGGAACTCGTGACGGCCCAGCGCAATTCTGCATGGGCCGACATCGCGCGCCGGATCGCGCACGAGATCAAGAACCCGCTGACCCCAATCCAGCTTTCGGCCGAGCGTCTGCGCCGCAAGTACCGCAAGGAGATCCAGACCGATCCGCAAGTCTTCGAGCAATGCACCGACACGATCGTGCGGCAGGTGGGCGACATCGGCCGCATGGTGGACGAATTTTCCGCCTTCGCCCGCATGCCGAGCGCCGCGCTCGAGCCCAACGAGCTCGTCGCCGTGGTGAAGGAATCGCTCGTCCTGCAGCGCGCGAGCTTCAGTGACATCGAGTTCACGCTCGATGTGCCGGAGGAGCCGATCGTCTTTTCCTTCGACCGGCGGCTGGTGACGCAGGCCGTGACCAATCTCGTCAAGAACGCGCGCGAGGCGATCGAGACGCGCCAGCAGCGGCAGGCCGATCCGCCGCCCCGCATCGCGATCTCCGTCTCGCGGAACGACGAAACAATCCATGTGGATGTGACCGACAACGGCATCGGCCTGCCGAAGACCGACCGCCAGCGCCTCACCGAGCCCTACATGACCACGCGCGAGAAGGGCACCGGCCTCGGGCTTGCCATCGTCAAGCGCATCATGGAGGAGCACGGCGGCGAGCTGCTGCTGATGGACGCGCCGGAACGGTTCGATGGTGGGCAGGGGGCCTGCATCCGCTTGAGCTTCCCGCTGACGCAGGAGCCGGCGGTAACCGAAATATCTGCGAGCGCATGATGGCTGACATTCTGATCGTCGACGACGAGAGCGACATCCGCGAGCTGATCGCGGGCATCCTCGAGGACGAGGGGTACGAGGCCCGGCTTGCCCGCGACAGCGACACGGCACTGGCCCAGATCGAGGAGCGCCGCCCCTCGCTCGTGATCCTGGACATCTGGCTGCAGGGCTCGAAGCTCGATGGCCTCGAGGTCCTGAACGTCATCAAGGAGCAGCATCCCGAGCTCCCCGTCGTCATCATCTCCGGCCACGGCAACATCGAGGTGGCGGTCAGCGCCATCAAGCGCGGCGCCTACGAGTATATCGAGAAGCCCTTCAAGGCCGACCGGCTGGTCCTCGTCGTGGGCCGCGCGCTCGAAGCCTACCGGCTGAAGCGCGAGAACGAGGAGCTGAAGGGAAGGGCAGGGGCCGAGCACGAGATCATCGGGGCCTCGCCTGCCGCCCGGCAGCTCCGCCAGACCCTGAAGAAGATCGCCCCTTCCAACAGCCGCGTTATGATCGTGGGCCCTCTGGGCTCCGGCAAGGAGCTCGCGGCCCGCGCGCTCCACGCCTGGTCGATGCGTGCCTCGGGCCCCTTCGTCATCCTGCCCGCTGCCACCCTCGATCCGGGCAGGCTCGAGGAGGAGCTGTTCGGCGTCGAGGATCGCGAGGGCGGAGCGGTGCGGGTGGGTGCGCTCGAGGAGTCGCATGGCGGCACGCTTTATATCGACGAGATCGCCGACATGCCGCTCGAGACGCAGGCCAAGGTGCTGCGCGTGCTGGTCGAGCAGACCTTCATGCGCGTCTCCGGCACCCGCAAGGTCAAGGTCGACGTCCGCATCGTCTCCTCGACCAGCCGGGACCTCAAGTCGCTGATCGCCTCGGGGGTGTTCCGCGAGGACCTCTATCATCGCCTGAGCGTCGTGCCGGTGCGCGTGCCGCCACTGTCGGAGCGGCGGGAGGACGTGCCCGAGCTCATCACCCAGTTCGCGAGGCAGTATTCGCTGCAGTCCGGCCAGCCGCTCCGCAAGATCGGCGATGACGCCATAGCGGCGCTGCAGATGCATGACTGGCCGGGCAACGTCCGCCAGCTCCGCAACAATGTCGAGCGCCTGCTCATCCTGGTCGGCGGCGACCCGTCGAGCGAGATCACCGCCTCCATGCTGCCGAGCGAGGTCGGCGGCGGCCTTCCATCGCATGTGAACGGCGCGGGCAGCGAGCAGATCCTGGCGCTGCCGCTCCGCGAGGCGCGCGAGATCTTCGAGCGCGACTATCTCGCCGCTCAGCTCTCGCGCTTCGGCGGCAACATCTCGCGCACCTCCCAGTTCGTGGGCATGGAGCGCTCCGCGCTGCATCGCAAGATCAAGCTGCTCGGGCTTGCCGCCGCGGGAAAACTGGACGAAATGGAAGGCGGCTGACGGGAACAGCGGTCCTCCATGAAGATCATCATCTGCGGTGCGGGGCAGGTCGGTCGCGGCATTGCCGAGCGGCTGGCGGCGGAAGGCAACGACGTCACCGTCATCGACACCTCGGCTGCCCTCGTGCGCTCGATCGGCGATGCCCTGGACGTGCAGGGGTTGGTCGGCCACGGCTCGCACCCGGACGTGCTCGAAAGGGCGGGGGCCGGCGATGCGGACATGCTGATCGCCGTCACCCACACCGACGAGGTGAACATGATGGCGTGCGAGGTCGCGAACGCCATCTTCAACACCCCGACCAAGATCGCGCGCGTGCGCAACCAGTCCTATCTCTTGCCCGAGTACCGCAATCTCTTCCGGCGCGCCAACACGGCCATCGACGTCGTCATCTCGCCCGAGCTTGCCGTGGGAGAAATGGTGCTCCGGCGCCTCGCCCTTCCGGGCGCCTTCGAGGCCATCTATTTCGCCGACGAGCGCGTGGTGGCGATGGGCATCACGCTCAACGACAACTGCCCCGTCGTCGACACGCCGCTCGAGCAGCTCACCGAGCTGTTTCCTGACCTGAAGGCGGTCGTCGTCGGCGTTTCGCGCGGCGGCACCCTGTTCGTGCCCCGGAGCGGCGACATGCTGCAGGTCGGCGACCAGGCCTATGTCGTGGCCGAGCAGTCGCAGACCGCGCGCACGCTGGGGCTCTTCGGCCATGAGGAGAAGCCCGCCACGCGGGTGCTCATCGCCGGATGCGGCAACATCGGCCTCTACGTCGCGAGGAAGCTCGAGGAGCGCGACCGCGGCACCCGCATCCGCATGATCGAGCTGGGGAGAGACCGGGCGGAGAGCGCCGCCGAGGCCCTGAAGCGCGCCGTCATCCTTCATGGCAGCGCCCTTGACGTCGAACTCCTGCGGGAGGGAAACGTGCGCGAGACGGAGGCATTCCTCGCCCTCACCAACGACGACAAGGTGAACATCCTTGCCGCGATGCTGGCGAAGCAGGAGGGTGCGCAGCAGGCCATGGCGCTTGTGTCGAGCCTCGATGTGGCGCCCATGGCCGGTCCTCTCGGGGTCGATTCCTTCATCGATCCGCGCAGCGTGACCGTATCGAGCGTCCTCAAACATGTCCGCCGCGGCCGTATCCGCGGCGTGCATCCCGTCCACGGCGGCGAGGGAGAAATCATCGAGGCGGAGGCGCTGGAGACCTCGCCCGTCGTCGGCATGCCGCTGCGCGAGGCCGAGCTTCCGGCGGGGGTGAGGCTCGGCGCCATCGTCCGGGACGCGCAGGTCGTCATTCCGCGCGGCGACACCGTCATCCGCCCCCATGACAAGATCATCCTCTTCGCTCTGAAGAGCGACGCCCAGGCGCTGGAGCAGCTCTTCCGCGTGAGCCTGGAGTATTTCTGAGGGGCCTCCTGACGAAAACGTGGACGAGCTTGTGCGGGGTACGGACGGGCTTCCCTTTCCGGCAGACGGGTTCTCGACCCCGTGCGAGGTCCGGAAATCCGTGTTATCCTGTCATGTTTCCAAGCGGCCGGGCGGCGTCCAGTTTGCCCGAAACACCTAAAAGCAAATGCATCGGCGTCCCGGATGAGCTGCGGGGACGGGCGCCGGGAAAACAATGGTGAGGCCCAAGATGGCACAAGACAAGCCACAGAATCTCCAGGACACCTTTTTGAACTATGTTCGGAAGAACAAGGTGCCGCTGACGGTTTTCCTCGTGAACGGCGTCAAACTGCAGGGAGTGATCACCTGGTTCGACAATTTCTGCGTTCTGCTGCGTCGCGACGGTCTTTCGCAACTCGTCTACAAGCACGCAATCTCTACCGTGATGCCGGGCCAGCCGGTGAGCCTGTTCGAAGATGACCCGGCGGGATCGGACGCCTGAGCCGACGCAGGCGCCGCCGACCCGCGCCTTCGTCGTCCATGTGGAGACGAAAGCCGCCGGAGACGCCCGTTCTCCCGAAGCGCGGCTGGCCGAGGCGCAAGGGCTCGCGCTCGCGATCGACCTCGACGTCGTGGGAAGCGCGATCGTGCGCCTCGCCGCCATGCGTCCCTCAACCCTCATCGGCGCCGGCAAGGTGGAGGAGCTCGCCTCCCGCGTCTCGGAACTCGAAGCGGGGCTCGTGATCTTCAACGCCCAGCTCACGCCGGGCCAGCAGCGCAACCTGGAGAAGGCGCTCAAGGCCAAAGTGCTCGACCGCACGGGCCTCATCCTGGAAATCTTTGGCCGAAGGGCGCGCACGCGGGAAGGTGCGCTGCAGGTGGAGCTTGCCCATCTCACCTACCAGAAGAGCCGGCTCGTGCGCTCCTGGACCCACCTCGAGCGCCAGCGCGGCGGCTTCGGCTTCCTCGGTGGCCCCGGCGAGACGCAGATCGAGGCCGACCGCCGCATGATCGAGGAGCGCGTCGCGAAGCTCGAGCGGGATCTGGAGGGCGTGCGCAAGACGCGGGCGCTGCACCGCAAGGGCAGGGCGCGCGTGCCCTATCCGATCGTCGCGCTGGTCGGGTACACCAATGCGGGGAAATCGACGCTGTTCAACACCTTGACCCGCGCCGGCGTCGATGCCCGCGATCTCCTGTTCGCGACCCTCGACCCTACCATGCGCCAGGTGCGCCTGCCGCATGGGCGGAAGATCGTGCTTTCGGACACCGTCGGCTTCATCTCCAATCTCCCGACCATGCTGATCGCGGCCTTCCGCGCGACGCTCGAGGAGGTTCTTGAGGCGGACGTGATCCTGCATGTGCGCGACATGGCGAGCCCCGAGGCCGCATCGGAAGCCGATGATGTCGCCGAGGTGCTGGAAGAGCTCGGGATCGACGAGCGGCGGCGCGCTGCCTCTGTCCTCGAGGTGTGGAACAAGGCCGACCTCCTGCCGGAAGACCGTCGCCAGGCGCTTGGCCACGCCGCGGAGCGTCGCGAGGACGCCGTGCTGGTGTCGGCGCTGACCGGCGAGGGGCTGGACGATCTCCTGGCCACGATCGAGCAGCGCCTCGCCAGGAAGGGCGAGATGTTCTCGATCGCGCTCGAGGCGGAGGAGGGTGCCGAACTCGCTTGGATCTACGGCCACGCCGAGGTGTTAGAGCGCACCGACGACAGGAAGCACGGCCGGGTCCGGCTCATGGCGCGCTTCGAGCCTTCCAGGCTGGCGCTTGCCCGCCGCCGCTTCGGCGCGCGGCTCGAGGCGCCGGAAGCCTTCGCCTTCGCCGCGGAGTAGGGACGCCCTGTTACCGGTCCGGCGCGGTGCGGGCCTCGCGAACCTTGGGCGGCGGCGGAGCCACCTTCTGGAAGACGATGCCGCAATTCTTGCGGTTGGACGCCTGCTCGATGGCGTCGAGCTCGCCCTTGAGGCGCCCGAGCTCGGCTGTCGTGGCGTTGTCGCCGGTGCGCGCGAAGAGGAACGGCCAGGCCACCACCACGGCAAGGCCCACCATGGCGGCGTCCTTGGAGCGGTTGGAATCCTGGACGCCGGCCACCTCGCTCGCCCGCGCGCTGACGCGGCGCGCCTCGACCGCGAGCTGGTCGCAGCTCCAGCTCTCGTATCCGACCGGCGACACGTAGAGCGACTGAACGTCCTTGGAAGCGGTCGCGCAGGCCGTCAGCAACCCGCACGCGCCGAGCGCGAGAAGAAGTCTTTTCATGAAACCCCCGATAAACCCCGGCCGCCGACCGTTGCCCCGGATTCAGCGGTTGTGCTCTCGATAACACGCAAGCGGAAGGAGAGCGACTCCTGATTTCAGCCTTCCCTTGCGGCAGCTTCCGGCTGTGCCGTCTTGGCTGCCTGCCAGAGGGCTTCCATCTCCTCGAGGCTCGCGGACTGCGGGCTGCGGCCTTCCGATTCGAGCACGCTCTCGACGTGCCGGAAGCGGCGCTCGAACTTGGCATTGGTGGACCGGAGCGCCGCTTCCGGGTCGATGTCCAGATGCCGGGCGAGGTTGGCGACGGCAAAGAGGAGGTCGCCGAATTCATCCTCGATGCTCGCCTCGTCGCCGCTTGCACGCGCCGTCGCAAGCTCGCGCGATTCCTCAACAATCTTGTCGAGCACGCCTTGAACATCGGGCCAGTCGAAGCCGACGCGCGCGGCCTTCGCCTGGAGCTTCAGCGCGCGGGTCAGGGCGGGCAGGACGACCGGCACCCCGTCGAGCACCCGTCCACCGCTCTTTTTCTCCTTCGCCTTGGCATCCTCCCAGAAGCCCTTCGCCGCGCCGGCGGAGCGGGCGGCCTCGTCGCCGAACACATGCGGATGCCGCCGCAGCATTTTCCGGCAGATCGCCTCGACGACATCCTCGAAACGGAAAAAACCCTCTTCGTCAGCGATTTGCGCGTGGTAGACGACCTGGAGAAGCAGGTCGCCAAGCTCCTCGCGAAGCTCGCCATGGGCCTCGCGCGCGATGGCGTCGGCGACCTCGTAGGCTTCCTCGATAGTGTAGGGCGCGATGGTCTCAAAACTCTGCTCGAGATCCCAGGGGCAGCCGGTGCCGGGGGTCCTGAGCGCCCGCATGATGGCAAGAAGGGTTGGAAGGGCGCGCGGATCCATGTCGGCCGGGTTCATGAGCTAGTCGTCCTTGTCCTTCGCCGGGGCCTCCCTGTTCACATAGCACGCATTGCCGAGCCCCGTGCCCATGGTGAGCACGCCCCAGCGCTCCACGTCCTGCATGAACGGAACCTCGCTAAGGCCCTGAATCACGGCATCATTGTGCATGACGACGATCGTGTCGTGATCTCCGATATGCGGGATGGCCTCATGCAGGCTGCCGGGCAGGTTGAAGCGGCCGCTTTCCCAGTTGCCGGGAAGATTCTGGGCGCCGCGGTCGATGGAGCCGTCCGGCTCTATCTTGCCCGGGCAGCCGAGCCCGATGAACGGAGCGAGCTTGAGCCTTGCCTTCTCCGCCTGCCGGATGAGTTTTTCCAGCATGCCGACGAGCTCGGCCACCGCTTCCTCGCGCTTCGGGCTCTCGTCTGCGTGCCGCCAGAGCTGGCGCTTGAAGACCGCGGCGCGGGAAAGGTCCGGAGCCTTCCTGCGATTGAGCTTGATCAGCCCGGCGCGGATGTTGGTGCCGCCGATATCCACCGCCAGGATGGAATCATGCGCCTCGAAGATCCAGGTCGGCGCGAGCTGCACCGCGCCTAAAAGCCCGGCGTCGTCCGGATGGTTGCGGATGGGCACGAGATCGACATCGACGCCGTGGGAGCGGAGCAGGGTGCCTGCCCGGCCGATCGCCAGTTCGCCGACCCGGTGCTCGCGCATGCCGCCGCCCATCACGATGCGTTCGACCTTGCGCCATTCCTTGGTGCGCATGAGCCGCCGGATGATCGTCGTGAGCTCCTGGGAGAAATCCTCGATGACGCCGAGCACCACGCCGGCGGCCGCGAGGTCGTCCGACAGCAGTGCCTCTTCGAGCGTCTTGCGGCCGATCTCCTCGCTGCTCACGTCGCCGAAAGGATCGCGTTCCACCTTGGCGAGCGGCTTGCGCCACTTGTCCACGATGGCGTGGAACGCTTTCTTGCTGGCGCGGTCGCCGAGGAAGCCGTCCTCGTCCTTAAGCTCGATATTGTAGCTCTCGACGTCGACCGACGGCAGGCGCAGCGCGCCGTGGGCGCCGAGAGCAGGTTTCTTGTCGTCGGGCATGGGGCAGGATCTCGCAAGGAAGGAGAGAACACACAAACGGCCGGGAAGGGCGCTCCGTTCCGCCTTCCCGGCCGTTAGCTGCCTCAAGGCAAGTCAGATCGGCTGGCCCACGTCGATGCGGTTTCCGTCCGGATCC
>JBFXDI010000054.1:0-24553 GCA_050181295.1 Parvibaculaceae bacterium | reverse complement strand
TGGCGATCGGGATGCCGCGATAGGCGGAGGAGAGGTAATTCTTCGGTCCGTCGATCACCGCCTTGCCCGAATGCACGTCCATCGCGTCGTTGACGGCGCGCCGCATGGCCTCGGTGGCGTGGTACTTCATGATGGCGGCGATGACGGCGGGCTTTTCGCCCATGTCCAGCGCCTGCAGCGTCAGGATGCGCGCGGCATCCATCTGGTAGGTCTCGCCCGCGATCCTGCCCGCCACCTCCTGGATGCCCTCGAAGCGGGAGACCGGCGTGTTGAACTGCTCGCGGATGCGCCCATAGGCGCCGGTCGAGAAGGCGGCGACCTTCATGCCCGCGACCGACATGGCGGGGAGCATCACGCCGCGCCCCGCCGCCAGCGCCGTGATGAGCATGCGCCACCCCTGGCCGATGCGCGCCTTGCCGCCGATGATCCAGTCGAGCGGCATGAAGACGTCCTTGCCGGAGTTCGGCCCGTTCGGGAACGCCTGCATGCCCGGATAGTGGCGCCGGCCGATCGTCACGCCGGGCGCGTCGGTCGGCACCAGCGCCAGCGTGATGCCGAGATCCTCCTCCGATCCGAGAAGATGGTCGGGGTCGGTGAGCTTGAAGGCGAGGCCAAGCACGGTGCAGATGGGGCCGAGCGAGATATAGCGCTTCGACCAGGTGACGCGCATGCCGAGCGTGCGTTGACCGTTGTGCTCGCCCCAGCAGACGACGCCCTTGTCGGTCATGGAGGTGGCGTCCGAGCCCGCGTCCTCGCTGGTGAGCCCGAAAGCCGGGATCTCGCGCCCGTCCGCGAGCCGGGGCAGCCAGTGGTTCTTCTGCTCCTCGGTACCGAAGAGATGCAGAAGCTCGCCCGGTCCGAGCGAATTCGGCACCACGACCGTCACCGCGGCGGAGGTGCCGCGCGAGGCGATCTTCATGACGATGGCGGAGTTGGCCGTGGCGGAGAAGCCCTTGCCGCCATACTGCTTCGAGATGATGAGGCCGAGGAAGCCGTTCCTCTTCACGAAGTCCCAGACATGCTCCGGGATGTCGCGGTCCTCGAAGGTGATCTTCCAGTCGTCGATGAGGCGGCAGAGCTCTTCCGTCGGCCCGTCGAGGAAGGCCTGCTCCTCCGCCGTGAGCGTGCGGACGGGCGTCGCGAGCAGCTTGCGGAAGTCGGGATCGCCCCGCATGAGCTCGCCGTCCCACCAGACGCTCCCCGCCGCGAGCGCCTCGCGCTCGGTGTCGGACATGGGCGGCAGGATGCGCCTGACCCAGGAGAGCAGGGGCTTCGAGATCACGCGCTGGCGGAAAGTCAGGTCGCTGGCAGGCATGCGGTCTCCCGGAACGGCCCGATTCTTGTCGGTCGAGCGCGGCCGGCATCATGGCACAGGCTTAAGTCGGCTCAAACAGGCGGGCCCCGCAAGGGTATCGCCCTGTTTTCCGGGCTGTTGTATGTCTTGTGCCGATGCAAAGCTGGGGAGCGCGCATGAAAAACCTCTCATCCGCCGTGCTGTGCCTGGGCGTGCTGGCCTGGACCTTCGTCGTTCCATCCCATGCCGCCGACGTCGAGCTCGGTCCCAACGCCAGCCTCGGCGGACAGCGTCTGATGCCGGAGGACAGTCCCTGGAACCGGGACATTTCCGGCGATCCGGTCGATCCCAATTCCGAGCGCATCCTCGCCCGCGTGGGCTGGGACACGCCGCTTCGCGCCGACTTCGGGCCGGAATGGGAGGGCGCGCCCATGGGCATCCAGTATGTGGTCGTGGGCGGCGACCAGGAGCGGGTGCCGGTGACCTTCACCATCGCCGAGGAGAGCGATGCCGGTCCCTATCCCATCCCGGCGGACGCGCCGATCGAGGGTGGCCCGAACGGCGACGGCGACCGCCATGTGCTCGTGTTCGACCGCGACAACTGGCAGCTCTGGGAGATGTTCAACGCCTACCCCGACGGCAATGGCGGCTGGAAGGCGGACTCAGGCGCCTTCTGGGACCTGCGGCAGAACCAGGTGCGTCCCGCCGGCTGGACGTCGGCCGACGCGGCGGGCCTGCCCATCCTGCCCGGCCTCGTGCGCTATGACGAGGTCGAGGCGGGCGCCATCCAGCACGCCGTCCGCTTCACGCTCCAGAAGACGCGCCGCGCCTATATCGCGCCGGCGAGCCACTGGGCGAGCGACGACACCTCCGACGACCTGCCGCCCATGGGCATGCGCGTGCGGCTCAAGGCCGACTACGACTATTCGGCCTTCTCGTCCGAGGCGCAGGTCATCCTGCAGGCGCTCAAGACCTACGGCATGATCCTCGCCGACAACGGCAGCAACAACTTCATCAGCGGCGCGCACGACCCGCGCTGGGACGTGGATCGGCTGCGCGATCTCCTCAAGGTCACCACGCGCGACCTCGAAGTGGTCGAGATGCAGGACATCGTGACAGAGAACTAAAGGTCAATAGCGGCGCACCGCGCCAACGCCGTCATGGCCGGCCTCCGAGCCGGCCATCTTTTTGCGTTCAGGCGCAGCGCAAGCTTTTCGTCATTCCAGCGAAAGCTGGAATCCCCTTGAGCCGTTGTGACAAGCGGATGCGCTTCAGGGGATGCCAGCCTTCGCTGGCATGACGACAGAGAGGGTAGGAGCGACATGATTTACGGTCGAAAGGGCGGCAAGAGTGCCGCCCTTTCGCTGCTCGAACTGCGCTACTTCGCGTTCTTGGCGAGCCAGTCACGCATCCAGGCGATCTCTTTCTCCTGCGCCCCGATGATCTCCTCGGCGAGCTTCCGAACCTCCGGGTCCTTGCCGTGCGCGAGCACCACCTTGGCCATGTCGATGGCGCCCTGATGGTGCGGAATCATGCCCTTGACGAAGTCCACGTCGGCGTTGCCCGTCAGCTCCATGGTCATCGCCTGGTGCATCTTGGCGTTGACCTCGGCGAAAGCCTTGCTGGAGGGGCTCTCGTCGCCCCCCGTCTGCATGGCGCCGTGGTTCATATGCTGGGAGTCCTGGCCCTGCGTCTCCTGGGCGACGGCGCCGGGCGCCACGAGGAGCACGAGGCTCAAGGCGGCAAGAAGGGTTTTCAGTCGGTTGCTGAGCATCTTTCTATCCTGTTCTGAGAGTTTCGTTGGCCGGCACGAAAGGGCCGGCAGAGGCTCAGGTGAAGCGGGGAGGGGGCGCTGCGGGCCGCGGCTGGAACGGCGCCGCCGTTGCGGCCACGAGCGGGACGGCGGCGACCGCCGGAGGAGACGGCAGGAAGGTCAGCTCGATGCTGACGCCGACGATGCTGCAATAACCGGCGCAGGTCTTCATGAGCGCCTTCTCGTCCGACCTTTGATGAGGGCCGTGATGCGCATGGCCGGGCATCGGATCGTCCATCGCGGCCGTATGATGCCCGGCGGGCGCCATGCGTGCCGCAAGGTCGGCATGGAGGCCGAGCGTCAGCGCCAGGAGCAGCGCGAGCAGCAGGCCATAGGGGCTCGAGCGTTGGCGAAGGGCGCAAAGCATGCGCCTTCCGGCTACGCCCGGAACGTGGCAATCCGGTGTCATGGCGAGCCCCGAGTCTCCCGACCCGATGCTGAGGCGCAATCTCCACATCCTGATGGCGGGGATCGCGACGGTCGGCCTGCAGGCGCTGATGCTCTCGCCGATGCTGACCGACATCATGCACGCGCTCGCGGCCGGCCCGGCGGAGGTGGGGGTCGCGGCCGGAAGCCATGGCTTCGGCGTCGCGGCGTCCGCTTTCCTCGCCGCCCCGAAGCTCGACACCTGGCCCAAGCGGCGGTCGCTCCAGCTTGCCTTTCTCGTCATGTCGGCTGCGCTTGCGCTCTGCGGCCTCGCCTGGAGCTGGCCGGTGCTCGTCGTGGGCCAGTTCCTGATCGGCGCCGCCGGGGGCATCGTCATCCCCGGCACCTACGCGCTCGCCGCCGAGCTCAGCGCGGAGTCCTATCGGACGCAGGCTTTGGGGCGCGTGGTGCTCGGGTGGTCGGTGGCGCTCTGCGCCGGGGTGCCGTTGAGCGCCTTCCTCACCGACGCCATGGGTTGGCGCACGACCTTCCTCTATGTCGCCGGTCTGGCGCTCGCGGCGTGCCTCGCCTACCGGCTTCTTCCGGCAGGCAGGCCCACGGGCGAAGCACGGCGCGTGAGCTACCGCCAGGCGGTCGCGGCGCCGGATGCGCTCGTGTTCCTGGCCGCGACTTTCGCGTTCATGTTCGCGTTCTACGCCACCTATTCCTTCCTCGGCGACCACCTGCGGACGCTGCACGCGGCCGGCGCCTGGCTCGGCGGCCTCGTCGCCATGAGCTACGGCGCGGGCTTCGGCTTCGGCACGGTCTTCGATGCGCGCATCAACCGCTCGGGCCCGAGGCGGATGGTGGGGCCGGCGCTCTTGGCGATTGGGCTCAATTATCTGATCCTGCCGCTTGCAGCGCACAACCTGGTGACGGCCGTCCTTTATGCCTTTGTCTGGGGCGTCGCCGCGCATCTGGCGATGACGAGCCTCGTCGTCTCGCTGTCCCTGTCGCCGCCGGCGGTCAGGGGCGCCGTCATCGCCCTATTTTCCGTCATCACCTACCTCGCGCAGGGCGTGGCCGGCTTCCTCATGGGCGCGCTCTACGCGGCGCGAGGCTTCGAGGCGGTATCGTTCACGGCGTCTGCCGGCGCCTTCGTCCTGGCGGCGATCGTCCTCATGAGGCGCCGGGCGTCTGGATAGATGTGGGGCAAGCTGCTATATATGTATAGCAAGGAGACAGCCATGCTCGCTCTGAGACTGCCGCTTGAGATCGAGGAAAGATTGGAGCGCCTCGCCCGCCAGACCGGGCGGACGAAAAGCTTCTATGCCCGCGAGGCGATCCTCGCCCATCTTGACGACCTGGAGGACGCGTTCCTCGCCAAGCGCCGGCAGAAGCCCGGCCGCGCGCGGGTATCGCTGGAGGAGCTAGAGGCCGGGCTTGACGGCAAGTGAGTGGCGGGTCGAGTTCGACGCCGCCGCCGCGAAGGAGTTGAAGGCGCTCGGGCCGCAAGAGCAGCTCAGGATTCTGAAGTTTCTGCGCGAGCGCGTTGCCACGCGGGAGGATCCGCGCCGCATGGGCCATGCTCTCACGGGAGAGTTTTCAGGACTTTGGCGCTATCGGATCGGCGACTATCGGCTGATCGTTTCGATCGAGGACAATCGCCTGGTCGTCCTCGTGCTCAGGGTCGGCCATCGCCGCCAGGTCTACCGATGAGCCGGCGGCCGTGCTCTCACCGCCCTTTCCACACGGGCGAGCGCTTCTCCGCGAAGGCCTTCGCCCCTTCGAGCTGGTCCTCGCTCGCATAGAGCACGTCCACCGTCTTGAGCTTGCGCTTCGTCACCATGTCGAAGGCCTGCTGCACGGGAAGATGCGCCGTCTCGCGCGCCGTCTCCTTGATGGCGGCGAAGACGAGCGGCGGCCCGGAAGCCAGGAGCGAGGCGAGTTCGCGCGCCCGCTCCATGAGCTTAGGCGCCGGCAGCACCTCGTTGACGAGGCCCCAGTGTTTTGCCTCCTCGGCGTCCACCACGCGGCCCGTGAACAGCAGCTCCATGGCGACGTGATAGGGCATGCGGCGCGGCAGCTTGATGGTCGCGGCGTCCGCGATGGTGCCGGAGCGGATCTCGGGCAGCGCGAAGGTCGCGTGCTCGGCCGCGAGAATGAGATCGCAGGAGAGCGCGATCTCGAAGCCGCCGCCGAAGGCGATGCCGTTCACCGCCGCGATGACCGGCTTGTTGAGATCGGGGAGCTCCTGCAGCCCGCCGAAGCCGCCGACGCCGTAATCCACGTCCGGCGCCTCGCCGGCGGCTGCCGCCTTGAGGTCCCAGCCCGGACAGAAGAATTTTTCCCCCGCCCCCGTCAGGATCGCGACCCGAAGCGCGGGATCATCGCGGAATTTTGCGAAGACGTCGCCCATGACGCGGCTGGTCGCGGCGTCGATGGCGTTGGCCTTCGGCCGGTCGATCGTGACCTCCAGCACGTTGCCGCGCCGTTCGGTCCTGATGGGGTCGGACATGGTTCTTGTGCTCCTCTCCTCATTCGTCATATCAGCGCGCAGCTCACTCCCCCCTTGTCATTGCCGGGCTTGACCCGGCAATCCATGAACACGGACCTGAACAAGATGTGCACCATCGGTGTTCATGGATGCCCGGAACGAGTCCGGGCATGACAAAGTTGAGTGCTGGAATGACGGAATGGTTCGTTCATCGGCCTTGATTCCGCAACCGCACGAGCGCGTCGACGGCGACGGCGCCCTCACCCGGTGGCAGCACCATCAGCGGGTTGACGTCCAGCTCTTCGAGCGTATCGGCGTGCGCCATCGCGAAGCGCGCGATGGCTTCCACGGCCTCCACCACGCCGGCCTCATCGCCCACCTTGCCCCGAAAGCCCGCAACGAGCGGCCAGGTCTTCAAGCCTTTCAGCGCCCGCTCGATCTCGGCCCGGTCGGTCGGCAGCATGAGGGTGGCGGTGTCCTTCAGAAGCTCGGTCAGCACGCCGCCGGCGCCCAAGACCAGAGCCAGCCCGAACTGCGGGTCGCGGATGACGCCTACGATCAGCTCGGCGACGGCGCCCGTCGCCATGCGCTCGACCAGCACGTCGGGCGCGAGCGTCGAGAGCTTGCGCGCGGCGGCCTCGACCTCTGCCTCCGACTTGAGATTGAGGAGGACGCCACCGGCTTCGGTCTTGTGGAGCAGCTCGGTGCTCGAGGCTTTCAGCGCCACCGGGAAGCCGATCTTCGATGCGGCCGCTGCCGCCTCTCCAGGCTTGCAGACAATGCCGTCAGGCACGCGGAGCCCGAAGGCCTTCAGACGCGCCTTCGCCTCGTGCTCGGTGAGGGAGCGGACAGTTCCGGAGGAGAGGGCAGGGGCCTCCGCCACCTGCGGGCGGCTCTCCCGTGCCCAGGCCTGCCCGATCCGCGCCGCCGCCTCGAAGGCGGTGAGCGCGTCGTCCAGCCCGGCCATCGGCGCCACGCCCGCCGCCGACACCCTGCCGGCGACATCCTCCGGCAGGCATTCGAGGAGGCTCGCCACCATGGCGGCGCGCGCGCCTGTCGCCTGCGCCGCCTTGGCCCAGGCATCGGCGGTGACGAGCCAGGTCGCGGGACTCATGCCGGGTGAGGTCGGGATGTCGAGGATCAGCATGCCGACGTCGAAGCCGCCGGCGAGCGTCGCGGAGAAGGTGGCTTTGAGCTTCTCCTCCTGGTTCCAGATGAAGGTGTGGTAGTCGAGCGGGTTGTCGATCGAGACATATTCGTTGAGCGTCGCGCGCACGTTCGACGCCGTCGCGGGATCGAAGGGCGGGAAGGAGATCTGGCGTCCGAGGCTCATGTCGGCCACGAGCGCCGCCTCGCCGCCCGAGCAGGAGAGCGAGACGAGCCGGCCGCCCAGAATGGGGCCGCCGTGGTGCAGGAATTTCAGCGTCTCCACGAAAGCCGTGACTGAGTCCATGCGCGCGATGCCGTAGCGAGCGAAAAGGGCGTCGTAGAGTGTGTCCGAGCCGGCGAGCGAGCTCGTGTGGCTCATGGTGACCTTGGCGCCCTGCTCGGAGCGTCCGGTCTTGAGCGCGACGACCGGCTTCCTCGCGCGGATCGCAGCTTCCGCCGCCCGCGCGAAAGCCGGGATGTCGCGCAAGCCCTCGATATGGAGCCCGATCGCCGTCACACGCTCGTCCGCCGACAAGGCCTCCAGCATCGCCGCCATGTCGACGTCGGCCTGGTTGCCGAGCGCGTAGACGCCGGCCAAGGGCAGGGCGCGCCGCGTCATGGTGAAATTGACGGCGATGTTGCCGGACTGGGTGATGATGGCGACACCCGACTGGCGTGGCGTGCCGCCATGCTCGTCCGGCCAGGGCGCCGCACGGTCGAGATAGTTCACATAGCCGTAGCAGTTGGGCCCCATGAGCGGCATGGAGCCCGCGGCTTCCAGCATCCCCGCCTGCAGGCGCTTTCCCTCCTCGCCGACCTCGGCGAAGCCCGAGGCGTAGATGACGGCGCCGCCCGCGCCGAGGCGCGCCAGCGCGCGCACGGCCTCGACCGTCGGCTCGCGCTTCACCGCGATGAAGGCGGCGTCGGGCGCGGAGGGAAGCTCCGCGATCGAAGGCAGGCATTTCACGCCGGCGAGCGTCTCGCGGCGCGGATTGACCGCGAAGATTTTTCCCGGAAAGCCGAGCTCGCGGGTCTTGCTCAGCGCGACCTCCGCCTCGCCCCCGCCGATGAACGCGATGGATTTCGGCGCCAGCAGCCGCGAGAGGTTCTTTTTCGGAATCTGCGGCATCTTCACCCCTGCGCAGGTGCCCTTGGCACCCCTCCCCTTGAGGGGGAGGGGCAGGGGTGGGGTGAAGGATTGTGCCGCGCGTGCCCCATAAAACCCCACCCGGCCCGCGCTCCCGCGCAGGCCGACCTCCCCCCGAGGGGGAGGTGAGCACAACGTTCACGCCCGGCCCTGACGTCGGAGGGGACGCCTTCGCACTCTCCTTTTGAAGATGACGTGGCTTCTGCGCACCCCTCCCCTGGAGGGGGAGGGGCAGGGGTGAGGTGAAAGATCGCTGACAGATGTCGATGGACCCCACCCGGCCCGTGCTGCCGCTCAGGCCCACCTCCCCCCGAGGGGGAGGTTTGCGGGTTTCCAACGATCGTCACCCCAGCGAAAGCTGGGGTCGCCTGATGAGTTCCCTGCGAGCGGAGGCGCTTCAGGGGATGCCACCTTGCGCTGGCATGACGAGAAATGGAGGGCCTCTTCATTCCGATCATCATCCGGGCGACCACGGAAAGAGGACAGGAAAATGCCAAGCTCATCCTCATCCTCCGAGCGGGCGGAGGAGGGCGCGCGAGATGATGTGGCGCTGGATCTCGCTCGTGCCCTCCCAGATGCGCTCGACTCGCGCATCGCGCCAGATGCGCTCCAGGGGCAGGTCGTCCATGAGGCCCATGCCGCCATGGATCTGGATCGCCTCGTCCGCGATGAAGGCGAGCGCCTCGGTCGCCTTGAGCTTGGCCATCGCCATGTCGCAATCGCTGACCGTGCCCTGGTCGTATTTCCAGGCGGCTTCCAGCGTCAGGAGCTCGGCCGCCTTGAGCTCCGTCGCCATGTCGGCGAGCTTGAAGGAGACCCCCTGGAACTTGCCGATCTGCTGGCCGAACTGCTGCCGGTCCACGGCCCATTGCAGCGCATGGCCGAGCGCCCGCTCGGCCCGCCCAAGGCAGGTCGCCGCCACCTGCAGCCGCGTGGCGCCGAGCCAGGAATTGGCGACGTCGAACCCCTTATGGACCTCGCCCAGCACCTGTGTTCCGGGCACCCGGCAGTTGTCGAACTCGAGGATCGAGTTGTTGTAGCCACGGTGCGAGACGTTGCGGTAGCCATCGCGCACCGTGAAACCCGGATGGTCCTTGTCGATCAGGAAGGCGGTGATGAGCTTTTTCTTGCCCTTGGGCGTGTCCTCCTCGCCCGAGGCCGCGAAGAGGATCGTGAAGTCCGCGACGTCGGCATGGCTGATGAAGTGCTTGGTGCCGTTGATGACCCAGTCGCCGCCGTCCTTCACAGCAGACGTCTTCATGCCGCGAAGATCCGATCCGGCGCCGGGCTCGGTCATGGCCAGGCAGTCGGACTTCTCACCCCTCACGCAGGGGAGCGTGTAGCGCTCGCGCTGCTCGGAATTGCAGGCCATGAGGATGTTCGAGGGCCGGGCCACGCAGGTCCAGTGGAGCGCGTAGTTGGCGCGGCCGAGCTCGCGCTCGTAGAGCACCCAGGTCAGCGTGTCGAGGCCGGCGCCCCCGACCTCCGCCGGCATGTTGGCGGCATAGAGGCCGGCGGCGATCGCCTTCTGCTTCAGCTCCTGCATGAGATCGGGGCGCAGCGCGCCAGTGCGCTCGACCTCGGCTTCGTGCGGATAGAGCTCCTCCTCGACGAAGGACTTCGTCGTGTCGACGATCATCCGCTGCTCTTCCGATAGCGCGAAGTCCATGGGCGACCTCCTATTCGGAGTGGAAGGTTTCGGTGTGCCCGTCGACGCTGATCGCCTGGCCCGACACCATGGCGCCGGCGGGCGAGGCGAGGAACAGCGCCATGTCGGCGATCTCACTCGGCTTGACGAAACGGTTGAGCGAGACGCCCTTGGTGTATTCGGCGCGGAGCGCCTCGGGCGTGCGGCCGGAGGCCAGCGCTTCCGCCGCGATGACGCGGTCCATGCGGTCGCCCTCGACGGCACCCGGGCAGATGGCGTTGACACGGATGTTCCAGCGCCCGACCTCTGCGGCGAGCGACTTGGTGAAGCCGATGACGGCCCATTTCGCCGCCGCGTAGGGCGTACGGAAGGGATAGCCGAAGAGCCCGGCGGTGGAGGCGAGGTTGATGATCGAGCCCGAGCGCTGGTCCTTCATCACCGGCACGGCACGCTTCGCGCACAGGAACTGGGAGTCGAGTCCAACGGTCAGGCAGCGCCGCCAGTCCTCGTAGGCCATGTCCTCGACCGCGGCGGTCGGCCCCGCGATACCGGCATTGTTGATGAGCACGTCCAGACCGTCGAGGTCGTCCAGCGCCTCGTCGAACCAGCGGTCGACCGAGGCCTCGTCGGCGACGTCCACGAGTGCTGCGCCGATGCCCGGATGCTCCTCCGTCACCCTGCCGAGCAGCGCCTCGTTGGCGTCGCAGATATGGACGGCGGCGCCCTCATCGGCAAAAGCCTTCGCGATGGCCCAGCCGATGCCCGACCCAGCCGCCGTCACCATCACCCTGAGCGCGGTCATGGGAAATTCTCCTGCCTTTTGCACCCCTCCCCTTGAGGGGGAGGGGCAGGAGTGGGGTGATAATCACCTGCGCCACTGGTTGATGCGGACCCCACCCGGACCGCGGAAGCGCGGTCCGACCTCCCCCCGGGGGGGAGGTGTGCAGAGCTGGCCGGCCCCGTCATTTCTTCGCCGCCTCGCGGTTGAGAACCTTGCCGGCGCCGATGTCATGCTTCTTCAGAACCTCGAGCAGGTCGACCAGCACCGCGTTGCGCTTGGCCTCCCATTGCTTCACCGACTTGCCCTCGGCCTGGTCCTCGCAGCCCTGGACGAGCCGGTCCTCGAGGCCCTTGCTCCACTTCGGGAACTTGAGATCGGTCCAGGGCAGGTCGAGCGACGGGTCGAACTGCTTGACGAAGTCGCGCATGCCGCCGTCGCCGCCCGCCAGGTGATAGGTCATGAAGGAGCCCATGAAAGCCCAGCGCAGCCCGGCGGAGTAGACGATGGCGTCGTCGATGTCGCCGGTCGTGCCCACCTCCTTGTTCAGGCAGTGCAGCGCCTCGCGCCACAAGGCTTCCTGCAGGCGGTCGCAGATATAGCCGTCGATCTCCTTCTTGAGCTCCAGCACGTGCATGCCGATCGACTCGTAGAAGACCTTTGCGCGCGCCAGCGAATCCTTCGACGTCTTGTCGCCCGGCACCGTCTCGACCAGCGGCAGGAGATAGACGGGGTTGAAGGGGTGGCCGACGATCACGCGCTCGGGTTTCTTGCACTCCGACTGCATGCGGCTCGGCAGGAAGCCCGAGGAGGAGGAGGCGATGATGACGTCGGCCTTGGCCGCTGCGTCGATCTCGCGGAAGAGCCTGATCTTCAGATCCTCACGCTCGGGCGCGGCCTCCTGCACCCAGTCGGCGGAAGACGCCATGTGCTTGAGATCGGTCGTGAAGGAGAGCTTGCCGCGTTTCGCCGCCTTGCCGATCAGCGCCTCGATCGAGGGCCAGGCGACATCGACGGCCGCGTGGAGCTTCGCTTCGGCTTGGGGGAACGGGTCGTAGGCGATGACGTCGAGCCCGCGCGCGAGGCAGCGCGCCGCCCAGCCGGCGCCGATCAGTCCGGTGCCCGCGATGCCGATGGTCTTGATGGTTGTCATGTTCATGCTTTCCGATGCGTCATTGCCGGACTTCTTTCTTGCTCCCCTCCCCTTGATGGGGAGGGGCGGGGGAGGGGTGAGCCGCTGAACCGATCACCCCCACCCGTCCCTGCGGGACGACCTCCCCCATCGAGGGGGAGGTAACACATGGCGGGCGCGCACCCTCCGGCTTGGCGAACTACTTCCGGGCCTTCAGGCCGAGGATGCCGCGCGCCTCGTCGGGCGTGGCGATCTCGGGTCCGAGCAGCCGGATGAGCTTCACGGCCTTCTCGACCAGCGCGCCGTTGGAGGCGTGCACCCCCTTCTCGAGCCAGAGATTGTCCTCGAGCCCGACGCGCACATGCCCGCCGAGCACCACGGCCTGCGCGACCATCGGGAACTGGTTGCGGCCGATGCCGAAGGCGGCCCACACGGCGTTGGCCGGCAGCTCG
Organism: Parvibaculaceae bacterium; assembly: GCA_050181295.1. Taxonomy (GTDB): domain Bacteria; phylum Pseudomonadota; class Alphaproteobacteria; order Rhizobiales; family Aestuariivirgaceae; genus JBFXDI01. Next base: position 12,277 of record JBFXDI010000054.1, on the reverse strand, counting down.
CCCACCTGATAGGTCATGGTCTGCGTGTTGCCGGGCGCGCCCCAGGGAATGCCGAGGCAAAGCTGGAAGAGGGGCGGATCGTTGATGAGGCCTTCCGCGCAGAGCTGCTTGGCGAACCACAGGTTCCCGGAATCGAAGATCTCCATCTCGGGCTTGACGCCATAGGACTGGATGAGCTTCGCCTGCTCGCGGAGCTGCGTCGGCGTCTGGACGACGATGCCCTGGCCGTCGCCGAAGTTGAGCGTGCCGCAATCGAGCGTGCAGATCTCCGGGCGGAGTTCCGCCACATGCAGGAGCCGCTCGACGGGACCGACGAGGTCGGTCCCCGGCCCGAACTCCTTCGGCTTCTCGCCGGCGCCGATCTCCACGTCCCCGCCCATGCCCGCGGTGAGGTTGATCACCACCTCGGCGTTCTTGGCGCGGATGCGCTCGACGACCTCGCGGTAGTACTCGACGTTGCGCGAGCCCTTGCCGGTCTTGGGTTCGCGCACATGGCAATGGACGACCGCTGCGCCCGCGGCCGCGGCCTCCAGCGCCGCATTGGCGATCTGCTCAGGGGTAACGGGAATGGCCGGGTGCTTTCCGACCGTGTCGCCCGCGCCGGTCACGGCGCAGGTGATGATGACCTTGGACTGCATGAAATTCCTCCGCTAGGGACGAGGGAGGATACAGGGCATTCGGGCATCTATTTGATTATTTGCGCCATGTACTAGGCGAAAATCGCCGCAGCCGATACAACGATTTCCACTCATTCCCGCGCAAGTGGGAATCCATAAAGACCGAGCTCTGGACCCCCCGCTTCGCGGGGGACGAGCGGTTGGGTTGTATGAGCCTGAGCTTCACCACTCGTCCGGCGAAAGCCGGAATCCCCTGGTGAGTCCGACGCGACCTGCAAGGCTTCAGGGGATGCCAGCCTTCGCTGGCATGACGGCCAAAGCACCTGGATACCCTTAGCGGCCCGCCCTAGGGCGCGACGCGTTCGGCGATGAGGTCATAGTCCTCGGCCTCGACCACCCGGCAGCGCACCATGTCGCCGGGCTTGAGACCCGTCTCGCCGGGCAGGAACACGTTGCCGTCGATCTCCGGCGCGTCCCAGGGCGAGCGGCCGACGGTTTCCCCCTTCTCCGCATCAATCGTGTCGACGAGCACGTCGATCTCGCGTCCGACCTTGCCCTGCATGATCGAGGCGCTGATGCGGTTCTGCGCCTCCATGAAGCGGTGCCAGCGCTCCTCCTTCACCGCTTCCGGAACGGCGCCCTCGATCGCGTTCGCCCTGGCGCCCTCGACCGGCTCGTACTTGAAGCAGCCGGCGCGCTCGATCCGCGCCTCGCCGATCCAGTCGAGCAGTTCGGAGAAATCCGCTTCGGTCTCGCCGGGAAAGCCGACGATGAAGGTGGAGCGGATGGCGAGGTCCGGGCAGATCTCGCGCCATCGGCGGATGCGATCCAGCACCTTCGCCTGGTTGGCCGGGCGGCGCATGGCCTTGAGCACCGAGGGAGCCGCGTGCTGGAACGGGATGTCGAGATAGGGAAGGATCTGCCCCTCGGCCATGAGCGGAATGACGTCGTCCACATGCGGATAAGGATAGACGTAGTGGAGCCGCACCCAGGCGCCGAGCGTGCCGAGCTCGCGCGCCATGTCCACGAAGCGCGCCGCGATCTCGCGCCCATGCCACTTGCTCGGCTGGTATTTCAGGTCGACGCCGTAGGCGCTCGTGTCCTGCGAGATGACGAGGAGTTCCTTCACCCCCGCCTTCACCAGCCGCTCCGCCTCGTAGAGCACCGAAGCCACTGGCCGGCTCGCAAGATCGCCGCGGAGATTCGGGATGATGCAGAAGGTGCAGCGGTTGTTGCAGCCTTCGGAAATCTTCAGGTAGGCATAGTGGCGCGGCGTGAGCCTCAAGCCTTGGGGCGGCACGAGATCGTATTTCGGATCGTGCACGGGCTTCACCACCTCGTGCACGGCCTCGACCACCTCCTCGTATTGCTGCGGGCCGGTGACGGCGAGCACCGAAGGGTGGGCGGCGCGGATCGTCTCCGCCTCCTTGCCGAGGCATCCCGTGACGATGACCTTGCCGTTCTCCGACAGCGCCTCGCCGATGGCCGCGAGCGATTCCGCCTTGGCGGAATCGAGGAAGCCGCAGGTGTTCACGATGACGGCGTCCGCGCCCGCATAGTCGGGCGAGAAGCGGTAGCCCTCGGCCCGGAGCTGGGTGAGGATGCGCTCGGAATCGACCAGCGCCTTGGGACAGCCCAAGCTCACGAGGCCTATGGTCGGAACGTGCCGGGACATGATCCTCTAAACCGTCATTGCCGTCCTCGGACTTGATCCGAGGATTGACCCGGCAATCCTTTGCGATCGGGTAAGGCGGCCAAACAGAGCCCCGTGTCAATGCCTCTATGTGTGTGGAGCCCGCCTATTGCACCCCCCCTTGAGGGGGAGGGGCAGGGGTGGGGTGGTGGGCAGATCGGTCCAGGGGCAACTCTCACCCCCACCCGGCGTTCCGCGCGCCGACCTCCCCCATCGAGGGGGAGGAATAGAGATCGTCTGCTACTCCGCCGCCTCCTGCTTGCCGAGGTCGCCGCGGTGGAGCAGCAGCACGTTTTCGGCGTCCGAGCGGCCGATCTCGGCGATGCGCCGCGCGATCGTGGCCTTGATCGACTTGCTCTCCACCTTGCAGGGCGAGAACACGTTGACCGGATGGCTGACGCCACGCAGCGTCTCCTCGCCGAGCTCGTCCCAGGCGCCCTCGCAGCGGCCGCGGAACTCCTCGCTCGCCACGATCGGCGTCTGGTAGACCTTGGTCAGCGCCTCGAGTCTTGTCGCCTCGTTGACGGCCGCGCCGAAGACCGAGAAGGCCAGCCGGTCCATCAGCCCCACATTGCCGAACATGACGTTGCCGATGTGGAGCCCGATGCCGTAGCCGATCTCGTCCTCGCCGTTCTGCTTGCGCTCCTCGTTGGCCTCAGCCATCCACTGGCTCGCGACGATCGCCGCCGAGTGCGCCTTGCGGCAGGCCTCGCGCCGCTCCTGCGGGCTGTCGCCGCAGGGGAAGATGGCGAGGAACCCGTCGCCGACGAAGCTCAGGATCTCGCCGCCGGCTTCCGCGAAGGCGGAAGCGGTGTTGTCGAAGAAGGTGTTGAGCGTCTCGATATAGGCCTCGCGTCCGACCTCCTCGGCGAGCCGGGTCGAGTTGCGCATGTCGGCGACCACGATGGCGGCCTTGATGGTCTCGCCGTCGCCCCGCCGGATCTGGCCAGAGAGCACGCGCCCGCCCGCGCCGATGCCGAGATAGGTCGAGAGCATGTTGGAGGCGAGCTTGCTCTTGACCGCGATCTTGGAGGTCACGGCGAGGCTGTCCTGCACCCTTATGAAGGCGGCGATCTCCTCATCCGTGAAGCCGTCGCGGCGCGCCGTGGACCAGGAGCCGATCATGCCCTGGCCGGAGCTCGGCGCGAACTCGCGCTTGTAGGCGAAATAATCCGTGATGCCGGCGTCCCTCAGCTCCTCGAAGATCGGAAACTCGAAAGCGCCGTCATTGTTGCCGATCTGGCGGCGCAGATAGGGAAGCTGGTTGCTGTAGATGTGATAGAAGGGGCTCTTCAGGAACCGGTCCGTCTCGCCCTCGCGCACATGCTGGTGTTTCTCGACGGAAAAACCCTTCTTGTGATCCCAGAGGAAGCCTACGGCGCGGTAGAGGGGGTGCAGCATGGAGAACGACATGTAGGCCCGGGCGAGCGGGATGCCGGCGGCCGCGAGCCGCTCGCAGGTGCCGCGGGCGATGACCTCGAGGCTCGTCTCGTTGAGCGCCTGCTGGTTCAGCCAGCGCACGACTTCGTCGATGAGCGTGGTGGATGTTGAATGTTTCATGGGCCGACCTTGAGAACGACTCGAAGGGCCTGGAAGCAGCAGTTTACGCCGCTTGCCGCTAAGTCTAATAGTCCCGGCTTCGGTTATGGTGGAGGCCGGATGTGGGGCGTGAACGTATGTTCGACAAGATCCTGATCGCCAATCGGGGCGAAATCGCCTGTCGGGTGATCAGGACGGCGCAAAGGCTCGGAATCCGGACCGTGGCCGTGTATTCGGAGGCCGATCGCCGCTCCCTGCATGTGGATATGGCGGACGAGGCTGTCAACATCGGGCCGGCGCCGGCGTCCCAGTCTTATCTGGTGATCGACCGCATCATAGAGGCCTGCAAGGCGACGGGTGCCCAGGCCGTTCATCCGGGCTACGGGTTCCTTTCCGAAAACGCGAGCTTTGCCAAGGCCTTGAAGACGGCGGGGATCGTCTTCATCGGCCCCAACCCCAAGGCCATCGAGGCCATGGGCGACAAGATCGAATCGAAGAAATTCGCGGCAAAGGCCAAGGTTTCGACGGTCCCCGGCCACCTTGCCGCCATCGAGAGCGGGGCCGAGGCGCTGAAGATCGCCAAGGACATCGGCTTTCCGGTGATGATCAAGGCGTCCGCCGGCGGCGGCGGCAAGGGCATGCGCATTGCCCACGGACCGAAGGAGGTGGAGGAGGGGTTCCGGCTGGCCCGCTCGGAGGCCAAGTCGTCCTTCGGCGACGACAGGGTCTTCATCGAGAAGTTCATTGAGAACCCGCGCCATGTCGAGATCCAGGTGCTGGGCGACAAGCATGGCAACGTCATCTATCTCGGCGAGCGGGAGTGCTCGATCCAGCGCCGCAATCAGAAGGTCATCGAGGAGGCGCCTTCGCCGCTCCTCGACGAGAAGACCCGCGCCGCCATGGGCAGACAGGCGGTCGCGCTGGCGAAGGCCGTCGGCTACGACTCGGCCGGCACCATCGAGTTCGTGGCGGGTCAGGACAAGAGCTTCTACTTCCTCGAGATGAACACCCGCCTCCAGGTCGAGCATCCCGTGACCGAGCTCGTCACCGGCATCGACCTCGTGGAGCAGATGATCCGTGTGGCGGCGGGCGAGAAGCTGAAGCTCAGACAGTCCGATGTCAGGCTCAAAGGCTGGGCTGTCGAATCCCGCGTCTATGCGGAAGATCCCTACCGCAACTTCCTGCCCTCGATCGGCCGACTGACGCGCTACCGGCCGCCGGAGGGTTCTTCCGCCAAGGGCGTGACGGTCCGAAACGACACCGGCGTCTACGAGGGAGGAGAGATCTCCCTCTACTACGATCCGATGATCGCCAAGCTCTGCACCCATGCGCCGACCCGCAAGGCCGCGATCGCGGCCATGGCGGACGCGCTCGACGCTTTCGTGATCGACGGCATCCGCCACAACATCCCCTTCCTCTCCGCCGTGATGGAGAAGCGCCGTTGGCAGTCGGGCAAGCTCTCGACCGGCTTTATCAGGGAGGAGTTTCCGGACGGCTTCTCGGGCGCCGAGGTGACGCCCGTGATCGCCAGGCGGCTCGTGGCGGTTGCGACCGCCGTCGATCATGCGGAGAACCTTCGCAAGCGCCGCATCAGCGGCCAGATGAACGGGCGCAAGGTGGCCTTCTCGCTCGACCGGGTGGTGAAGCTCGGGACCGACTGGCACGAGGTGTCGATCGCCTCGGAAGAGGGCGATGTGCTCGCGCTGAGGATCGGCGGGGAGGCGGTTCCCGTGGAGTCCGCGTGGCGGCCGGGCGAGGTGCTCTGGAACGGCACGGTCGGAGACGAGAGGTGCGCCGTGCAGGTGCGCCCCATCCTCAACGGCTACCGCCTCACCCATCGGGGCGTCGAGACGGACGCCCATGTCTTCACGCCCCGCGAGGCGGAGCTTGCCCGCCTCATGCCCGAGAAGGCGGCGGGCGACACCGCCAACAGGCTCCTCTGCCCCATGCCGGGCCTCGTCGTCTCGATCGCGGTGACGGAAGGCCAGGACGTGAAGGCCGGCGACACGCTGGCGGTGGTGGAAGCCATGAAGATGGAGAACGTGCTCCGGGCCGAGCGCGACGCCACCGTGAAGACGATCCGGGTAAAGCCTGGTGACAGCCTCGCCGTGGATGCGGTCATCATGGAATTCGCGTAGGGTTCGGGATCTGGGCCATCACGGCAGTTGGGCGGTGGATTGCATGCGGAAGAGCGGGTTTCTGATCGTGCTTGGTGTGCTGCTGGCGGTGTCCGGCTGCGCGGCGCCGCGCGTCATCGACGCGAATGCGCCTTCTCCGCCCTTGGCGGCGGACCAGCCGCCTCCGCCGCCGGTCGAGCAGGCGGGCGACGGAACGATCAGCGATGCCTTCTACCAGCCGACGCTTCACGGCATCATCGCCCTGCAAGGCGGCTACGGCGCGCAAGGGCAGGCCCAGCCCCTGGTCACCAAGTGGCGCCGCGGCCGCACCGGCCCGGAGTTCACGCTGCGGCTCGATCCCAACGACGTGACCGTGCAGGCGGTCGAGCCCGGCCGCTACATGCTGCTCGCCGCCGAGGACGGGAACGGGCAGTTCGTCGACGTGGGCGATGCGTCCGGCGCCCCGCGCGAGATCACCGTGACGGTCGATCCGGGCGAGGTGGTCTACGCCGGAAGCCTCGGCTTCCGCGTCGCGACCGTGAAGCCGAAGCCCGCGAAGAAGGACGCGAAAAAGAAGAAGCCGCCGGCCCCGCCGGCGCCGGATGTGGCAGCAGGCCCCCGCGAGGTCATGCTGGTGCAGGTGCGCGACCAGTCGGGTGCGGCGCGGACGGCGGTGCAGGCCCGCTTCCCCCAGAAGGCCGCCGCCATGAAGAAGCGGCTCGTCGCCGCGAAGTGACGAAGGCGGCTCATGTCCTGATCGAGGGCCGTGTGCAGGGCGTGGGCTATCGCGACTGGGCGGCGCGGACGGCGAGGGCGATGGGCCTTCGGGGCTGGGTCCGCAACCGCCGCGACGGAGCGGTGGAGGCGGTGTTCTCCGGCGAGGATGGAAAGGTCTCCGACATGCTGGCGCGCTGCCGGCAGGGTCCCCGCACGGCTAAGGTCACGGATATGCGCCCGCTGCCCGACACGCCCGATGTTCCCCTGGACTTCGAGATACGCGCGACTATTTGACCGCCGCATCAAGCCGTCATGCCAGCGAAGGCTGGCATCCCATGAAGCGGTCCCGCTGGGTGGCAGATTCATCAGTGGACTCCAGCCTTCGCGCTTTCGCTGGAATGACGAGCTTCCTCAGACCGTCGGCCCGAAGATGCGCTCGAAGTTGCGCCTCAGCGCCGCGTCGCAGTCCGCCATGGTGAGGTCGAGCCCGAGATCGGCAAGGCTGGTGACGCCATGCTTCCGCACCCCGCAGGGCACGATGCCGTCGAAATGGGAGAGGTCGGGACGGACGTTGAGGCTGATGCCGTGATAGCTCACCCAGCGGCGCACGCGGATGCCGATGGCGGCGATCTTGTCCTCGCGCATGCCGCGCCTGACCCAGACGCCGACCCGGTCCTCGCGCCGCTCGGCTGCGACGCCGAGGTCTGCGAGCGCGCCGATGATCCAGGCCTCGAGCCCAGCGACGTAGGTCCGCACGTCCTCACCGCGCGTCTTGAGGTCGAGCATCGCATAGGCCACGCGCTGGCCCGGTCCGTGATAGGTGAACTGGCCGCCGCGGCCGGTGCGGAAGACCGGGAAACGCGCGGGCGCCACGAGGTCTTCGTCGCGCGCGCTGGTGCCGGCGGTGTAGAGGGGCGGGTGTTCGATGAGCCACACGCGCTCCGGCGCCAGGCCTTCCGCGATTGTCCCGGCCTCGCGCTCCATGCGCTCGACGGCTTGCGGATAGGGCACGAGGGAGGGCGCCGTTTCCCACGCGACCGGGCGGACCGAGCGAAGTCTTGAGATTTCGCCCGCCAGCGCGTCGCGGGAGCCTTGATTTAGGGTGGGGGCCTTGTTAAGTACCCCGCGCCCTCCATGGACATGCGGTCGTGGCGGAACGGTAGACGCGCTAGCTTGAGGTGCTAGTGGGGGAAACCCCGTGGAAGTTCGAGTCTTCTCGACCGCACCATTCGATTTTGTCATGCGTTGCCGACTCTTGGCTTGGAAGGGACAGGCAGGCGAGAAGCCGCCCTGCTTTCCGTCTATATAGCCCGAATTGCAGCGACGGCCAGATGCTTCGCTTGTCCATGCAAGACCGGCGACGGTATTCTGTTGCGTGATGTCCACGTCCGCCCCAGCCCGCATCTTCGTGCGCCTTATGAACGAAGGGACGGACGTCTGGCGTCCGGCAGAAGCCGAGTTGCAGCCTGACGGGACCTATCTCGTTCTGGGCGAGGTGCCCGAGGACGAGACGTGGGAGTACCCGCCCGGATCGGTCGTGAATTGCGAGATGAAGGCGTTCCAGAACGGCGCGTCCGCTTTGACGGCCGTATCGCTGAAGTTCTCGTGGCTGAATGCTTTCCGAGATCAACTCTCGCACATCACGGATGAGGAATGGCAGAGGCGCGTCTGGTTCGGACTCGACCCGAAATACGTTGATAGTCCAGACGGGACGATGAGCCGCGAAGAAAGCCGAGGCGGCCTTCGCGGAGATCGACCGGCAGGGCGAGTGATGCCGATGTCCGACGAGCATCAGGACCTGGTCGACAGGTTTAAGCCGATGCTGGATGTTGGCGGAGACATTTCGGCCATAGCCGGCATTCTGAAATGCCGTCGCTTCAGCAAGATGCAATCGGTGCAGTTTCTGGTGAACCGGCTGGGAATGCCGGTGCTGGAGGCGACGAGATTCATCCACAACTCGCCAGTCTGGGCCGATCAGAAACAGGCTGACAAGGAACTGCAGGACCGGCTGGCGGACGCGATCGAGCACCTTCCTGAGTAGGCGCGCGGCGAGGGTGATCGGAGAGCTGGTCTATCTCGGCTCTTGCATACTCACGCCGCGGGTCGGCCGTGGAGGCATCGCCAGGTGCCCGCCGGTGCGACAGAGATGTCGGTGAACCAGTCGTCCGGCGGCGAAAACACACCCAAGCGCTTCATGAACTCCACGGCGGCCGGCAGATCGGAATCCAGCTCGTTGAGCCGGATCTGCCGTGTACCGTCGAACTGCAGAACCAGCACCACCTGCTCATAGGTCAGGCAGTCCTCATTGCCGACCCATATGCCCGTCACGTCTTCCCATGGGAAGAACTCTTCTTTTTCTCCCGACTTGGTCCGAATGCCATCCGGCCGGAATTCGCTCCTGAACCGCCTCGGCGGCCGCGCGAACTTTCCGACCGTCGTTCCCGCCTTTGACAGGAATGTCTTGAGTCGAGACAGCATGGTTGTCCTGCTTTTGTCACCGATTCACTCACTCATTGGAGTATCTGATCTTAACTGTTTTTCCATCGCGGTCGCTGTAGGTCGAGTATGACGGAGTGAACTTGCCTGGAATACCGCTTTCTCAACGGGGCAAAACACGTCAGAGAACATAATTCTCACATGGATGGTGTAGAATCTTCCGCGATGCGCTGTGACGCGGCCTCTTCTGAGGCGTAGACCGTGAAAGATGTCGTCCAGTGAGGGTCGCCAATGCTCCAGGTCAGATGCACGACGGCGAAGCGCTTGTCATTCAAGCGGACCATGACATCGTCGCTGGCATCGCTCCGGCCGATGATTTGTCCTTCTAGACTCGCCAGCGGGTGCGAGCCCGAGACTTCGTTTTCGTAGCGGCGCTGCAATGTTTCCCGTTCCGCGGACGCATCGAGAGCCCGCCAAGGGTCGGCAAACTCAATCGGCATCATTTTCGCCCCGCGAGAAGCTTGCGACTATGTCAGGGAATTCCTCGTATCGCTTCCCCAATGCTTCGCGCGCCGATGCCACGCGCACGTCATAGTCGGCGAGGAAGGGTTCGGAGAGAGGCCCTTCGAATTCGCAGAGGAGATCTTGTAGGGCCGCGAGTTCGCCGGGGTGATCGATGGTGATGTTCTTGCCGTTTTGGTCTTCGAGCCAGCGGGCGAGGACGTCGAAGAGAACGAGGGCACAATCGTGATCCAGCGTGATCTGCATCGCTATCTCCAAGTCCCATCATCTTCCCAGAGACCGCAGCACGTCATGAGAGGGCATGCCCGCATTTCGCGCATTGCTTGCGGCCCCATGGCCCTTGCGAGAAGAGCGATGCACGACACTTCGGGCATCTCAGGGCCAGCCACATGAAGCCGAGCACGGCCCACCAGGCAGCCCCACCGATGAACTTGGCATCGTGGAAGGAGACCTCGAAATAGCGCAAGGCGCCCAGCAGCGCGAAGAACATCAGCCATACGACGATGATGACCTGCTTGGTTCGCCGATAGGTCATGACGTCGGTCGCTTGCGGGTGAGATCATCGCCGCAGTCGACGCATGTTTTCCGCGGCCAAGGCCAGAAGGATTGGATTGGGCCAGTCTTGGCAGAGCAGAAGACAGGGGCGCCACAGCGGGAGCATTTGAAAACCCAGAGGGTAATCGCTCCCGCGAGTAGCGCGACGGGTGCGACAAGAAACATGACGCCCCCCGTTCCGAGGAGGGTCGAAAGAAGACCGCCCCAAATGGGAAAGCTACCTACGAAGACAAAGACGACGACAATGAACCGCTTAGCCTTCTCGTGGACCGACATCACCCTCCCCCGTATCGGCACGGATTACTGTGCCACAACCTCCAGATGTTGCAACAACGATCCGCCACACGACACGATCTCGAAGGAGCAGGGGCGAGGCTAACTGCGGCCTATAGTGTCGCCCTCGCCGGCCGCGAGAAAAGCTCCTTCACCGCCTCGACCAGCGCAGCGGCCGTGACGAGCACGATGCCCAGCCCCTCGCGCAGGCCGAAGGGCTCGCCCGCCCATATGGCGGCGGTGACGGTCCCGACCGTGATCTCGGTCATGAAGAGCAGCGCCACGAGGCCCGGATCGAGGCGCATCGGCCCCCAGATGCAGCAGAAGACCCCGCTCGCCACCATGAGGAGCAGGATGGGGAGCAGCCAGGCGAGGTTGCCGAGCACCGCCGCGTCGGGCAGCGGCGCTGTGCCGCCGAGCCAGGCCGCGACGCCGAAGGCCACCGCCGGGATGGTCGCCCAGAGGAAGAAGGAGAGCGTGATGTCGACCGCGCTCGACGTGCGGTCGAGCCTCAGGCTCACGGCCCCGCCCGCCCAGGTGAGCCCGGAGGCGAGCGCCAGCCAGTCGCCGAGGTTGCGCGGCAGGGGCGGCCCGACGTCGATGCCGGTGATGACGAGGAGCCCGGCGAAGGCGAGCGCCATGGCGAGCCCGCGCGCGGGCGTGATGCGCTCGCCGAGCAGGAACCGCGCGAGAAGCGTGCTCCACAGAGGCGTCAGGTAGAAGAGGAGCATGGCGCGGATGACCTCGGTCTGGGTCACCGCAAGCGCGTAGAATGCCATGGCGGCCCCGGCGAGCAGCGCCGAGCGCTGGAGCTTCAGGCCGCCTTGCGCCAGCGGCTTGAGGCGGAAGGGCAGGAGCGGCAGGAAGACGAGGCCCGGCACGGCGAAGAACAGCGCCGTGCTCCAGATCGGATCGAGGCCCGCTGCCTGCATCTCCCTGAGCGGCATCCAGAACAGGCCCCAGATGGCCCCCGCATAGGCGCAGGCCCAGCGCGCCAGCGTCTCGGCGCCAGGGCGGTCCACTCAGATGTTCTTCTCGATGCTCGCGACGAAGACGGCGAGCGTGCAGCCCGTGCGCGTGCGGGAGAAATGCCGTGTCCCGTCCTTCAAGAGCACGAAGTCGCCTGGCTTATAGACGTGGCCGTCGTGGTCCTCGAGCTCGCCTTCGAGCACCAGGAACTGCTCGTGGCAGGTGTGCTCGTGCGGCTGCGTCTCGCTGTTCGGCGCCATGCGGTAGATCGTGAAGCCCGCGCCTTCGGGGAAGGTCTCATCGAGCTGCAGGAAGCTCTGGCCGGGCAGCGGCGCGCCGTCCACGAGGAAGGGCTTGAACTTAGCCGTCTTGAGATTGACGACCACGCGGTCTTCGGGAGCGATCTTGTCCATGGGGCGTTCCCTTCGCTTCGGACACTGATTTGACACGCGGGTCTGCGTAAGGCAATCGCTGCGTGTCCGGCGGCTCGGAGGCTGGCGATCATGGTGGAAGCGGAAGCCCGGCCGGCCGAGGAGGACGAGGAGGGCGTCGTCACGCCCGAGCTCGTCGAGACCGTCGCGGAGGCGCTCGCCGCGGGCGAGCAGCCGCGCGTCAGGGCACTCACCGAGGACCTCCACCAGGCCGATCTCGCGGATCTGATCGAGCTCCTGCCGTCCGAGGACCGCGTCCGGCTCATCACGCTGCTCGGCCGTTCCTTCGACGTCGAGGCGCTGCCCGAGCTCGACGAGGGCGTGCGCGACGAGCTCATGGAGGCGCTCCCCAACGAGGTCATCGCCTCCGCGCTCGGCCGTCTCGACACCGACGATGCCCTCTACCTC
>JBFXDI010000053.1:0-25063 GCA_050181295.1 Parvibaculaceae bacterium | reverse complement strand
TGTCGGCCTGACGGCCCTTATCGTCGGAGGCGTGGGCGTGGCGAACTCGGTCTCGACCTTCCTCGACAGGAAGCGCGAGAACATCGCCATCCTCAAATGCCTCGGCGCCTCGCGCGCCCTCGTCTTTCGCGTCTATTTCCTCCTGGTGCTGGCGGTGGCGAGCATCGGGATCGCGGTGGCGCTCGTGCTCGGCGCGGCCACGCCTTGGATCGCCCATGCGCTGATCGGCCCGCTGCTGCCGGTGCCGATCGCCACGGGCTTCGACCCGATGCCGCTCCTGCACGCGCTCGCCTTCGGCTATCTCGTCACCATCGCCTTCGCGCTCTGGCCCCTCGCCGAAGCACGCGCCATCGCCCCGGCCGCCCTCTTCCGCAACAGCCGCAGCATCGTCGAGGCTGTCCCTGAGAAGCGCTTCGTCCTCGCCATCGTCATCTTCCTGGAATTCCTTGCCGCCCTCGCGCTCCTGGTCTTCCCCGACCGCCTCCTGACCCTCTGGTATATCGGCGGCGTCGTCGGCTCCTTCGCGGTGCTCGCCCTTTTCGCCTTCGCGCTCATGCGCTTCGCGGAGCGGTGGGTGCGCCCCAAGGGCGCCGTCCTCAAATACGCGGTCGCCAATCTCTATCGGCCGGGCGCCGCCACGCCCTCCGTGATCCTGTCGCTCGGTCTCGGCCTCACGCTCTTCGTGACGCTCGCCCTCATCGACCGCAACCTGACGCTCGAGCTCCGGCAGGCGTTGCCCGAGCGCGCGCCCTCCTTCTTCTTCCTCGACGTCCAGTCGAGCGAGGCCGATCGTTTCAAGACGTTCCTCGGCGCGCAGCCGGGAGTCACCGCCATCGAGGGCGCTCCCATGCTGCGCGGCCGCGTGCGCAAGCTCGGCGATGTGCCCGTGGAGCAGGCGCGCCCCGACCCGGAGGTCGCCTGGGCGGTGCGCGGCGACCGCGGCCTCACCTATTCCGACACCCTTCCCAAGGGATCGAGGCTTGTCGCCGGCGAATGGTGGCCTGCGAACTATTCCGGCCCGCCGCTCGTCTCCTTCGTCGACGAGATCGCAAACGGACTCGGCTTGAAGCTCGGCGACAAGGTGACGGTGAACGTGCTCGGGCGCGACGTCGAGGCGACGGTCGCCAATTTCCGGCGCGTCGACTGGCGCTCGCTCCAGATCAACTTTGCCATGGTGTTCTCGCCCAACACGCTGAAAGGCGCCCCCCATATCGAGCTTGTGACCGCGAGCGTGCCGCCGGGCAGCGAGGCGGGCGTGCTCAAGGCCGTGACGGCCGCCTTCCCGACGGTGACGGCGGTGAGCGTCAAGGACGCGCTTCTCGCCGTGAACGACCTCGCCGACAAGCTGCTGCTCGCCATAAGGGGCGCCAACGCCATCACGCTCATCGTGGGCGCCATCGTGCTCGCGGGCGCGCTGGCGACCAGCCTCTCGACCAGGCTCTACGATGCGGCGGTGCTGAAGACCTTCGGCGCGACGCGGCGCCAGCTCGTCGGCGCCTTCACGCTCGAATACGCGCTGCTCGGGCTCCTCACCGCGGCGTTCGCGACGGTCGCGGGCTCGGCTGCCTCGTGGGCCATCATCACCTTCGTCATGGAGACAGACTGGCGCTTCTCGCCGGTGACCGCGCTGCTGACGGCGCTCACCGGAATGGGCCTGACGGTCGCCGCCGGGCTATTCACCACCTGGCGGGCGCTGGACGCCAAGCCGGCCCGAATATTGCGAACGGAGTAGCGGGGCGAGTCAGTACCGGCGAAAGTCCGGCCACTCGCTCGGCTGCTGGGCCTTGTTGACGATCTCCGAAAGCTTGAGGTCGATGCCATCAAACGTGTAGTCGTAGCGGGCCCGAAGCGAAAGACCATAGACGTTCAGAAGGATGGATCGGCCGACCCGGAACGCCCGTTCGCAGTCGTCGCCGAAGTCGACATAGGCGAACTCCATGCTGTCGTCTCCCTGCGGCACTGCCTTGATGGTCACCTCTTCTCCTGCCTCATCGAGCAGATCGAGAAAGCGCTCCCAATAAGGTGTGTTGTAGACGCTACGAGGGAACGCCAACTCGATTCCAATCACATTCCCCGGCTCGATATATTTCCTGAACTGGACAAAATGCCCGGTCCTCGTGCTCTCGAAGCATACCCAGCCCAAGTGATAGCCGGACGTCAGCAGGAACTTCAAAGCAGGACGCAGGTGATCGATGTCGCTTCTGAGGAAGCGCCACACGAGCAACTTCCAAGCGCCCACGCACACAACCACTGCCAGAATGAGATAGAGAAGCCTCACGTCGAACAGTGGGAAAGACATGGTCTCCATTCGAGCAAATTGAACGCGGAATTGGAGATGCGGCAATACTTAGATTCGCGACTGAGTGAGTAGTTCCAGCGTAAGCCGGAGGGACAAGAGGGTAGGCCGCGCCCACGCGCAAACGTTCACCGATTCTCAGGGCGAGGTAGAGTGGCCTTTTCCCAATTCTCGATCATCAGCTTCGGCACGCGGGAGAACTCGCGCGTGTTGGCGGTGACGAGAAGCGCGCTGCGCCGTCGAGCTTGGGCGGCGATCAGCAGGTCGTAAGGACCGATCGGCTTGCCCTTTCGCTGCAGCTCCGCGCGAATATCCCCAGCCTCTTCTGCGTCCTCTGCATCGAAGGGCAGGATCGCGATTGGAGCGCGCAGGAACAGCTTGAGCCGCTCCGCGTTCTCCATCCGCCTCGGGCTCTTCGCAACGCCGTACTGCAGTTCGAAAAGAGCGATAGCCGAAAGGGCAAGCTCGTTCCTCGGCGCCTCCACTCTCACGCGATCCAGAAGTGCTGGCGGCTTGCCTCTCAGGATAGCGATGGCCGCATTGGTATCGAGGCAGATCATCAATCGAGCGAGACGTCGTCGTCGGGCATGGACGGCTGCTCCCTGCCCTCCTCCATGAACGGCACGTCCCTGTACCGATCGAGACCCGCGAGCCACGCATCAACATCGAACTCCGTGGGCTCGATCACGATGTTCGCGCCTTCCCTGCGCAGGCGTACCTCCTTGCCCGGAAGTCGAAACTCCTTGGGAAGCCGCAGCGCCTGGCTCCTACCATGCTTGAAGAGCTTTCCTGTTCCGATTTCACTCATACCGCGCCTCTAACGATAGATACCAATGATATATATCATTGGAGCTAGGCTGACAAGGCTCATCCGAACACTTGGATTCGCGGTCGCCGCCGGCCTCTTCATCATCTGGCGGGCCCTCGACACCAAGCCGGCGAGGATGCTGCGGACGGACTAGCGAGCTGCTCAGCAACCACTCTTTATTCGTCCTGTCATCCCGGAAGCCGCGTGAGCGGCTGTCGGGGATCGGAAGCGCATGAGCGGCGGCTGGCGGATCCCGACTCGGCTCCGCCGATCCGGGATGACAAGTGTGGTTCGGAGGCGAAGAAGCTAGCGAGAATGGTGCCGATGAAGGGACTTGAACCCCCGACCCACGCATTACGAATGCGTTGCTCTACCAACTGAGCTACATCGGCTAAGGGCGGCGGCTCAAAGGCGAGCCGGCATGCGCCCTTGAGATAACGGCAAAGTCCCCGCTTTGCAACTGCCCGGCCGGACATGCGGGGCATCGGGGTTGCGCCCGCCCGCCCCCGGCGCTATCGCAGGCGCTGTTTTCAAGGGGAAGACCATGGCTGAGCCCTCGGAAGGTCCGCGTCCCAAGGCCGGAATCCTCGACATCGCGCCCTATGTGCCGGGAAAGAGCAGCGCGGCGAAGGGGGTGAAGACCTACAAGCTCTCCTCCAACGAGGGCCCGCTCGGCCCGAGCCCCAGGGCCGTCGCCGCCTATGGCGAGCTGGCCGATGCGCTCCACTACTATCCCGACGGCGCCGCCGCGCGGCTGCGCGAGGCGGTGGCCCAGCGCCACGGGCTGAACCCCGACCGCATCGTCTGCGGCGCGGGCTCCGACGAGCTTCTGCAGCTCATCTCCCACGCCTATCTCGGCCCCGGCGATGAGGCGATCTATTCCCGCCACGGCTTCCTCGTCTATCCGATCGCCATCCAGTCGAACGGCGCGACCGCCCGCGTCGCCGAGGAGACGAACCTCACGGCCGATGTCGATGCGTTCCTGAAGCTCGTGTCGCCGCGCACGAAAATCGTGTTCCTCGCCAATCCCAACAACCCGACCGGCACCTACATCCCCTTCGATGAGGTGAAGCGGCTGCATGGCGGCCTCCCCGCCGGCTGCCTTCTGGTGCTGGACGCGGCCTATGCAGAATATGTGCGCCGCAACGACTACGAGTCCGGCATCGAGCTGGTCGCCACGTCCTCCAACGTCGTGATGACGCGCACGCTCTCGAAGGTCTATGGGCTCGCGGGGCTTCGCCTCGGCTGGGCCTATTGCCCGCCCGCGGTGGCCGACGTCCTGAACCGCATAAGAGGCCCGTTCAACGTCTCCGCCCCGGCCATCGCCGCCGGCGCGGCGGCCATCGCCGACACAGAGCATGTGGAGGCCGCCGTCGCGCACAACGACCGGTGGCTTCCGTGGCTCACGGCGGAGCTCGAGAGGATCGGGCTCAAGGTCACGCCGAGCGTCGGCAACTTCATCCTGGCGCATTTCCCGACGAACGGACGCGGGGCGGCGGCCGCCGACGCCTTCCTCTCCGAGCGCGGACTGATCCTGAGGCGCATGGAAGGCTACGGGCTGCCGGGCGCGCTCCGCATCACCGTCGGCAGCGAGGAGGCGAACCGGGCGCTCGTCAAGGCGCTCCAGGAATTCATGGGCGGTGGCGCATGAGCGATCCCATGTTCCAGCGCGTCGCCCTCATCGGCATCGGCCTCATCGGCTCATCGCTCAGCCATATCATGCGGCGCGCCAGACTTGCCGGCCACATCGCGGGCTACGCCAAGAGCCAGAAGACGCGCGACCGCGCCATGGAACTCGGCCTCTGCGACAGCATGCACGAAACGGCGGCCGGGGCGGTCAAGGATGCCGACCTCGTCATCCTCTGCGTGCCGGTCGGCGCCTGCGGGCCGCTCGCCGCCGAGATGGCCCCGGCGCTCAAGCCCGGCGCGATCCTCACCGATGTCGGCTCGGTGAAGGCGGCCGTGGTCGCGGACGTGGCGCCGCATGTGCCACAAGGGGTCCACTTCATCCCCGGCCATCCCATCGCCGGCACCGAGCATTCCGGTCCCGACGCGGGCTTCGCGGAACTCTTCGCCAATCGCTGGTGCGTGATCACGCCCGTTCCCGACAGCGACAGGGAGGCGGTCGAGAAGCTCTTGGCCTTCTGGCGCGCCTGCGGATCGAACGTGGAGACCATGACGCCGGAGCATCACGACATGGTGCTCGCCATCGTCAGCCACCTGCCCCACCTCATCGCCTACAACATCGTCTCGACCGCCGCGCATCTGGAGGAGGTGACGAAGTCCGAGGTGATCAAGTATTCGGCCGGCGGCTTCCGCGACTTCACGCGCATCGCGGCCTCCGATCCCGTGATGTGGCGGGACGTCTTCCTCAACAACCGGACGGCGGTGCTGGAGATGCTCGGGCGCTTCACCGAGGACCTGACGGCGCTGCAGCGCGCCATCCGCTTCGGCGACGGTGCGGCGCTGGAAACGCTCTTCACACGCTCGCGGGAAATCCGCCGCGGCATCATCGCCGCCGGCCAGGACACGGCCGCCCCCGATTTCGGCCGCCCGCACGGCTCCTGACACCCCGCTTGCCGCGCCCGAGCCGCCCGTGGCATGGTCCTTGGCGGGCGCGGGTCTGTGGGGGAGAACGACATGCGATCGGCTTTGCGCCTTGCGCTCGCGGCACTCGGGCTATGCCTCCTGCTCGGGACGGTCCTTTCCGCGCAGGCGGAGGAAAAGCCGGGCGTCCGCGTCATCCTGGTGCTCGACGCCTCGGGCTCCATGTGGGGCAAGATCAACGGGCGGGTGAAGATCGACATCGCGCGCGAGACGGTGGCCGGCATCGTGGCCCGCTGGCGCCCCCAGGACGAGCTCGGCCTCGTCGTCTACGGGCATCGCGAGAAGGGCAACTGCGGCGACATCGAGGTGATGCTGGAGCCCGGCCCGCTCGATCCGGGCGCCTTCATGGCCGCGGTCAACGGCCTCTTCCCCAAGGGCATGACGCCCATGACCGCCGCGGTGCGCGAGGCGGCGGAGGCGCTGCGCTACACGGAGAAGGAATCGACCATCATCCTCGTTTCCGATGGCATCGAGACATGCAACCAGGACCCTTGCGCGGTGGCGGAAGAGCTCGAGCGCAACGGCATAGGGCTCACTGTCCACACGGTGGGGTTCGGCATCGACGATGAGGGCGCGCGCGCCCAGCTCCAGTGCCTCGCGGACCGCACCGGCGGCCTTTCGCTGACCGCCGACAACGCCGAGGAACTGGAGGAGGCGCTGGGCCGCACCGTGGTCGCGGCCCAGAGCGGCGCGCCCGCGGAGCCGCCGCCGGCGCCGGAGCCCAGCCCCTACACCTTCACGGGCCATGCGCGCCTGGCGCCCGGCGCGGAGCTGCCGGAAAAATTCGACACCGCCAACTGGGAATTTTATCGCGCGCTCGCCGACGGCACCGCCGGCGAGTGGGTGCGCACCGAGTACGGACGCGACCTGAAGCTGGAGCTGGCGCCCGGCCAGTATGTGCTGAAGGTGGCCGCGAGCCTCGCCAAGGTGGAACTGCCGTTGAGCATCGCGAGCGGCCAGCCTGTCCAGCTCGATGTGGACCTCAACGCCGGCCTCGTCCGCCTGGAGGGCAGGCGCGACGCCGAGACACCGGTGGCGGACTCGACATCCTGGGAGTTCCGGGACGCGGCCGGCAACCAGCTCAGCACGCTTTACGGCCGCAGCGTCGAGGCGCTGCTGCCGGCGGGCTCCAACAGCGTGAAGATGACGGTGGGCGAGGCGAGCGTCGAGGCGTCGCTCGAGGTCGTGGCGGGCCAGATCCTGGAGCAGGCTCTTATCGCCGGCTCGGGCGTGCTGACGGCGATCGCGCTCTTCGCGGAAGGCGGCCCCGAGTTCAAGCGCGACGCGGTCTTCGAGGTCCAGAAGGGCGGCAGCTCCATCGACGGCACGCGCGAGAGCGTCACCACCAAGTACGATGCCCAGTCGCGCTTCGACCTGCCCGCGGGCGACTATGTCGTCGTCTTCACCTCGGGCCTCGCGAAGGCCGAGCAGCAGGTGCATGTCGAGCCGGGCAAGGAGACGGTGGCGCGGATCATCGCCAATGCCGGCTTCCTGGCGGTCAACGCGCAAGGCGCGGAGGTGATCGAGGTCTATGACGGCGAGCTCGATCTCACCGGCGAGCGCACGCTGCTCACGACCAAATATGAGCCGACCTTCAACGCAGCCGCCAAGGCCGGCAGCTACCACGTGAAGGCGAAGCTCTCGAACGGCGAGACGATCGGCGAGGCGACGGTGACCGTCGAGCCCGGCCAGCGTGCTGAGGTGAAGCTGCCGTGACGCGGCGCTACAGCTTCCACACGCTCGACGTCTTCACGGACCGGAAGTTCGGCGGCAACCCGCTGGCCGTGGTGCTGGATGCGGATGATCTCACCACCGAGGAGATGCAGACGATCACGCGCGAGTTCAATCTCTCAGAGACGATCTTCGTCCGCAAGCCCAGGGACTCCGCCAACACGGCGAGCGTGCGCATCTTCTTTCCCGGCGCGGAGATCCCGTTCGCCGGCCACCCGACCGTGGGCTGCGCCATCTTCCTCGCCGAGCGCGACCGCAAGCCCGGCTGCCCCTTCGAGACGGAAATCCGGCTGGAGGAGGTGGCGGGCCTCGTGCCGGTCAAGGTCACGCGCATCGCGGGAGCCTCGCGCGCCCAGTTCACGGCGCCCGTCATCCCGCATGCCGCGAAGGGGCCGGCTCCGGCGGCCAACGAGGCCGCGGCGGCGCTCGGGCTTAAGCCTTCCGAGATCGGCTTCGGCGGCCACCGCACCGGCCACTTCGCGGGCGGACCGAGCTTCCTCTATATTCCCGTCGCGAGCCGCGATGCGCTTTCCCGCGCCAAGCCGGCGGAGCCCGGCTGGTCGGCGATGATGCAGGCATCGGGAACCGTCGGCGCCTATCTCTACACGCCCGGCGGCGATCATGCCGACACTGCCTTCCGCGCCCGCATGCTGGCGCCGGGCGGCGGCATTCCGGAGGACCCGGCAACAGGCTCGGCCACGGCCATCCTCGCGGGCCAGCTCCTGGCGTCCGGCGCCTTGGACGAGGGCACCAACCGCTTCCGGCTGGAACAGGGCTACGAGATGGGCCGCCCGAGCGACCTCTGGATGGAAGCGGACGTCGAAGGGCCAAGGCTCACGGCCGTCCGGGTCGCCGGCCAGGCCATCCCCGTCATGTCGGGCGAGCTCGAGTTGTAAACGCCTTGGCGAGATTGGAGACGCGAGGCCGGCGTGCTAGGAAGCAGGCTCCTTCCTGAGCATCCCTGCGTGTCCATGACCCTTCCCGCCGCTACCCTGCCGATCCTGCTGCTCGTCTGCTCGAACGTCTTCATGACCTTCGCCTGGTACGGGCATCTCAAGTACAAGTCCTCGCCTCTGATCCTCGCGATCCTGGCGAGCTGGGGCATAGCCCTCATCGAATACTGCTTCGCGGTGCCGGCCAACCGCTACGGATCAGCCGTCTACACGACGGCACAGCTGAAAACCATCCAGGAGGTGGTGACGCTCGCTGTCTTCGCCGTCTTCTCCGTGCTCTATCTGGGCGAGGATTTCCGCTGGAACTACGCCGTCGGCTTTGCTCTGATCGCGCTCGGAGCCTTCTTCGTGTTCAAGAAGTTCTAGCCATGGACGGCGAACGGCGCACAACGCTCTCGGCGCATCTCTTCACCATCGTCGCGGGCTTCGCGGTTCTCTTCCTCGTGCTCGGCGCCACCGCGTGGCTGGTCGAGCGCCAGCGCGACAACAACGAATCCGTGCGCCACACCCTTGGGGTGGAGGCGAGCCTTTCCCGCGTCCTGTCGCTGATACAGGACGCCGAGACGGGCCAGCGCGGCTACCTGCTGACGGGCGAGGAGAGCTATCTCGAGCCCTACACGGAAGCCATCGCGCCGCTCAGGCCCGAGCTGGACGCGCTCGGCAAGGAGATAGCGGACAACCCGGACCAGGTGCGCGCGCTGAACATGCTCCGCGATGTCGCCGAGCAGCGCCTCGCCCTGCTCGCGGAAGGCATTGCGCGCATGCGGGCGGGCGAAGCCGACGTCGGCCGCGTCATCATCCGCTCCGGCAAGGGCAAGGAAGCGATGACCCGCATCCGCGACATCGTCTCGCGCATGCGGGCCGAGGAGGACAGACTCCTGGGCGAGCGGCTGGCGCGTGCCGACAGGACGGCCAGAGCGCTGCAGGTCGTCTCGCTGACGGCGATCGCCGCCGTGCTGCTGCTCGCCTTCTCCGCCATCGCATCGATCCGCCGCTCCATGCGGGAGCTGGTGGCCGCGCGCGACGAAACCACAACGGCCTACAACAGCCTGCTGAAGGAGACGACGGCGCGGGAGGCGGCGGAGCAGCAGAATCGCCAGATGCAGAAGATGGAGGCCATCGGTCATCTTACCGCGGGCGTCGCGCACGACTTCAACAACATGCTCGCCGTGGTGATCAGCGGCCTCAATCTCGTCCAGAAGCGGCTGGCCAAGGGCGACATGGATGTCGGCCGCTTCATCGAAGGCGCGCTCGAGGGCGCTCATCGCGCAGCGACCCTGACCACCCGGCTCCTCGCCTTCTCGCGTCAGCAGGCGCTCATGCCGGCCGTGCTCGACGTCAACCGCCTCGTGACCGACATGTCGGACCTCCTGCGCCGCACCCTGGGCGAGCAGTTCTCGCTCGAGACCGTGCTCGCCGGCGGTCTCTGGAAGTCTCATGCCGATGCAGGCCAGCTCGAGAACGCGATCCTCAATCTGTGCGTGAACGCGCGCGACGCCATGCCCGAGGGCGGCAAGCTCACCATCGAGACCGGCAACGCCTATCTCGACGAGGCCTATGCCTCGATCCACGCGGAGGTGCAGGCGGGCCAGTATGTACTGGTGGCGGTGAGCGACACGGGCCACGGCATGAGCGGCGATGTGCTGGCGCGGGCCTTCGATCCCTTCTTCACGACCAAGGGGACGGGCAAGGGAACCGGTCTCGGCCTCTCCCAGGTCTACGGCTTCGTCAAGCAGTCGGGTGGCCACGTGAAGATCTATTCCGAGGTCGGCCAGGGAACGGCGGTGAAGATGTACTTCCCGCGCTACCTGGGAGCCGAGGATATGCCCGCGCCGACCCCGCCGGCCCAGCCCGCCGCCGCAAACCGGGGCGAGATCGTGCTCGTCGTGGAGGACGAGGATCGGGTGCGCCAGCTCACGGTCGCCTCGCTGCGCGAGCTCGGCTACACGGTCCTCCATGCGGCGTCAGGACCCCAGGCGCTCGAGCTGCTCGGCAAGCATCCGGACATCGGGCTTCTCTTCACCGACGTGGTGATGCCGGAGATGAACGGGCGCAAGCTCTCGGAGAGGGCGCTCAAGGAGCGGCCGGCCCTCAAGGTGCTCTACACGACGGGATACACGCGCAACGCCGTCGTCCACCACGGCGTGGTGGATGCGGACGCCAAGCTGCTGATGAAGCCGTTCACGCTCGAGCAGCTCGCGGCAAAGATGCGCGAGGTGCTGGACGGCTAGTCAGGAGAAGCGGGCTGGCCTCATGCTTCGACAGGCTCAGCATGAGGAGCATGCCCAAGCCTCGTCCTGAGCTTGTCGAAGGGGCGAAGCTTGACGTTGCGTCAGCCGCGATATTTCTGGATCTGTGTCGTGCGGAGGCCGGGAAGGCCATGGCGGTCGATGGACCGCTGCCAGCTCAGATATTCCTCGACGGTGAGCGTGTAGCGGCTGCAGGCTTCCTCGAGACTGAGGAGTCCGCCGCGCACGGCGGCGACCACCTCGGCCTTGCGCCGGATCACCCACCGACGGGTTCCGGGAGCGGGAAGATCCGCCACAGTAAGAGGTGTGCCATCGGGCCCGATGACGTAGTTTACGCGAGGACGCAACTGACCGTTCATTCCGAACCAGCCCAATACTCACTTAACTGGTGACTGGACCAACCTAGTCAATCGCGCTTAAGAAACGCCTAAGCATGTCCAAACAATTCGACAACACACCGGGGCGCGGTGCTCCAAATCAAGACACGCACGGGCGGCCGAACGAACGGCCATTGCCGCAGCGGCGCGCGCTGCACATATAGGCTGGATGCCGCCTCCGGGGCGGCGGAGACGGAAGAACGATGTCCCTCGATCGGCGCACGCTAGACGCAGTCCGCGCCGGGCTGGATCTGCCCGAGCCCGCCCATGCGACGCGCGTGGTCATCGCCATGTCGGGCGGCGTTGACTCCTCCGTCGCCGCAGGGCTTTTGAAGCATCTGGGTTATGATGTCGTGGGCATCACGCTGCAGCTCTACGATCACGGCGCCGCGACCGCCCGCAAGGGCGCTTGCTGCGCCGGCGCCGACATCCACGACGCCAGGGCCGTCGCGCGCGCGCTCTCCATCCCGCACTACGTGCTCGACTTCGAGCGCCGCTTCCGCGAGGCCGTGATCGAGGATTTTGCCGCGAGCTATGTCGAGGGACGCACGCCCATCCCCTGCGTCCGCTGTAACCAGACCGTCAAGTTCACCGACCTCCTGTCGCATGCGCGCGACCTCGGCGCGGCGGCGCTCGTCACCGGCCACTATGCGCGGCGCGTACGGCGCGGCGAGACGGTCGAGCTCGCGACCCCGAAGGACATGACGCGCGACCAGAGCTATTTCCTTTTCGCGACCACGCCCGCGCAGCTTTCCTTCCTGCGCTTTCCGCTGGGCGAACTCACCAAGGCTGAGACACGCGCCGCCGCGGCGGCCTTGGGGCTGCCTGTGTCGGAAAAGCCCGACAGCCAGGACATCTGCTTCGTGCCCACCGGCCGCTATGGCGAGGTGGTGGAGGGGCTGCGGCCGGACGCGGCCGCCGCCGGCGAGATCGTGCATGTCGACGGCGGCGTGCTCGGAACGCATGCCGGCATCTCCGGGTTCACGGTCGGTCAGCGGCGCGGGCTGGGCATTGCGGGTCGCGAGCCGCTCTATGTGCAGGCGATCGATGCGGGACGCCGCCGCGTGACCGTTGGTCCGCGCGCCGGGCTTCTCAAGCGCCATATCCGGATCGAGGACGTGAACTGGCTCGGAGATTTCCCATTTCCACAGGCAAGCCGCCGCATTCCGGTGCATGTTAAGATTCGCTCGACCCGTCCACCGGTGCCTGCTAGCCTTGTGGCGATCGAGGACGGCGCGTGGGTTCACCTTGACGAAGCCGAGCCGGCAATTGCGCCCGGTCAGGCGTGTGTGTTCTACGAGCGACCCGGCGAAGGCGCACGGGTCCTGGGCGGCGGGTTGATCGTGGCGGCCGAGGCGGAAAGCGCGGCCACGGATTTGGCATGTTGAAGAGAACCCAGGAGCAGGCTTTGTCGAACACGCGGCATCTCGACGGCGAGCGCCCGAAGGCGCGCATCATCGACATGGACGAGAGCGCGGTTAAGCGCGCCTATGCCCGCTGGGCGCCGATCTACGACGCGACCTTCGGCGTGATCGCCGATGCCGGCCGCATCCGCACCGTGAGCCATATCAACCGCTTCGAGGGGCGCGTGCTCGAGGTGGGCGTGGGCACCGGCATCTCGCTTCCGAAATACTCTCCGCATCTGAAGATCACCGGCATCGACCTTTCGCGGGAAATGCTGGCCAAGGCGAGCGAGCGGGTCTTCAAGCACGGGCTCTCGAACGTCGAGGCGGTGCGCGAGATGGACGCCTCGGACATGGATTTCCCCGATGCCTCCTTCGACATCGTGGTGGCCATGTATGTGCTGACCGTGGTGCCCGACCCCGACAAGGTGATGCTGGAGCTGGAGCGCGTCTGCCGGCCGGGCGGCCAGGTGCTGATCGTCAACCACTTCAGCCAGGAGCACGGCATAAGGGGCGCGGTCGAGAAGGGTCTCGCGCGCTTCGGCGAGGCGCTGGGCTGGCGGCCGGAGTTTCCCGTCGAGACGCTGATGATCTGCGACGGCCTGAAGCTCGTGGACGTGCAGCCCCTGAAGCCGTTCGGCCTCTTCACCATGCTGCGCTTCCTCAAGGACGATTCGGCGGCGGCGAGCCCCGCGGTCAGCCGCAAGCTCATGGGCCAGCCCGCGCTCATGAAGCGCTCGGTGCGCGACGCCACGGCCTGAGGCAGGGAAGTCGCCGGGCGGCAGGCCGTTCTTGACTTGGCCGGACGCGGCCCACTATATCCCGCGAAGGCAGCGTGGCGGAGTAGCTCAGTTGGTTAGAGCGGCGGAATCATAATCCGTAGGTCGCCGGTTCAAATCCGGCCTCCGCTACCATCGCCTCCCCACATTCTTGGAACCGTCCACAAAAGCTCCGTGAGGAGCCGAAGAGCTCCAATGGGTGTCGCTATGGTTCCTTCCTCCAGGCCTTGACCTTGGCGGGGGCGTCGAAATAGCCCCAGACATTCTCGGCGTCCGTCCACCAGGATTTTCCCTGGCCGTCATCGACAAGGGCAAAGCCGCGCTTGTCGACGTCGGTCACTACGATCGTGATTTCCGATGCGACCACGCGGCAGGCCCCGGTTGCGACCTGCGCTTCGACGAAAGGCCGAATTCCTTCCGCGGTCGGCAGCCTTACGAGCCTTGCATGCTCGACGGCCGGCTCGATCGCCGCACACAGGAACGCTCCGAGCGGCATAGGCACGCGCTCCTCGGCGCCCTGCGCCGGACAGGCCAGGATCATCGCAACCATCGCGCCGCAGCGGCCTGCGAAGCACAACAACCGCGTCATGCCGATGCGATATCGGCTCGCCCGCGAATTTCCCTCACTCCACATAGGAAGCCTCGCTGCTGTCGCCGTAGGCTCCGAGCTCGCGTCGGTCACCGGCCCGCGCCGGGCTGCCGCGCGCCGGTCGGGCAGGATCGCCCCTGGCGATCGCCGGGCTGGTCGTGTCGTCCTGGACATGACCCGTCTCCGTCCAGCGGCCTGCCGCCGATCTCAGGTGGAAGTCGCTGCCTTTGGGGTCGGCGAACAGCGGATCGACAGGAACGACAATGCCGTCGCCGAACGCGATGGAGACGCCGTTGTTCTGGTACGTGGTCTGCACCATCGAGTGGGCAACCTGCACGGTGACGGCGCCACAATCACTCCCGCAGGCCGTGATGAAGTCGGCGTCCTTGCCGTTGCCCCAGAAAAGGGCGTTGGTGAAGGCGTAGGCGTCGGGCGCGGGCCCGCCCTTGTCGACCCGCACGCCCGGTCCGGGACCGGCGCATTCCACGTCGAGCGCGTTGACATTGGTCAGCTGATCGAAGCTGGCGATCGTCGCGCCAGTTCCGTCATAGCCGCTGTCGAGGAGGATATTGCCGCCGCAATTGCCGTCGTGGATCTCGTGCGCGCTGACGCATTTCGCTCCGTCGTCGCAGAAGAACCCGCCGCCGCCATTGCCGGCGCGATTGCCGCGATAGACGTTCCAGGCCAATGTCGCCGATGTCTGCTGCCCGCCGCTGGCGCCGACATAAAGGCCGCCGCCCCACTGGGTCACGCTGTTGTTGACGAAAAGGTTGCCGGTGATGTCGACTTTGTTGACGAACAGGTAGATGGCGCCGCCATGCGAGCTGTCCGGCTCCGTGCCGGCGTTGCCTTCGATGCGGTTGTTTTCGATCGACACCGTGTTCTCGTTCGTGGCGTCGTTCACGAAGCCGGCGCCGCCGCGCCCGCATCGGTTGTTCAGGAACACGTTGCCCTTGATGACGCCTGTGACATTCTCGAGCGCGAAGCCGCCGCCGACGAGCGAGGCGTCGGCGCAGACATTGTCGTGGATGAAATTGTTGGTGATGTCGAAGCGTTGCGAATAGTAGACGGCGCGATAGATCGCCTGCGAGTAGCCGGTGATCTCGAAGCCATCGATTGCCGTGAGCTGGTCGCCTCTGGGACCGGGATCCTCGATCCGCAGGAACGAGCCGCCATTGCCTTGCGCTCTGGTCACATGGCGCGCGGAATCACGCAACGCGAAGCCCTGGCCGCTCTGGAAGCCGCCTGCCAGTGTGAAGTGCTTTTCGCCGGGCGCGAGCGTCTCGGCGTAGGTGCCCTCGGCGACGCAGATCACGGCGCCGGGGTCCGCGGCGTCCACGGCGGCGGCGATCGTCCCGAAGGGATTCTGCGCCGTGCCGTCGCCCCCGCCCTTTGCGGCAGCGTCCACGAACAGGCTGCAGCCCGGAATCGTCGTCGTGCGCGCGATCGTCACGGCGCGAGGAACCCCGTCCGAGGACGGGGTGACGTTTGCCAGAAGGCTGCCGGACAGGACGCAGGCCGAGATCGCCACGCCCAGAATGACGACATCGGTTGCGCGTCTCATGGCCGGAGCCTTGCGAGAAGGGTTTCGCCTCAAAACGGCGCCATTGGCCGTGGCGCCGTCCGGATGGCGATGGCATGGAACGATCCCGCGAAGCAAGGGGAGGCCCGTTTGTTCCGGTTCCGTGCTCCAGACTTGAGACCGAAGACTCGGCGGAAACGATCCCGACGGTGCCTTGGGCTGGGGTCTTCGCAATTTTGTCGAACGGATGTAGTATGCCGCCCGTAGCTTGAGTTGTTGGTGGGATTGAGTATGCGTGAGCCTCTACATATTCGGCTTGGCTTGGGGACCCTGAAGATCAAGCGCGAAAGGTTCCTTCGGCAAGAGGAGCGGGAACACCGCTACCCCATGCTGCGGATCGGCCGATACTACTGGATTTGGATACCGGCCCGCCCTGCTGCGCACGAAGAGTCGCCCGGCCAAATGCTCAAATAGCGCGGCCTTTCCGGTCCGTTGCGCAAAAACGCCTGCGATCTCAAGAGCCAGGCGATGGGTCTTCGCGCGGTTGAAATCCGAGCCTCAAACGGCTATGGGGTTCGATAATGAGCGGACCTCCGCCATCAGTCCCATGATTGTCGGGGATTTCGTTTCCTGTCCCCCACAGCAACAGCCAAAGGTTGAACCATGTCCCGCCTGCTTGCCCTGCTGTCGGCTCTTTGCCTGGCGATCCTGCTCGCCGCCACCCCCGTAGCGACGCCGGCTCACGCCTCTGTCTACGATTCAAACGTCATCCAGAAGCTCAAGCTCTCCTCGGCGCAGCGGGCGAAGATCCGCCCCATCGTCGCGCAGGGGTCGAAGGAGTTTCGGGCGATCCTGCGCAAGCACAAGATCAACCCCAACGCCAAGCCGGAAATGTCGAAGCTGATGAACGCGTCGAACGAGCTCATCGCCCATCGGCGCAAGCAGCGCAGCCTCATCAAGCCGATCCTGACGCCCGAGCAGCTCGACCAGTACGACGACATCATGGACGCGACCGCCGCGCGCGTCCGCAAGGCCGCGAACTGACTGGCCGTCCTCAGATCGTAGGGTGGGTTAGGCGCGTTTGAGCGCCGTAACCCACCTTACACAAAACTTTCAGGCGAAACGTTCGTCGAAGGAATAGCCCATGCCGCGCACGGTGCGGATGGGGTCGCGCTCGCGCGAGCGGCTGATGGCGCGCCGCAGGCGCCCGACATGCACATCGACGGTGCGCTCGTCGATATAGGATTCCCGCCCCCACACGGCATCGAGGAGCTGCGCGCGGCTGTAGACGCGCCCCGGGTTCTGCATGAGATGCTCGAGCAGCCGGAACTCGGTCGGCGACAGGTCGATGTCGCGCGCGCCGCGGCTCACGCGCCTGGTCGAGCGGTTGATGGAAATGTCGCCGGCCGCCAGTATCTCGGCGACCGCGCTCGGATTGGCCCGCCTCAGCACCGACTTGATGCGCGCCACGAGCTCCGGCACGGAGAAGGGCTTCACCACATAGTCGTCGGCGCCGCTCGCGAGCCCGCGCACGCGGTCGAACTCCTCGCCCCGCGCCGTCAGCATGATGATCGGCACGCCGCGCGTCTCGGGCTTGGTCCTGAGCATCCGGCAGAGCTCGACGCCGGAGGTTCCCGGCAGCATCCAGTCGAGCACGATGAGGTCCGGCGCTTCCTCCGACACCAGCATGAGCGCGTCCTCCGCGCTCATCGCCTGGCGGACGGCGAAGCCTTCGGCGTTGAGGTTGTAGGAGAGGAGGACCTGGATCGCCTCCTCGTCCTCGACGACGAGGATCTGCGCGCTCATCTCAGCCCTTGATGTCGATGGGCATGGTGCTCGTCTGGTCCTTCTTCGGCCGCGCCTCGGCGAGCTGCGTGCCGGACACGAGATAGTGGATATTTTCGGCGATATTGGTGCAGTGATCGCCGATGCGCTCGATGTTCTTGGCGGCGAAGAGGAGGTGCGTCGCCATGCCGATCATGCGCGGGTCCTCCATCATGTAGGTGAGGAGCTCGCGGAAGACCGAGTTGTAGATGGCGTCGATGTCCTCGTCCGACCGCCACACCTCGATCGCCTTCTCCTCGTCGAGCGCGCCGAAGGAGTCGAGCACGTCCTTGAGCTGGCCGAGCGCCAGCTGGCCCATGCGGCTCAAGCCCTTCATGATGCGCGGCTCCACCAGCGCCGGCATGGCGTGCGTGCGCTTGGCGATGTTCTTGGCGAGATCGCCTACGCGCTCGAGGTCGGAGGCGATACGGATCGACACCATGATCTGGCGCAGGTCGAGCGCCATGGGCTGGCGCTTGGCGATGGTCTGGATCGCCCGCTCCTCCACCTCGAGCTCGAGCTCGTCGATCTTGGCGTCGCGCGCGATGACCTCGTCGGCGAGTTCCACGTTGCGCTGCGACAGCGCGTCGAGCGCCTCGGCCAGCGCCTCCTCGGCGAGACCGCCCATCTGGGAGATCATCGTCTTGAGCTGCGCCAGTTCGTCGTCATAGGCCCTGACGATGTGCTGGGTCATGGATGGCATTCCTTCGATGGGTCCGGTCGCATGCTTAGCCGAAACGGCCGGTGATGTAGTCCTGCGTGCGCTTGTCCTGCGGGTTGGTGAAGATGGCGCTGGTGTCACCGACCTCGACCAGGTTCCCGAGATGGAAGAAAGCGGTGAGCTGCGATACGCGCGCCGCCTGCTGCATCGAATGCGTGACGATGACGATGCAGTAGTTCTTCCTGAGTTCGTCGATCAGCTCCTCGATGCGCGCCGTGGCGATGGGATCGAGCGCCGAGCACGGTTCGTCCATGAGGATAACCTCGGGATTGACGGCGACGGCGCGAGCGATGCAGAGCCGCTGCTGCTGGCCGCCCGAGAGGCCGGTGCCCGGCGCCGCCAGGCGGTCCTTCACCTCCTCGAAGAGGCTCGCGCGCTTGAGGCTCTTCTCGACGATTTCGTCGAGCTCGGCCTTGCCCGAGGCGAGCCCGTGGATGCGCGGGCCATAGGCGACGTTCTCGTAGATCGACTTCGGGAAGGGATTGGGCTTCTGGAACACCATGCCGACCCGCGCCCGAAGCTGCACCACGTCGAGCTTGGGATCGTAGATATCCTGGCCGTCCATCTCGATGCGCCCGCCCACCCGCGCCGTCGGGATGGTGTCGTTCATGCGGTTGATGCAGCGCAGGAAGGTGGACTTGCCGCAACCCGAGGGGCCGATGAAGGCCGACACCGCCCGGTCCGGGATGTCGATATCGAGCGGCTGGATCGCCTGCTTCTCGCCGTAGTGGACGGTGACGCCGCGGGCGCTGACCTTCACCGGCCTTTCGCTCATGACCGCCGGCACTTCCGGGGTCATGAAGGTTTTCATCGTTGTCATGGCGTCCATGATCGGGAACTCTCTTTCGACTTTCAACACCCGCCTACCAGCGGCGCTCGAAGCGCTTGCGCAGCAGCACGGCCGCGCCGTTCATGGCAAAGAGGAAGAGGAGCAGCACGATGATGGCAGCGCTCGTCTTGGCCTGGAAGGCGATTTCCGGCAGGTCCGACCAGAGATAGATCTGGACGGGAAGCGCCGTCGCCGCGCTCGTGAAGCCCGAGGGCGGGTCGACGATGAAGGCCACCATGCCGATGAGGAGGAGCGGCGCCGTCTCGCCCAGCGCGTGCGCCATGCCGATGATGGTTCCGGTGAGGATGCCGGGCATGGCGAGCGGCAGCACGTGGTGGAACACGGCCTGCTGGTGCGAGGCTCCGACGCCGAGCGCCGCCTCGCGGATCGAGGGCGGCACGGCCTTGAGCGCCGCGCGGCTGGCGATGATGATGGTGGGGAGTACCAGCAGCGCCAGCACCAGGCCGCCGACCAGCGGCGCCGACCGCGGAAGCCCGAAGAAGCCCAGGAACACCGCGAGGCCGAGCAGGCCGAACACGATCGAGGGCACCGCCGCGAGGTTGTTGATGTTGATCTCGATGATCTCGGTGAAGCGATTCTTGGGCGCGAACTCCTCAAGATAGATGGCCGCGGCCACGCCGACCGGCAGGCAGAGGAAGAGCGTCACCAGCATGGTCAGCGCCGAGCCCGCGAGCGCGCCGAGGATGCCCGCAAGCTCCGCCTCGCGGCTGTCGCCCATGGTGAAGAAGGAGAAGTTGAAGCGGCTCTCAACGAGGCCCTTGGTCTTGAGCGCCTCGAGCCATGTGACCTCCTGGTCGGACAGCCGGCGGCTTCCTTCCGGGGTTTCGTAGGTGACGAGCTTCCAGCTCCCCGCCCCGGCCGTCGCGGTCGAGGCAAGCGGAACGAGCGTCTCGCCCTCGACCTTGCCGTCCTCGAGGCTGATGAGCTTCACGAGCCCGCCGTTGAGCGCGATAAGGCGGCTCGGCTGACTGGCGCCGAGCGGCGCCTTCGGAATGATGCCGTCCGCCACCGTGAAGGCGATCACCCCGCTCGTGGCGCTGGGCGTGATGTCGCCGCCGCCGCTCCACTCCTCGATCTTCGTGACATAGCCCTTGTAGTAGAGGTCGGCGTCGTCTGAGAGGAGGAGGGGCTCGCGCACTTCCTGGCCGATGAGAGCGGGATCGGCCACGACCCGGTTCCGGAGCTCGTCCGCCGCCCCGACGCTCAGAAGTCCGTTGAGCTGGCGCCGCGGCACGCGGCCGGTGACGTCCGGGAAAACCGCGCGCAGGCTGTTGCGCACGACGGCGATGAAGTCTCCCTTCGCGATGACGGCCGGATCCTTCGTGCCGTCCGGATCGACCTCGGAGGCTTCGACCGTCACGGGAAGGTCGAGCACGGTCTGGGTGAAGGCGGGCCATGCCTTGGTCAGGATATCGGCGAGAAGCACCACCAGGAAGATGCCGGCAAAGGCGATGGCCGCGATGCCGTAGAGCCGGAAGCGGCGCTCTGCCCGGTAGCGGCGGGCGATGCGGGCTTGTGCGCCGGCGGAGGGAAGGGATGGGGTCGCCGCGACGTCAGTCATACTGTTCCCGGTAGCGCTGCACGACCCGGAGCGCGATGAAGTTGAGCGTGAGGGTGAAGAAGAAGAGGACGAAGCCGAGCGCAAACGCCGAGAGCGTCTTGGAGCTGTCGAACTCCTGGTCGCCGACCAGCAGCGTCTTGATCTGCACCGTGACGGTGGTCACCGCCTCGAGCGGGTTGAACGTGAGGTTGCCGGCGAGCCCCGCCGCCATGACCACGATCATGGTCTCCCCGACGGCGCGGCTGACGGCGAGCATGAGGGCGGACACGATGCCCGGCAGCGCCGCCGGCAGCACCACCTTCTTGATGGTTTCCGAGCGGGTGGCGCCCATGGCGTAGGAGCCGTCGCGCAGCGATTGCGGCACGGCGTTGATCACGTCATCGGAAAGGGAGGACACGAAGGGGATGATCATCACCCCCATGACCAGGCCCGCCGCGAGCGCGCTTTCCGAAGCGACGTCGAGGCCGATCGACTGGCCGGCATGGCGCACGAAGGGCGCCACCGTCAGCGCCGCGAAGAAGCCGAAGACGACGGTCGGCACGCCGGCGAGAATCTCGAGAAGGGGCTTGGCCGCGGCGCGGAACCGGGGGGTCGCGTATTCCGCCATGTAGATGGCTGAGAACAACCCGATCGGGGCCGCCACCAGCATGGCGATGAGCATGATGAGCGTGGTGCCGGCGAAGAGCGGGATCGCACCGAAGGCGCCCGACTGGCCGACCTGATCCTCGCGGATCGCCGTCTGCGGCGACCACTGCAACCCGAAGAGAAAATCATACCAGGGATAGCGCGCGAAGAAGCGCAGCGTCTCGAACAGCACCGAAAGCACGATGCCGACGGTCGTGAGGACCGCAATGGCCGAGCAGGCGACGAGAATGACGAGCACCGCGCGCTCGAAGCGGTTGCGGGCCCGGAAATCCGGCGCGAGCTTGCCATAGGCCCAGACAAAGCCGAGCGCCGCGAGAAGGAGCCCCAGTCCGAGCCTGCCCCAGTCGCTGAAGGAGCGCCAGGAGGCGTAGGCTTCGCCTGCCGCGCGCACGGCATCGCTGATGCCGGTGGCGGGTTGGCCGTCAGCCACGAGAAGGATTTCGCGGATCCGCGTCGCGCGCGAGAGCGCATCGGTCGGCTGCAGGTCCTGCGGCAGGATCGAGAGCGCATGCGACTCGATGACGTGCGGCGCGACCGGGGACCAGAGCACGAAGACGGCGAGCATAGGCGCCACCGTCGCGACCGCCAGGAAGAGCCCATGATAGCTTGGCAGCGAATGGAGCTTTGCCCCCGCCCTGAGCTGGGCGGCACTCCGCGCCCTCCCGGCCGTATAGGCGGCAAGGCCAAAAACCACGAGAAGGAGCAGGAAGACGGAGGACATGAATACTGTCCGGGACGTTCCGCTTCCCTGCTTCGGACGGGCGGGGAAGCGGAACCGTTAAGTTGCGGTCAGGAGGTCGGCTGCTCGATCGGCTTCAGGGACTTGGCGTCCTCCTCGGCCTTCGCGCGCATGTCGGTCGGGAGCGGCACAAGGCCCTTCTCGGAAAGGTAGCCTTCATCGCCCATGGCCTTGTCGGAGGCGTACTCCTCGACGAACTCCTTGAGGCCCGGAACGAGGTCCACATGCTGCTTCTTGAAGTAGACGAAGAGCGGGCGCGCGGCCTTGTAGGATCCGTCGGCGATGTCGTCGAAGGTCGGAACCTCGCCCTCGAGCTCGGCGCCCTTGATCTTGGCCATGTTCTCCTCGAGGAACGAATAGCCGAAGATGCCGACTGCCTCTGGATTGGCGTCGAGCTTCTGGACGATGAGGTTGTCGTTCTCGCCGGCGTCGATATAGGCGCCGTCCTCGCGGATCGACTTCCAGACGGTCTCGAAAGCCTTGGAGTCGTCCTTCTTGAGCGCTTTCAGGGAGTCGATGCCCTCGGCGCCTTTCTCCATGACGAGCTCGAGGAAGGCATCGCGGGTGCCCGATGTCGGCGGCGGGCCCAGCACCTCGATCTTCTCGTTGGGGAGCGAAGCGTCGATGTCGCTCCAGTTCTTATAGGGGTTGGCGGCGAGCTTGCCGTCGGCGCCCGGCAGTTCCTTGGCGAGCGCCTGGAAGAGCTGGGTGCGGGTGACCTTGAAGTCGGGGCCGCTCTTGGCGTTGGCGATGACGATGCCGTCGAAGCCGATCTTCAGCTCCACGATGTCGGTCACGCCGTTCTTCTGGCAGGTTTCGTACTCGCTTTTCTTGATGGCGCGGGACGCGTTCGAGACATCCGGGTGATCCGGGCCGACGCCGGCACAGAAGAGCTTGAAGCCGCCGCCGGTGCCCGTCGATTCGACGACCGGCGTCTTGAACGAGCCGGCGCGACCGAACTGCTCGGCGACCGCGGTGGTGAAGGGATAGACGGTCGATGATCCGACGACGCGGATCTGGTCGCGCGCCTCCGCAGCGCCGGCCGAAACGGCGAGCGCCATGAGGCTGGCGGCGAAGAGAAGTGTCTTTCTCACGGTCCTTGTCTCCTTGGAGTGGCTGGATTCCTGTGGGCCTCAGCGGCCGCTTCCGCCGTTTCTGTGGAATTCCTCAGCGGCGCCTCGAACCTAGGCAGCCGCGGCTACGTCTATGCAACAGTCGGACGACAGCCGTGTGACAGCCGGCAAGGCCGTAAAAACCAAGCCCTTACAAGGGATTGCGGATTGTGGATAACTTGGTGTGAGGCGGGCGGACGGTCAGAGGCGGGGCCGGTTCTCCTCAGTCCCGTACCAGCCTCCGAGCGCCGCCTCGTAGGCCATGCCGGCCTGAAACACGACGGCGTCGGAATAGCTGCGCCCAACGATCTGGATGCCGGTCGGCACGCCGTTCTTCGCGCGTCCCGAGGGGACCGCCAGGACCGGGCAGCGGCTCAGCGTGTTGAACGGCACGGTGAGCGCCCAGCCGAGGGTGGGATGCACGGACTTGCCGTTGACCGCGACCTTGTCCTTCGACTGGTCGTGATCGGCCTTGACCGCCGGAATGGCGAGCGTCGGGCAGACAAGCACGTTGTGCTTCTCCAGGAGCGGCCCGAGCGTCGCATACATCGCGTTCGCCACCTCGTAGGTGCGGATGAAGTCCACCGCCGTCGAGTTGCTTCCCCTCTTCGCGAAGGCGCGTGCATAGGTGGTCATGTTCCGCCCATGCGTCTTGAGCAGCTTCGACACATAGGCGCCGAAGAGATGGTCGAGATAAGTGAGGCCAGCCTTGAGCACCTCCGGTCCCCAGCCGAGGTTCACCTCCGTGACCTCCGCGCCGAGCGAGCGGAAGACGTCGAGCGCCGCAAGCGTGTTGCGGCGCACCTCGCGGTCGATCTCGAAGCCGCCGAGGTCCAGGGAGAAGGCGATCTTCCAGCCCTTGATGGGTTTGTAGTCCATCGGCAGCGTGAGCTTCGGCCTGAGGCTCGCGATATCCAGGGGGCTCGGGCCGCACATCACGTTCTGGAGCAGGATGGTGTCGGCGACGCCGCGCGCCATGGGGCCGGTGTGGCAGTAGAAGTCGAGATTGAAGGGCGGATCGTCCGGGTTGCGCCCGTAGGGCGGCTTGAAGCCGACGACGCCGGAAGCCGAGGCCGGGATGCGGATCGAGCCGCCGATGTCGGATCCCGTCGCGAGCGCGCAGGTGCCCGCGGCGAGCGCGGCCCCTGCCCCGCCGGACGAGCCGCCCGGCGTGTACCGCGTGTTCCAAGGGTTGCGGGTGACGCCCCAGAGCCTCGACCAGGTGTAGCCGGCACAGGAGAATTCGGGCGTCGCGGTGCGCGCATGCACGATGCCGCCGGCCCTGAGGATGCGCTCGTTGATGGGCGACGTCGCTTCCGCCACGAAGTCCTTGAGGATGAGCGAGCCGTTGGATGTGGGCTTGCCCGCGATATAGCTCTCGTCCTTGATGGCCACGGGAAGGCCCTCGAGCGCGCCCGTGCGGGCGCCCCTGGCGTACTTCGCCTCGGCCTTGCGGGCGAGATCCATCGCCTCGTCGAAATGGGTGTAGGTGAAGGCCCTGGTCTTCTTCTGGGTGGCCTCCGCGCGCGCGATGACGGCCCGCATGAGCTCGACCGGCGAAAGCGTCTTGGCGCGGAAGCGCTTCAGCGCCTCGGCTGCGGGCAGATAGCAGAGATCGAGATCGGGCATCCGTTTTCTCCCATCCTTCCATTCACCGCGAGCTGAGCAAAAAGGGATGGCCGGGTCGAGCCCGGCCATGACGCTTGAGCCTGCGCTGAAGATCTACTTCTGCAACTCGGTCCAGATCGCCGTATAGAGCTCGTTCACTTCGGGTGGGCAGGTCACCATGAACTGGCCGCCGCTTGCGAACTGCTCCGGAATCTTGACTTCCGGCGCATTGACCATGTCGGCCGGCATGAACTTTTCGGAACCCTTGATGCCGTTCGCATAGCGGGCGAAGGTCGAGATCATACCCGCATGTTCCGGCACCATGATGAAGTTCTGGAAGAGCTTGGCGTTCTCCGGATTCTTGGCGTCCTTGAGCACCGACACGTTGTCCATCCAGATCGGATAGCCTTCCTTGGGATATCCGTATACGAGCTTGTCGTTCTGCAGCCGCGCCCGGAACGACCAGCCGTTCCAGTTGACGCCGGCGCCGACGTCGTCCTTGGAGTACTTCTCGGGGTTGGCGTAGTCCATGGAGATCCAGTGGACCTTGGCCGCGACGATCTTGTCGCGCACCTGCTTCTGGATCGCCTTGTCGCCGGTGCAGGGCTCGCCCCCCACATATCGGACGGCCAGGTGCATGACGTCGGTCATCTCCGGCACGACATTGTTCTTGCCCGTGAGCTCGTCGG
>JBFXDI010000052.1:0-25560 GCA_050181295.1 Parvibaculaceae bacterium | reverse complement strand
CGATCACGTCGCCCGCGCGCATGTCCTGGTCGTTGGCGAAAGCCATGCCGCATTCCTGGCCCGCAATGACCTCGCGCACCTCGTCCATGAAGCGCTTGAGCGACGAGAGCGTGCCCTCGTGCACCACCACGTTGTCGCGGACGAGGCGCACCTTGGCGCCGCGCTGCACGACGCCCTCCGTGA
The DNA here is from genome assembly GCA_050181295.1 of Parvibaculaceae bacterium. GTDB lineage: Bacteria > Pseudomonadota > Alphaproteobacteria > Rhizobiales > Aestuariivirgaceae > JBFXDI01. The sequence goes on along the minus strand of JBFXDI010000052.1, from coordinate 25,377 downwards.
CCCGGCAGCCAGCGACCTTGCCCACCTTGGAGATGTTGAAGATCTCGAGGATCTCGGCATTGCCGAGGAAGGTCTCGCGCAGCGTCGGCGCAAGCAGGCCGGACATCACCTGCTTCACGTCGTCCACGAGGTCGTAGATGATGTTGTAGTAGCGGATCTCGATGCCCGCCCGCTCGGCCGCATCGCGCGCCTGCGCATTGGCGCGCACGTTGAAGCCGAAGACCACGGCGCCCGAGGCGGCGGCGAGCTGCACGTCGGATTCCGAGATGCCGCCCACGCCGTAGTGCACGACGCGCGCCGTGACCTCGTCATTGCCAAGCTTGTCGAGCGCCTGGACGATGGCTTCCGCCGAGCCCTGGACGTCCGCCTTGACGAGGATCGGCATCTCCTTCTTGGCGCCTTCCTTGAGCTGCGACATCATCTGCTCGAGGGAAGAGCGGGTCTGGGCGCCGCCGCGCGACTCGCGCCGCTTGCGCTCGCGGTAGTCCGCGATCTCGCGGGCGCGGGCCTCCGTCTCGACCACCACCAGATGGTCACCCGCTTCCGGCGCGCTCCCGAGGCCCAGCACCTCGACGGGAACCGACGGCCCGGCCTCCTTGACCGCCTCGCCGCGATCATTGACCAGCGCGCGCACGCGGCCCATGGCCGAGCCCGCGACGATGACGTCGCCGAGCTTCAACGTTCCGCGCTCGATCAGGACGGTCGCGACAGGCCCGCGGCCCTTGTCGAGCTGCGCCTCGATGACGATGCCGTCGCCCGGACGGTTGGGGTTGGCCTTGAGGTCGAGCACCTCGGCCTGCAGCAGCACCGCCTCGAGCAGCTTGTCGAGATTGGTGCCCTTGAGCGCCGAGACCTCGATCTCGAGCGTGTCGCCGCCGAGGCTCTCCACCACGATCTCGTGGCTGAGGAGCTCGGTCCTGACCCGCTGCGGATTGGCGTCGGGCTTGTCGATCTTGTTGATGGCGACGATCACCGGCACCTTGGCGGCGCGCGCGTGATTGATGGCCTCGACCGTCTGCGGCATGACGCCGTCGTCGGCCGCGACTACCAGGATGACGATGTCGGTCACCTTGGCGCCGCGGGCGCGCATGGCGGTGAACGCCGCATGGCCCGGCGTGTCGATGAAGGTGATGAGGCCGCCCCGCGTCTCGACCTGATAGGCGCCGATATGCTGGGTGATGCCGCCGGCCTCGCCCGCCACCACCTCGGTCTTGCGGATGGCGTCGAGCAGCGAGGTCTTGCCGTGGTCGACATGGCCCATGACGGTGACGACAGGCGCGCGCCGCTCGAGCGCGGCGTCGGCATCCGTGTCGCCCATCAGCCCTTCCTCGACGTCGGCCTCCGACACGCGCTTCACGGTGTGCCCAAGCTCCTCGGCGACGAGCTGCGCCGTGTCGGCGTCGATGACGTCGTTGATCTTGTGCATCTGCCCCTGCTTCATCAGGAGCTTGATGACATCGACGGAGCGTTCCGCCATGCGGTTGGCAAGTTCCTGGATGGTGATGGCTTCAGGGATCACCACCTCGCGCACGATCTTCTCGCTCGAGGGCGTGAAGCCGGACGCCTGCTTCTTCTGCCGCTCGGTGCGGCGGCGGAAGGCGGCGAGCGATTTCGCGCGATCCTCCCGCTCGTCGAGCGCGTTCGAAACCGTGAGGCGGCCGCGCCGGCGCTCCGCATCGGTCTTGGCGCGCACCGGCGCGGGCTTCACATCCCGCTTCGCCTTGGCGCCGCGGCTGCGGGCCTCCTCGTCCTCCTCGGCGGTCGCCGGCTGGGCGGCAGCCTTGGGCTCGAGGCGTTTGGCGGCCTCCTCGGCGCGGCGCTTCGATTCCTCTTCCGCGCGATGGCGGGCATCCTCCTCGGCCTGGCGGGCCTCGGCGGCCGCCTTCTCGGTCTTCTCGCGGACCTCGATCTCGGCCCGCCGGCGCGCCTCTTCCTCGGCGTGACGCCGTTCCTCGGCCTCGCGCACACGCGCGTCGGCGAGCGCCCGCTCGCGCGCTTCCTTCTCGTCCTCCGTGAGCGTGCGAAGCACCACGCCCGAACGCGAGGACTGCGGGGCGGGGCGGGGCGCCTCGGGCTTCGGAGCGGCAGGCGCAGCCGCCTTGGTCTCGGCTTGCGGCGCCGGTTCCGGCTGCTTGCCCGGTGCGCCGAGCGTGCGCTTGCGCTTAGTCTCCACCACCACGGTCTTGGAGCGGCCGTGCGAAAAACTCTGCTTCACGCGGCTCTGCTCGACGGTCGTGCGGCGCATGCCGAGGCGGTTGCCTGATCCAGTCCGGCGGTCGGTCGTATCGTTCGTTTCGCTCATGATTCCACGTTCACCTGCAGCCCACCGGGATCGTCCCGGTAGGCCTCCAATCGCCGCGCTGAGTCCAGGAATTTCCTCGGCAGGCCATTGCCCGCCGCCTCGACCAGAGCAGCATGTATCACATTTGGCCGTCCCAATGCCAAACCCAATCGCGAAGAATCGAGGCTGGCCACCACGGAGGCGCCGGGACAGGCCGAAGCAAGGCGATTCTTAAGCTTTCGCCTGCCGTCCTGCGCCCCATCGCTTGCCTCGATGAGGACGCAGACCAGTCCCTTCTCGATGGCGCCCGAAACCTTCTCGAAGCCCTGAAGGACCAGGCCCGCCTTGTTGGCGAGCGAGAGAAGGTTGGTAGCCGCGCGCTCCAGTTGCAGTTCGACCTGTTGCGGCAGATCCGCGGGAACGGAGGCGTCGGCGCCGAGGCCGCGGGCGAAAAGCCGCCGCTTGACCGCCTCCAGAACCAGCGCCCGCCGTCCGCCAACCCAGACGCCGCGGCCGGGAAGCTTGTGCCAGACGTCGGGCACGACCGAGCCTTCCGGGGAGCGCACGAAGCGCAGGAGACCCTCCGGATCGGCGGCTGATCGGGTGACGACGCAGGTCCTTTCGCTCAACGCGCCTCCTGTGCTTCCTCAGCCGTCTCTTCGGTCTCTTCCGCAGGCTCGGCCGGCGCCTCGATCCAGCCTGCCTTGACGCGCGCCGCCATGATCATGGCTTCCGCGTCCGCCGCGCTGACGCCGAGTGTAGAAAGCGCGCCCTCATGCCGCTTCGTCTCGCCGTTCGCCCGTTCCGTCCAGCCGACGAGATCGTCGGTGGCGCACCCCGCGAGATCCTCCAGATTGAGGACGCCGCCCTCGCCGAGCGCCACCATGACCGCCGGCGTGACGCCCGCGACGTCGAGAAGGTCGTCGGCCACCCCGAGCTCCTTGCGCTTGGCATCGAGCTCGGCGGCCTGCCGGTCGAGAAACTCGCGCGCCCTGGTCTGGAGCTCGACGGCGGTCTCCTCGTCGAGGCCCGAGATGCCGGCGATCTCGGCAGTATCGACCAAAGCAAGCTCCTCCACCGTGTCGAAGCCTTCCGAGGCAAGGAGCTGCGCCAGCATCTCGTCGACATCGAGTGCTTCGGTGAAGCGCTTGGTGCGCTCGGCGAATTCCTTCTGCCGACGCTCGGACTCCTCGGCTTCCGTCATGATGTCGATGTCCCAGCCCGTGAGTTGGGCGCCGAGGCGGACATTCTGGCCGCGCCGTCCGATGGCGAGCGAGAGCTGATCGTCGGGAACCACGACCTCGATGCGCTCGGCTTCCTCGTCCAGCACGACCTTCGCCACCTCCGCCGGCGCCAGCGCGTTCACGACGAAGGTCGCGACGTCGGGCGACCAGGGGATGATGTCGATCTTCTCGCCCTGGAGCTCTCCCACCACCGCCTGCACACGGCTGCCGCGCATGCCGACGCAGGCGCCAACGGGATCGATGGAGGAGTCCTTGGAGCGCACCGCGATCTTGGCGCGGCTGCCGGGATCACGGGCCACGGACACGATGTCGACCACGCCGTCATAGATCTCCGGCACCTCCTGGCGGAAGAGGCCGGTCATGAACTGCGGATGCGTGCGCGACAGGAAGATCTGCGGACCCCGCTGCTCGCGGCGAACGTCGTAGATATAGGCGCGGATGCGATCGCCCGGACGGAAGGTTTCCCGGGGCAGGCTCTCGTCACGCCGCACGAAGCCCTCGCCGCGCCCGAGGTCGACGACGATGTTGCCGTACTCTACGCGCTTCACGACGCCTGAGACGATCTCCGCGATCCGGTCCTTGTACTCCTCGTACTGGCGCTCGCGCTCGGCGTCGCGCACCTTCTGCACGATCACCTGCTTGGCGTTCTGCGCCGCGATGCGGCCGAAATCGACGGGCGGCAGCGTCTCCGCGATGAAGTCGCCGACGCGCGCCGCCGGATTGCGCCGGGCGGCTTCCGTGAGCGTGATCTGGGTTGCGTCGTTCTCGACCGTCTCCACCACCTCGAGCAGGCGGTTGAGGCGGATATCGCCGGTCTTGGGATCGATCTCGGCCCGAATGTCGTTCTCGGCGCCGTAGCGCGAGCGGGCGGCGCGCTGGATCGCGTCCTCCATCGCCGCGAGCACCAGCGACTTGTCGATCGATTTCTCGCGCGCGACCGCGTCCGCGATCTGCAGAAGTTCCAGCCTGTTGGCGCTGACTGCCGTGGCCATGTTGGTCAATGCTCCATCGCTTCGGTCGTTGAATCGGTGTTGTTCCAGTCGCTGCCGTCGGCAAGCGAGCCCGGTGTCGCGCGGGCCTGCGCCTCCGCCATCAGCGCATCGGTGAGGACGAGCTTGGCATCGCCGATGAGCGCGAAGGCCAGCAGCGCGTGTTCGGGCTCGGCGTCCTTGCTCTTGGGCGGCAGAAGGAGGCCGATGCGGCCGTTCTCGACGCCCTCGATCGTGCCGCGAAAGCGCTTGCGTCCCTCGACCGGCGTTGTCATCTCGATCTTCGCCTCGTGCCCTGTCCAGCGGAGGAAGTCTTCGAGCCGCACCAGCGGCCGGTCGATGCCGGGAGAAGAAACCTCCAGCCGGTAGCTGCCCTCGATCGGGTCCTCGACATCGAGGATGGGAGAGACGGCGCGGCTCACGCGTTCGCAGTCCTCGATCGACATCGAGCCATCGGGTCGCTCGGCCATGATCTGCAGCGTGCGTCCGCCCGAGCTCATGAGGCGCACGCGCACGAGCCGGTAGCCGAGAGATTCGATCACCGGCTCCAGTATCTCGCTCACGCGGCCCGCAGGGCCGCTCTCGCTGCGCAGTCTTTCGTCCATGGGCTGCCCGTCGGCGTGCCGCCAGCAACAAAAAAAGCGGGCCCCGCAGGACCCACTCTCAAGGATCGTCACCGTCCTCCAAGGACGACGGCAACGCTATGAGAATGAAGGTTACGGCTTCCATATAGCAACGGCGGGACCCGCTTGCAAGCGGGGACGTCCTACACGCGGCGGAAATCCAGATAGACGGATTCGCGTCCCGCCGCCCGGGCCTTCTGCTCGTAGCGCGTCGTGGGGCGGGCCGTGCCATCGGGCGACAGGAGCGTGAACCCGCCATGGGCGCCGATCTCCGAGCGCACGTGGTCCACGTAGTCCGGCCAGTCGCTCGCGAAGCGGAAGACGCCGCCGGGCTCCAGGATGCGGTGCAGTTCACCGAGCGTCGCCTGGCTGACGAAGCGCCGTTTCTGGTGGCGGGCCTTGGGCCACGGATCGGGAAACAACAGGAAGATGCGTTCGAAGGCTGCGGCCCCGAGCCTCGGCAGGAGGTCGCGCGCGTCGCCCGCATGCAGGCGGATGTTGGACAGGCTCTCCGCCTCGATCACGGCCAGGAGCTTGGCGACGCCGTTGACGAAGGGCTCGCAGCCGATGAAGCCGATATCGGGATTTTCGCGCGCCCGCTCGGCCAGGTGCTCGCCGCCGCCGAACCCGATCTCGAGCCACAGCCTTTCGTGCACAGGCTGGAACAGTCGCGGGCAGTCGCGGAGATCGGACTCAAGGTCGATCGAAAGCCGCGGTAGCAGCGTTTCGATCAGATGCTGCTGGCGCTGGCGGAGCGCCGGGCCCTTGCGACGGCCGTAGAGCTGGTAGGCTCTGGGTCCGCGACCGGGCTCCGGCGTCATGGCTCGCGGGGCGCGCGCCGCCTTCAGGCGAGCGCGCTGCGGAGCGAGTCCACGAGGTCCGTCTTCTCCCAGGAGAATCCGCCGTCCTTCTCGGCCGGGCGGCCGAAGTGGCCATAGGCGGAGGTGCGCGCATAGATCGGCTTGTTGAGATCGAGATGGGTGCGGATGCCGCGCGGCGTGAGGTTCATGACCTCGCCCACCGCCTTCTCGACCTTGTCTTCCGAGACCTTGCCGGTGCCGTGCAGGTCGACATAGATCGACAGCGGGCGCGCCACGCCGATGGCGTAGGAGAGCTGGATGGTGCAGCGGTCGGCAAGATCGGCCGCCACCACGTTCTTGGCGAGGTAGCGTGCCGCGTAGGCCGCCGAGCGGTCGACCTTGGTCGGGTCTTTGCCGGAGAAGGCGCCGCCGCCATGCGGCGCCGCGCCGCCATAGGTGTCGACGATGATCTTCCGTCCCGTGAGTCCGCAGTCGCCATCCGGGCCGCCGATGAAGAACTTGCCGGTCGGATTGACGTGCCAGATCGTGTCCTTCGTGATCCAGTCGTCGGGCAGCGCCTTGCGGCAATAGGGCTCGATGAGGGCGCGCACATCCTCCGAAGTCAGGCTCTCGTCCAGATGCTGGTGCGACACCACGATCTCGCGCACGCCGACCGGCTTGCCGTTCTCGTAGCGGACCGTGATCTGGCTTTTCGAATCCGGCCCGAGCGCCTTCTCCTTGCCGGAGCGGCGGGCTTCCGAGAGTGCCTGCAGGATGCGGTGCGAGTAGTAGATGGGCGCCGGCATGAACTCCGGCGTCTCGCGGCAGGCATAGCCGAACATGATGCCCTGGTCGCCCGCGCCTTCGTCCTTGTTGCCGGCCGCATCGACGCCCTGCGCGATGTCCGCCGACTGCGGATGCAGCAGCACCTCGACTTTTGCGTCCTTCCAGTGGAAGCCCGACTGCTCATAGCCGATGTCACGGATGGCGGAGCGGACCGTGTCGACGATGGCGCTCTCGGCCGCCTTGCTGGCGCCGCGGTATTCGCCGGCGATAACGACACGGTTGGTGGTGGCAAGCGTCTCGCAGGCGACGCGCACCTGCGCCGCGTCGAAGCCGTTTTTCAGGGCGTCGCGATAGAAGAGATCGACGATCTCGTCGGAGATCCTGTCGCAGACCTTGTCGGGGTGACCCTCAGAGACTGACTCGCTTGTGAAGAGATAGTTGCTGCGCCGCACGGCCGATCATGCTCCTGCTCAATGGTTTGCCCATGCGCCCCTCCCGGTCGCGCCCGATTGGCGAGCGCCGCGCCCGATCCCGCCCCTCCCCGGACGGCAGGGGGCACTCAATGGCAGGCGCAGGCCCGCCGGTCAAGTGAACGGCGCGCCTGCGACAGGATGACGGAATCTCAGGCCGACGGCCGCGAGGCCAGCGACTTCACCAGATCGACCACCCTGCGGCGGACATCGGTGTCCGTGATTTCGTTGAAGGCGCGGGTGAGCTGCAGCCCTTCCGAGGTGGAAAGGAAGCTCATGATCATGTTGGGTTCGGCCGACTCGGAGAATCCGCCCTGTTCCTCGCGGACAGCGCCCTCGGGCAGGTCGTCGAAGAAATACTGAACCGGAACGCTCAAGATCTGGGCCATGTGATGCAGCCTGCTGGCGCTCACGCGGTTTGACCCCTTTTCGTACTTCTGCACTTGCTGGAATGTCAGTCCAAGCTTCTCACCAAGCTTCTCCTGACTCATTCCGATCAGCATGCGGCGCATGCGGACCCGGTTCCCGACGTGAACGTCGATAGGGTTCGGATTTCTTTTAGACATGCTTCCCTCAGACCGATGCCCCCGGTCTGACAATCCCTGCGATCCCGAAGGGGCAACCTTCGGGCGGCGCAGGGCGATTTTTCTTATAGTAACGCGAATGTGAGCGCAATTGGCGAGAGCCGCGGAAACCCGCGCGGAGGCACTAATGCACGGGTTTTTTGCCGTTTCGCGGCGCGGCCTTTGCGCGCATGGATGTTCCAAATATCAGAACACAGCCGAGGAGCACCACTAGAAGCGCGATATCTCCGTGTTGCGCATAGAGGGTGGGTGCGAGCGGGCGGGGCAGAGGGGAGTCGAGAACGCCCTCCGTGCCCAGCGGAAGACTCTTCAGCACGCGTCCGTAAGGATCGATGACGGCCGAGATGCCGGTGTTCGCCGCGCGCACGAGCGGAAGCCCCTGCTCGATGGCGCGGAAGCGCGCCTGCGCCAGATGCTGATAGGGCCCGGCGGAGATTCCGAACCAGCCGTCATTGGTGACGTTGAGCAGCCATTGCGGCCGATCCTCTGTCTCGACTAGGGAGCGGGGAAAAATCGCCTCGTAGCAGATCAGCGGGCCGAAGGGAGGCGTCGAATCGAGGTGGAGGGTCGCCGGTCCTTCGCCCGCCTCGAAGCTTCCGGGCAACGGCACGAGCTTCCGGAGGCCCAGGGGCTCGAGATAGCGCGCGAGCGGCAGGAACTCGCCGAACGGCACGAGCCGCCATTTGTCGTAGCGGGCGGCGACCTCGCCGGAATCATCGAGCGCGAGGACGCTGTTGAAGACCTTGGGCGCGTCAGGGTCCGCTCCGGCCTCGCGCCGGAGCGCGCCCATGAGCAGGTGGGCGCCGGGAGAGAGGAGCGCCGCCAGCCTCAGCCGGACGGGAGGGCGCTCGTCGACGAGCATCGGAAGCGCGCTTTCGGGCCATACGAGATGGGTGATCCCGGCCGCGCCCGGCGTGCGCGACAGACGCTCATAAGTGGCGAGCACCTCCTCGGCGCGATCGGCCTTCCATTTGTCGGCCTGCGAGATGTTCGCCTGCACGATGCGGATGCTCACCCCGTCCGCCATCGGTGCCGGAGCATCCGGAAGGCGCGTGAAGCCGAGGAACCACGCGGCCGGCGCGCTGGCGACGACGGCGAGTGTGACGATCAGGCTGCGGTTGCTCCGTGTACGGTCGAACAGGGTTTCGACAACGACGGTCGCGGCGCCGGCCCACAGCAGGACGAGAAGCGTAAGCGCCGGCGTGCCGACATAGGCGGCGATCTGGGCGAGGCCGTCGAGGGCGCTTGCGGCATAGCCCGGCGCGTTCCAGGGAAAGCCCGTGAAGAGGTGACCGCGCAGCCAGTCGAACGCCGCGAGCATGGCCGCGAGCGCTATGACCCGCGCCAGCCCTGGCTGCCACAGGGGCACGGCGGCCGCTGCCGCCAGCCCCCAGTAGAGCGCGAGGAAGGCGGGAAGGCCCGCGACGCCAAAGGGCAGGAGGACCGCGAAGACGTCCGCTTCGACCAGGAAGGCGAAGCCGATCCAGTAGAGCGAGACGACGAAGTAGCCGAAGCCGAAGGACCAGCCGACGAGGAAGGCCAGCGCAAGCCTTGCCTTCAGTGTTTCTCTTCGCGCGATGCCGTCCAGCAGCCACAGGAGGACGGCGAGGCCGATGAGGAGCGTCGGCCAGGCGTCGAGCGGCGGCAGGGCGAGCGATGCAAGAGCGCCAGCGCCGAACCCCGCCGCAACGCGCTTGAAGCCGGTGAGATCGCTTACGCGGCGGGCGATGCGGCCGAGCCGTGATCCGGCGGACCTGCCCGCGAGATCCACGCTGGCCATGCCTCAGCTGTCGGCGGGCTGGGGACGGCGCTGCGGCCGGCGGGGGCGCGGCTGGGTGTGGATCTTGAGCTTCTTCACGCGGCGCGGGTCGGCCTCGATGATCTCGAACTCAATGCCCGAGGGATGCGGCACCAGTTCGCCGCGCACCGGCACGCGGCCGAGCATGGAGAAGACGAGGCCGCCCAGCGTGTCGGCATCCTCCTCGCGCTCGTCCGGCAGAAGATCGATGCCGAGCAGCGCCTCCACCTCGTCGATGTCGGCGCGCGCGTCCGAGATGAAGACGCCTTCCTCGAGCGGTTTCAGCAGCAGTTGCTCGTCGTCGTCGTGCTCATCGGCGATATCGCCGACGATTTCTTCCACGAGATCCTCGATCGAGGCGAGGCCGTCGGTGCCGCCATATTCATCGACGACGATGGCGACGTGGATGTGGGTCGCCTGCATCTTCATCAGGAGGTCGGTCGCCGGCATGGAGGGCGGCACGAACAGGAGGTCGCGCTTGAGGCCGGTCACACGGATGGGGGTCGCGAGATCCTCAGCGCTCAGCGCCACCGAGGAGGCAGCCGGAGGAGCGTCCGGCTGCGCCTTGCTCCTGCGGCGCTTGGGACGCGCGCGGCTGCCGCGCTGCGCCAGCCAGCGCACCAGATCCTTGATGTGGATGAAGCCCATGGGATCATCCAGCGTCTCCCGGTAGATCGGCAGCCGCGAATGGTTGGCCTCGATGAACTTCGCGAGCAGATCGTGCACGCTCGCCTGCTCGTCGATGGCGATGATGTCGGCGCGCGGCACCATGACGTCGTCGACCCTGAGATTAGCGAACTCCACGAGGTTGCGCATCATGGAGCGGGCCTGCTCCTTGGCGCTCATGGTCTCGTCCTCGACCGTTGGCGGCGGTGCCTCGCCGAGCGGTGTCACGGCGCCTGGCGTGGGCGCCTCGTTCGACAGCCATCCCGTCAGCCAGGTCCACCATCCGTGGCCGTTGGATTGAGATGTCAGGGGCGATGCGTCGGCGCCGCCGGCGGGACTTCGGTCGTCGTTCATGTCTCAGTGGCCGGCATCGACGCGTGCGGAGCCGGTCTTATAAGGATCGGGAAAGCCGAGCTGCTGCTGCGCCGCGGTTTCCAGCGCCTGCATGGCGGCGGCGGCGTCATCGTCGTCGTGGTGGTGTCCGAGAAGGTGCAGCATGCCGTGTACGATAAGGTGGCTGACGTGACTTGCCAATGCCTTGCCCTGTCCTTCCGCCTCAGCGTTAACGACCCCATGTGCCAGCACGATGTCGCCGAGAAGCCGCGGAACTCCTGGAATCCCGACCACCGGAGCAGGGGCCGGGAAGGAAAGGACGTTGGTGGGGCCGGATTTGTTCCGAAAGGTCCGGTTCAGCGCCGCCAGACGGTCGTCGTCGGCGAAGAGGATGGAGACCTCCGCCTCCTCGGGGAGGCCAGGCACGAGTGCCTGGACGACTTCAGCGGCGCGCCTCGCCAGAAATTCGCGCTCCGGCAGGGCGTCCCAGGCCGCGTCCTCGGTCAGGATTTCCACGCGCATTTAAGCCTCAGCGGCGCCTCTTTGGCGCGGCCCCTGCCTTTTCATAGGCGGTCACGATGCGGGCCACCAGCGGATGGCGCACGATGTCGGCAGTGCTGAACGCGACCTTCTCCACGCCCTGGACACCTTCGAGCACGTCGAGCGCGTGATCGAGGCCGGAGGTTGCGCCTTCCGGCAGATCGACCTGGGTCGGGTCGCCTGTCACCACCATGCGGCTGCCCTCGCCGAGGCGGGTGAGGAACATCTTCATCTGGAGCGGCGTGGTGTTCTGGGCCTCGTCTAGGATGATGAAGGCCGAGGAAAGCGTGCGCCCGCGCATGAAGGCCAAGGGCGCGATCTCGATCGAGCCGTCGATCAGGCCGCGCGACACCGCCGCGGCCGGCATCATGTCGTAGAGCGCGTCGTAGAGGGGCCTCAGATAGGGATCGACCTTCTCCTTCATGTCGCCGGGGAGGAAGCCCAGCCGCTCGCCGGCCTCCACCGCCGGTCGCGAGAGGATGACGCGGTCGATCGTGCCTTCCATGAGGGCGGCCGCCGCGCAGGCGACCGCGAGATAGGTCTTGCCCGTGCCGGCAGGACCCACGCCGAACACGAGCTCGTTTTTGGCGATCGCATCGAGATAGGCCTTCTGGCCGGCCGAGCGGGGCGCGATGAGCTTGCGGGGCGTGCGGATCTCCTCGCCTGTCCCCGAAGGCTGGCGTGGGGCGCCCGCCATGCGGATGGCTCCCTCGACGTCGCCGGGCGTGATCTCCTGGCCGCGCGCCGCGCGCTGGTAGAGTCCCATGAGCACGCGCCGCGCGTTCTCGGTCGCGGCCTTTTCGCCGCGCACCGACAGCCGGTTGCCGCGGGGCGTGATGTCGACCTTGAGCCGGTTCTCGATGAGCGCCAGGTGCTCGTCATGCTCGCCGAACAGCGGCGCGAGCAGGCGGTTGTCGTCGAAGGCAAGAACAAGGCTTTCCGGCGCTTCCGTCGGCCTCGCGTCGCGAGGCCTCTGGCCCGAAGTGGTCCGCACGTTCAATGCGTCATGCCTTTTGCTTCTCCGACGACCGGAATCACCACTCCGGGCCCATTATATGGGCAAATAGGGTCCTTCCGCCAACACGCTCGATGCGGGTCTCCACGAATTCGCCGACCGCGGCGGTTCCCTTCGCGACCAGGACGGTCTGAAGATAGGGGGAGCGGCCGACCATCTGGCCCGGGCTTTTCCCGGGACGCTCGATCAGCGCGCCGAGCCGGCGTCCGGAAAAAGCCCTGTTGAAGGCCGACTGCTGCGCATCGAGGAGGGCTTGGAGTTCGGCGAGCCGGTCGTTCTTTTCCTCCTCCGGCACCTGTCCGGCATGGCCCGCGGCAGGGGTGCCGGGGCGGGGAGAGTATTTGAACGAGAAGGCCTGGGCGAAGGTCACCTCCCGGACCAGCGCCAGGGTCGCCCGGAAATCCTCTTCCGTTTCTCCCGGGAACCCCACGATAAAGTCGCTCGAGAGCGCAATGTCGGGCCTTGCCGTCCGGATGCGCTCGACGATGCGGCGGTAGTCGTCGCGCGTGTGCCGGCGGTTCATGGCCTTGAGCAAGCGATCGGAGCCCGACTGCACGGGCAGATGCAGAAAGGGCATGAGCTTCGGGTTGTCGCGATGGGCGGCGATCAGCGTCTCGTCCATGTCGAGGGGATGGCTCGTCGTGTAGCGCAGTCTTTCCAGCCCCTCGATCTCCGACAGACGCTCGATGAGGCGACCGAGCGACCATGTCCGGCTGTCCGGACCTTCGCCATGATAGGCGTTGACGTTCTGGCCGAGGAGCGTGATCTCCTTCACGCCGCCTGCGACCAGCCTGCGGGCCTCCGCCTCGATACGCTCAACAGGACGCGAGATCTCGCCGCCCCGCGTATAGGGCACGACGCAGAAGGTGCAGAACTTGTCGCAGCCCTCCTGCACCGTGAGGAAGGCGGTGGGTCCACGACGCGCGGCGCGCGTGCCGCCGGCGTCGAGCGCCCTGAACTTCTCCTCCGCCGGAAGGTCGAGCTCCACCACATGCCGCTCGCCCCGCTCGAGCCTCGCGATGTAGTCGGGCAGGCGGTGATAGGTCTGGGGCCCGAAGACGAGGTCGACGTCGGGCGCCCGGCGCAGTATCTCCTGGCCCTCGGCCTGCGCGACGCAGCCGGCGACGGCGATGCGCACACCCTCGCGCTCCGCTTTCAGGCGCTTCAGCCTTCCGATTTCGGAATAGACCTTCTCGGCCGCCTTTTCGCGGATGTGGCAGGTGTTGAGGATGATGAGGTCGGCGTCCTCGGGAGTTTCGGTCGCGCGATATCCGCCCGTCTCGAGCGTCTCCGCCATGCGGCCGGAGTCGTAGACGTTCATCTGGCAGCCATAGGTCTTGATGAAGACCCGTCGCTCCTGCCTGGCTTCGGTCGCGGGCATCTCGAGAATGCGTTCCATTGGCGTCTAACTAGGATATTTCCGGGGCCGGGGAAACCTCAGCCCGCAGGTCAGCCCGTGCGGAGCCCCGACCGGATGGCCTCCTCGCAGCGCCGCGCGAGCTCCTTGCGTCCCCCCGCCTCGGAAATGGTGAGCGGCGGGTGGAACGTTACGCTGGCATCCACCGGCCCCGTGGCAAGCGCCTGCAAGAGATGCGGCCAGAGCAGCATGTCGCCGTACCAGGAGAATTGCGGGCGCCGGCGCCGGTCGAGCGGGAGGCCCCAGAGCATCCGGTAGGCGACCGTCACCGGCTGCACGCTCACCGGCCTGCCGTCCACCAGCGTCTCGGCCGCGCCCATGAGAGCGCTGCGGAAGGGGAGCACGCGGTTGCCGTCGCTGGATGTGCCTTCAGGGAAAAGGATGATCGTCTCGCCGGCCTCGAGCCGCGCCTGCATCTCCGCGAAGGGCAGGCGCACGGAGCGGCGGCTGTCGCGGTCGACGAAGATCGTGCGACCGAGCCTGGCGACCGTTCCGAAGAGCGGCCACTGCCTCACTTCCCGCTTGGCGACGAAGCTCGCAGGCGCCAGGCCTCCGAGCACGACGATGTCGAGCCAGGACGTGTGGTTGGCGGCGATGAGCGCGCCTCCTCTTGGCCTCTCGCCGGTGACGAGGATGCGCGTTCCGATGAGCCGCCTGACAAGACGCCAGTAGGCCGCGCCGAACCGTCCGGCTGCCGGCGACGACAGCGTGAGGAGCAGGACCTGGACCGGCATCAGCAGCAAAGTCAGGAGCACGAAGGCCGCCAGGATGACGATGGCCCGCAGGCGGCTCATGGGAAGGCGTCAGGGTTTCTCGGTGCCGCCGAGCCGCACGCCGTAGAGCTCCAGGCGATGATCGACCAGCCTGTAGCCGAGCTCGCGCGCCACGAATTCCTGCAGCCGCTCGATGTCCTCATTGCGGAATTCGATCACCTCGCCCGAATTCACGTCGATCAGATGGTCGTGATGGTGCTCCGGCGCCTCCTCGTAGCGCGCACGACCGTCGCGGAAGGCCAGACGCTCCAGGATGCCCGCGTCCTCGAACAGCTTGACGGTGCGGTAGACGGTGGCGATCGAGATTTTCGGATCGATCGCGGAGGAGCGCCGATAGAGCTCCTCGACGTCCGGATGGTCCTCCGATTCGGCAATGACGCGGGCGATGATGCGGCGCTGTTCCGTCATCCGCATGCCCTTGTCCTGACAGGCCTTCTCGATGCGGTTCATCGCTCCTCGCTCTTGCACGGCGCCCGGTATAGGACGAGGGGAAGCAGGGTGCAACGCGGCAGGAATGGCGCGCCGCATCAGCACCGCGTCCTCGCGCGTGCCGTCGCCGTGGGAATAATAGTCCTTGCGCCTGCCGACCGTCTCGAACGCGAGGCTGTGATAGAGCGCAAGCGCCGCCGCGTTGCCGGCCGCGACCTCGATATGAAGGTCCGCGACCTGGGCGGCTGCGAGCCTGTCGGCGAGCGCCTGGATGAGCTGGCGGGCGATGCCCTGGCGGCGCATAGCGGGCAGTGTCGCGATGGACAGAATTTCCGCCTCGTCCGCGGCTCTCCGCGCAAGCAGGAAGCCCAGGGGCTCGTCTTCCTCGCCGAGTGCGATGAGCGCGATGGCGCCCGGCATGGCCATGAGGCGGGCGATCTCGGGCGCCGGCCAGGCTTCCGCGAAGCAGGCGGCATGCATGGCGGCGATGACCGCGACGTGCGGCGCGGAAGCCTCGACGATCATGCCGGCGCCGCGACCGGCATCGCCAGCGGCTTGGCGTCCGGTGGCCTGAGATAGAGCGGTTCCGGCGATCGGGTGGGGGGCAGCGCGGCGGCGCGGACGGCGATGATGCCGGCATCGGGGAGGGCGAGCGCACGGCTCGCAATGGGAGCAAGCCCGGATGCAAGCGAGACCAGGAGTTCCGTGCCCGGCCCCGTGACGAGCGCATCCCTGGGCAGGAACGCCATCAAATCCTTGTGGCGGACGGCGCTCGCATCCGAGACTGCCACGCCCCGCGGATCGAAGGTCTGGAGGTGGAATTCCTCCCGGCCCGGGTCGATGACGGCGACGATGGGACGAGCCTCGGGATTATCGACAATGTTCCAGGCGAGCGCCTCGAGCGTTGTCGGCGCCACGATCGGCTTTCCGAGCGCCAGCGCGAGGCCGCGCGCCATGGCGAGCCCGATGCGGATGCCGGTGAAGCTGCCCGGCCCGCGCGGCGCCGCGATGCGGCCGATGTCGGAAAAGGCGTGGCCGCTTTCGGCCATGACGGCCGCCACCATCTGCGGCAGCGCCTCCCCATGGCCACGCTCCATGGCCATCCATTGCCGCGCCAGCACCGCGCCGCTTGCGCTGTCGTGCAGGGCGGCGGAGCAGGCAGCGAGCGAGGTGTCGAGCGCCAGGGTCAGCATGGCGCCGCTTTAAGCAGAATTTTCCGGCTCAGGCCATGCGGTCGCGAGGGCCGTCCCGCCCTCGGCTCAGACGGGCCGGACCTCGGAGACTTCGGGCACGAAGTGCCGCAGCAGGTTCTCGATGCCGTGCTTGAGCGTCGCGGTCGAGCTCGGGCAGCCCGCGCAAGCGCCCCGCATGTTGAGGAACACCACGCCGTCGCGATAGCCGTGGAAGGTGATGTCGCCGCCGTCCTGCGCCACCGCCGGCCGCACGCGCGTGTCGAGCAGCTCCTTGATGGTGGAGACGATCTCGCTGTCCGCCTCCTCGTAGTCCTCGATCTCGGCCGCCGTGTCGTCGGCACCTTCCGCCATGACGGGAGCGCCGGAGAGATAGTGCTCCATGATGACGCCGAGAATGGCGGGCTTCAGATGCTGCCACTCCCCGTCGGTCTTGGTGACGGTGATGAAGTCCTCCGCGAAGAACACGCCCTCGACGCCAGGCACGCCGAAGAGCCTGCGCGCGAGCGGAGACGCGGAGGCCTCATCGAGGGAGCGGAACTCGCGCGGCTCGCCCGCCAGCACCTGCTTGCCGGGCAGGAACTTCAGCGTTGCGGGATTTGGCGTGGCCTCGGTCTGGATGAACATGGAAACGTCTCCCGAAAGGCGGCCGACCGCCGCCTAAGCTGTTTAGAACCATTACAGACTAAAATATAGGCACTCCGCCCGCCTGGAGCAAGCAACCGAGCCGAATTTGTCCTGCTGTTGCTGCGATCCATTTTGCGGCCCTCGCGCGCCGCCGTGATTCCGTGCAGCATGCGCGCGAAGAGCATCTGACATGCATGAGGACGCCATGAGCAGCACGCCCGATCCCAGATTCCCGCGTGACGCGCAGCCTCGCCGGGCCGGCGGCCGCGAGGGCCGGCGCACCCGGCCGCGCCAGTCGCATGCGCTCCGGGCGCCCTATGTGGACCGCAAGATCGGCATTTTCCGGGTGCTGGACGAGGAAGGCCTCGCAATCATCGAGCACAACGCCGACACCATCCTGCAGGAGATCGGGATGGAGTTCCGTGGCGATCCCGAGATCCTCGAGATCCTCGCCGATGCCGGCGCCGACGTGAAGGGCGAGCGCGCGCGGTTCGAGCGCGGCATGTGCCGGAAGATCATCCAGGCGACGGCGCCGCGCGAGTTCACCTTCCATGCGCGCAACCCCGCGCGCTCGCTGCATTTCGGCGGCGCCAGCGCCATCTTCTCGCCGGCCGGCGGCTCGCCGTTTGTTCACGACATGGATCGCGGCCGCCGCTACGGCACGCTCAAGGACTTCCGGAATCTGAACCGCATCATCCAGTCGCTGGACGCGCTGCACACCGCCGGCGGTCACGTCTGCGAGCCGCTCGACATTCCCGTGCCGCAGCGCCACCTGCACATGCTCTATGCGCAGCTCCGCCTGACGGACAAGGCGATCTTCGGCAGCGTGACTGCGCCCGAGCGGGCGCGCGACACGCTCCGCATGGCCGGGATCGTCTTCGGCGAAAAGTTCCTCGCCGAGAACTGCTGCATCTATGCCGGCCTCAACACCAACTCGCCGCTGGTCTTCGATGTGACCATGATGGGGGCGCTCAAGGAGTATTCGCGCCACAACCAGGCTGTGCTCGTGTCGCCCTATATCCTGGCCGGCGCCATGGGGCCGGTCTCGGTCGCCGGCTGCCTGTCGCAGCTTCTGGCGGAAGCGATGGGCGGGCTGGTGCTCACTCAGCTCATCCGGCCCGGCGCGCCCTGCGTCATGGGCACCTTCATCGGTACTGTGTCGATGCAGTCGGGCGCACCGACTTTCGGGACGCCGGAATCGCTTCTCGGCATCACGGTAGGCGCCGAGCTCGGCCGCCGCCTCGGCGTGCCGGTCAACTGCGCCGGCGGCGCCGTCACGTCCTCGAAGATCCCCGATGCGCAAGCGGCCTATGAGAGCGCCCTGACCCTCAATGCGACCTTCCTCGCGGGCGCGAACTTCCTGCCTCACACGGCGGGCTGGCTCGAAGGGGGCCTCGCCGTCGGCTACGAGAAGATGATTCTCGACGCCGATCTCTGCACGGCGCTCCAGACCTTTTCCCAGGGGCTCGAGCTTTCGGTGGATGCGCAGGCGCTGGAGGCGATCCGCGAGGTAGGCCCCGGCTCGCACTATATGGGCGCGGCCCATACGCAACGGCATTTCGAGACCGCGTTCTGGCGTTCCGAGACGGCCGACTCCCGCACCTTCGAGCAGTGGAGCGAGGAGGGCAGGCTTGATTCCGCCTCGCGCGCCAATGCGGTCTGGAAACGGCTGCTCAGGGACTATCAGGAGCCTCCGATGGATATAGCGGTCGACGAGGCGCTCAGGGACTATCGCGACCGCAGGCTCGCGGAGCTTCGCAACGGCGCCGCCGGGTGATCCGCCTCACGCCCCGACGAAGCCCACCACCTTCTTCACCTCCCGCCAGAGCGGTTGCGCGATGGCCCGCGCGCGGGCCGATCCGTCTGCCAGCACGGACTCGATGTGCCCCGGATCGGAGGTGAGCCTCCGCATCTCCTCCGCGATCGGCGCGAGCTTCGCCACCGCGAGCTCGGCGAGCGCTCCCTTGAAGGTCGAGAACTGGGCGTCCCCGAACTCCTTCAGCACCTCCGCCTTCGAGCTGTCGGCGAGGGCGGCGTAGATGCCGACGAGGTTCTCCGCCTCCGGCCGGGCCTCGAGACCCTTCTCGTCCGAAGGCAGCGGCTCGGGATCGGTCTTCGCCTTGCGGATCTTCTGCGCGATCGTATCGGCGCTGTCCGTGAGGTTGATGCGCGAATTGTCGGACGGGTCTGATTTCGACATCTTCTTCGTCCCGTCGCGAAGCGACATCACGCGGGTTCCCGGACCCTGGATCATGGGCTCGGGCAGCGGGAAGAAAGTCTCCGCGAAGCCGTTGGCGGCGATCGAGGAGGCAAAGTCGTTGTTGAATTTCTGCGCGATGTCGCGCGCGAGCTCCAGATGCTGCTTCTGGTCCTCGCCCACCGGCACGTGCGTCGCGCGGTAGAGAAGGATGTCGGCCGCCATGAGGTTCGGATAGACGAAGAGCCCGGTCGAGGCGTTCTCGCGGTCCTTGCCGGCCTTCTCCTTGAACTGCGTCATGCGGTTGAGCCAGCCCATGCGGGCGACGCAGTTGAACACCCAGGCGAGTTCCGCATGCTCGGCCACCTGGCTCTGGTTGAAGATGATGGAGCGCTTGGGGTCGAGCCCGCACGCGAGATAAGCGGCCGTCACCTCGCGGATATTGGCATTGAGCTCCTTCGGATCCTGGAAGAGCGTGATGGCGTGCAGGTCGACCACGCAATAGATGCAGTCGTGCGTCTCCTGCATGCGGATCCAGTTGACCATGGCGCCGAGATAGTTGCCAAGGTGCAGCGTGTGGGTGGGCTGCATGCCGGAGAAGACGCGCGGCGTGACGGACACCATGGGAACTCCTGAATGACGGAAAGGCGGCTGGCCAGCCGCTTTTGAGAGTGCGGGCCGCTATATGCCTCCGATCCCGCCGGAAGGAAAGTCCTGGGCTGCCCTGGGGTCAGCGCCGCATCATGCGGCGGATCTCTCCGAGCCGCATGGCTCCGAGGAAATGCGCCGACCCAAAATAGGCAACGATGCCTCCCCCTATCAGAAGCCCGAGCAGGGCTGCGCGCTGCCAGATCGGGGCTCCCCCCTCGAACACCTGCGCGATCGGCCAGAGGCCCCCGATGAGGACCGCCGTCATGACGAGGCAGGCGAGAAGCATCCGGGGCAGCCGCTCGCGCATGCGGGCATCGAGCGCGAAATGCCTTCGCTTCATGAGCACGCCCATGAGGAGGAGCGCGTTCACCCACGCCGCGATGGCGGTGGCGCTCGCGATGCCGAGATGACCGATGTAGCGCGAGAGCACGAGCGCGCAGGAGATGTTGATGGCGACGCTCATGATGGCGAAGCGCATGGGGGTTCGCGTGTCCTCGCGCGCGAAATAGCCCGGCGAGAAGACCTTGTTGAGGACGAAGGCCGGGAGCCCCGCCGCGAAGGCGCCGAGCGCCAGAGCCGTCGCTGCGGTGTCGGAGGCTGTGAAGGCGCCGTGCTCGAAGCAGACATTGATGATGGCGGTCGGGATGGCGATGAGCGCGAAGGCGGCCGGCAGCGTCAGGAAGAGCGCAAGCTCCAATGCCCGGTTCTGGCTCGCGACCGCCGCCGCCTCGTCTCCCGCACCGAGCTTCCGCGACATGTCGGGCAGGAGCACCACGCCGATCGCCACGCCGACCACGCCGAGCGGCAGCTGGTAGATGCGGTCGGCGTAGTAGAGGTAGGAGACGGCGCGGTCGATGGTGGTGGCGATCATGGTGGCGATCAGCAGGTTGACCTGCGTGATGCCGCCCGAGATCACGCCCGGGATGCCGCGCCTGACCAGCGCGCTGACGTCCGGCGTCCAACGCGGCCATTTGAGCCACAGCGTCACGCCGGCGCGCCGGCATGCGATCCAGAGCAGCAGGAACTGGAAAAGCCCTGCGACGCCGACGGCCCAGCTCAGGGCATAGCCGGTGATCGCGCCGTCCGACCAGCCCATGGCATGGGCGATGAGCAGCGCTGCGATCATCACGATGTTGAGGACGACCGGCGCGGTCGCGGCGGCGACGAACCTGTGCAGACTGTTGAGCACGCCGCTCAGCATGGCGGTGAGCGACATGAAGAGGAGATAGGGGAAGGCGATGCGCGTGAAGTCGACGGCCAGGTCGAACGTGGAGGGATCGTCCGTGAAGCCCGGAGCGATCACGAACATGATGAGCGGCATCGCGACTTCGGCGGCCGCGGTGAAAAGGAGGAGCCAGGCGAAGAGGGCGGAATAGATCTGGTCCGCGAAGGCGTGGGCGCCTGCCTCGCCGTCCTTGGCGAGCTTGCGCGCATACATGGGCACGAAGGCGGAGTTGAACGCGCCTTCCGCGAAGAGCGAGCGGAAGAGGTTGGGGAAGCGGAAGGCGACCACGAAGGCCTGCGCCACGGGCCCGGTGCCGACCGCCGCCGCCGTCAGCATGTCGCGCACGAAGCCCAGGATGCGGCTCGCCATGGTGAGCGACCCGACGGTCGCGGCCGAACGGAGGAGGGACATGGGGCCTTTGAGCCTAGTCGGTGGGTCTGCCGGGTGTCGGGGGCGCAAGCGTCTCGAAATGCCCCTTCGCCTGCAACCAGGCAAGGAGCAGGAGGCCGGGGATCGCCGCGATCGTCGTCAGCACGAAGAACCAGATCCAGCCCGTCTCCTCCGCGATGAAGCCTGAAGCGGAGGAAAGATAGGTGCGCCCGAAGGCCGAGAAGGCGGAAAGGAGCGCATACTGCGTCGCGGTGTGCAGCGGGTTGCGGCAGAGCGCGGAGAGATAGGCCACGAACATCACCGTGCCGAGGCCGCCGGTGAAATTCTCCGCCACGATGGTGAAGGTGAGCGCCCATTCGTCCGCCCCCATCTGCGCCTGCCAGGCGAAGGCGAGGTTCGAGAGCATCTGCAGGATGCCGCCGATCCAGAGGCAGGCGGCGAGCGACATCTGCCGCGCGAGCACGCCGCCGGCGAACCCGCCGGCGAGCGCCGCCGCGAAGCCCACGCCTTTGGCGATGGCGGCATACTGCGTCTTCGTGAAGCCGAGCTGCAGGAGGAACGGCACGGTGAGCGTGCCTGCCATGGCGTCGCAGAGCTTGTAGAGGAGCACGAAGGCGAGGATGGCGAGCGCGTGCTTCGTGGTGAGGAAGTCGAGGAAGGCCGCGAGCGCCGTCCGGAACAGATGCACGAGCGGCGCGCCTTCCGACTTGCGCGCGATCTCGGGCTCGCGCGCCGCGAAGGCGGCAAGCATGCCGATGAGCACGAGCCCCGCCATGGCGGCATAGCCGATGCGCCAGGCGGCGAAGAGGCTTTCGCCTCCGCCCGTGTCCAGCCAGTCGACGAGCAGCAGCGCGCCGGCGCCCGAGACCAGCATCCCCACCCGATAGGCCGCCACATAGGAGGCGGACGCCGCTGCCTGCCGGTCCTGCGGCAGGCTTTCCACCCGGAAGGCGTCGATCACGATGTCTTGCGTCGCCGAGGCGGTGGCGACGAGCAGCGCCGCGAAGGCGACAAGCCATGGGGAATTTCTAGGATCGATGGACGCAAGCCACAGGATGGTGCCGATGAGCACGATCTGCGACAGCACCAGCCAGCCGCGCCTGCGGCCGAGGAAGCGCGACAGGAGCGGGGCGTCGAAGGCGTCGAGCACCGGCGCCCAGAGGAACTTGAAGGTGTAGGGCGTGCCGATCATGGCCAAGAGGCCGATGGTCGAGATCGAGAGCCCGACATCGCTCATCCAGGCCATGAGCGTCGATCCGACGAGCGCCAGCGGCAGGCCGGAGGAGAAGCCCAGGAGCAGCACCACCAGCACCCGCCGCTCGCAATAGACGGCAAGTCCGGAAAGGAGGCCGTCGCGGCGTGCAGGCTCGGCCGAAAGCTCGGTCATGGGCGCTTCATGGAGATCGGGCGTTCCCGCATTGGTTTTCTGGCGTCCGTCCCACAGGACTCTGCCACGATTAACGGACGGTTAACCACGAAACACGGCGCGCACGTGTCCGGCGGCCTCAAGCGGCCCGCCGGTTGCTCCTTCTAACCCGAAGATTGAGGCGCTGTCCCGAACTGGGACGGACACGCCTCCGGCAAGCGGGCGAGGAGGCCCTGAGGGCATGAAGACGATTTCGAGGTTTCGTCGTGATACCAAGGGCGGCGTCGCGCTGATGTTCGCCCTCGCGGCGGTTCCGGTGTTCCTCGCCGCGGGCATGGCAGTGGATTTTGCCAGAGCCTTCGACATTCGCACGCGCGTGCAGGTGGCGATCGACGCCGGAGCGCTTGCCGCTTCGGCCTCGCGCACCCTCAGCGACGCCGCCCGCAAGGAGCTTGCGCTGGAAGTCTTCGGGCAGAATTTCGGTGTCGAGCGGATGCGCGAGCTCGGCGTGGACCCGTCGGTGAATATCGTGGACGGAAGCGTCTCGATGTCCGCGAGCCTCAATTATCCGACCGCCTTCATGCAGCTTGCCGGCATCGACACGATGGATCTCGGCGCCTCGGTCGAGGTGGCGATCCCCGGCAGGAGGAAGGCCGAGGTCGCGCTGGTGCTCGACTATTCCGAGTCCATGACCGAGGTCGCGGGCGGCAAGGTCAAGTACATCGCCATGCGCGAGGCGGCCTCGAAGCTCGTCGACGACCTGACCGAGAAGGGAACGAACGATGATGTGAAGTTCGGCCTCGTGCCCTTCTCCCATCATGTCTATGCGACGCTTCCGGGCGAGTATGTCGTGGGCCAGAAGGCCGGCAAGAGCTGGACCGGCTGCACGCAGGACCGGAAGTACCCCTACAACCAGACCGACGCGACGCCGAAATCCAAGGACGACGACACCAAATGGGGCCAGCCGCAGGCGCCGGACCACATCAAGTACGGCTGCTCCCCCTACGCGCCCAACAAGCTCGTGGTGAAGCCGATCTCGACTGACGTCGCGGGCGTCAAGAAGCAGCTTCAGGACATGAAGCCCTACATGTACACCCATATCTCGCTGGGCTTCGAGTTCGGCTGGCATCTCCTGTCCCCCAACGCGCCATTCGGCGGCGTGGCCCCTTACGGAGACGACGATGTCGTGAAGGTGCTGGTGCTTTTGACCGACGGCCGCCAGACCGAACCGGGCTTCGGCGCGGGCGGCAAGCGCAACGTGGCGTCCGCCGAGAAGAACCTGTCCGCGCTCTGCGAGAACGCCAAGGGGAAGGGCGTGAAGGTCATCACCGTCGCCTTCGACCTGCAGGACAAGCCGACGCGCGACAGGCTCCAGGGCTGCGCTTCGGACCCGGACAAGGATTTCTTCGTCGCCGACGACAACAAGGATCTGGCGCAGGCCTTCGAATCCATCAAGGGGGTGCTCGCCGAGGCCATCCACATCTCGCGCTGATAGCCACGGGGGAAGGGAGGCGGACGGGCCGGTCCGCCGCCCTTTCTCCTGGCGGTCGAATTGACGCACCGCAGCAGGCTCCCTAGATTCCTCTTCATGGATGAGCGGCTTTCCTCCCTGGCGCGGCTCGACCAGCGGTCGCGGGACATCTTCCGCCGGCTGGTCGAGAGCTATCTGGAGACCGGCGAGCCCGTGGGTTCGCGCACCATCTCGCGCATCCTTCCCATCAATCTGTCGCCCGCCTCGGTCCGCAATGTCATGGCGGATCTCGAGGATGCGGGCCTCATCTATTCGCCCCATACGAGCGCCGGGCGCCTGCCGACGGAGCAGGGCCTGCGGTTCTTCGTCGATGCGCTTCTGGACCTCGGGCCGCTGTCGCTGACCCAGCGGGCCGAGATCGACGCGGGCGTCGCCGCGCTCGATCTCACCAAGCCGCGGGAAGGCGTGCTCGCCGACGCCACGAACCTTCTTTCGGGGCTTTCCCACTGCGCCGGGCTGGTCGTGACCTCGAAGGCCAATGTGCGCCTGAAGCACATCGAGTTCGTGGACTTGCGGCCGGGCAAGGCGCTGGTCGTGCTGGTGGGCGAGGACGGGACGGTCGAGAACCGGGCGATCGACGTGCCCGCGGGGCTTCCCGCCTCCACGCTCGCCAAGGCTTCCGCCTACCTGTCGCGACGCTTCCACAACCGCTCCATTCCGGAGATCCGCCGCTCCATGGCGCGCGACGTGGACGAGCTGAAGCGCGAGCTGGACGAGCTGTCCGCCAAGGTGGTCGAGGCCGGGCTAGCCACCTGGGCCGGCGAAAGCGAGGAGCAGAAGACGCTCATCGTGCGCGGGCAGGCGCATCTCATCGAGGGTACGATCGCGCTGGACGAGCTCGAGCGGCTGCGACGGCTGTTCGACGACCTGGAAAACAAGCAGGAGCTGATCCAACTCCTGGGCCTTGCGGAGGACGGGGAGGGGGTGCGGATCTTCATTGGCTCGGAGAACCGGCTCTTCTCGCTCTCGGGCTCTTCGCTGGTCGTGGCGCCTTACCGCGACCAGGAGCAGAACATCGTGGGCGTGCTCGGCGTCATAGGCCCCACGCGGCTCAACTATGCCCGGATCGTGCCGATGGTCGACTACACGGCGCGCGCGCTCGGCCGCCTCATCTCTTGATTTTTGCGGTCGCAGGCCTGATATCGGCGGCTGAAATCCGACTTGAGCGGGCTCTCCGACTGGTCCTTCGGCGTGTCGTCGATCATGACCATTCCCACCGCACGGGCCCTTCCACTTCGAGGAGCAGATGACCGACAACGAGAATGGCGTGCGCGATCCCCGGCTGTCCGAGGAGGGTCTTCCCGACGACGATGCGGCGGCGGCTCCGGAAGGAGCCGAAGACTCGGAGCTGGAGAAGCTCAGGGCCGAAAACGCCGAGCTCAAGGACAGGCTGCTGCGGGCCGCTGCCGAGGCCGACAACTTCCGCAAGCGCTCCGAGCGGGAGAAGGCGGA
>JBFXDI010000051.1:0-25630 GCA_050181295.1 Parvibaculaceae bacterium | reverse complement strand
GGAGCGATCTGGCCGAAGCGGTCGAGGATGCCGCGCTCGCCGAAATCGGGCGAGCAGGAGGACCAGATGGCGCCGATGGACGCGGCCGCGAGGAAGGTCGCGATGGTCTCCGGCATGTTGGGCACGATCGCCGCCACCCGGTCTCCCGCCTTGACGCCTGCCTGTTCCATGGCCTGCTGCAGGCGCGACACGAGATCGTTGAGCTCGCGCCAGGTCAGCGACTTCCGCACCTTGTCCTCGCCCCGGAACACGAGGGCGGGCGCGTCGTCCGACCTCACGAGCAGGTTGCGGGCGTAGTTCAACCTGGCATCGGGAAAGAACCGGGCGCCCGGTATCTTCGCGGGATCGACCAGCACCCGCTCCCCTCTCGTCTGCGCCCTGATGCCGCAGAAATCCCACAGCGTGGTCCAGAAGGCTTCGGGCTTTTCCACGGAGAAGGCGTGAAGGCCCTCGAAATCGGCAATATTCCGCCGGTTCCGCTCGTTGATGAGACGCATGAAACGTTGCAGGTTGCTCGCCTCCCGACGCTCGCGCGAGGGGGTCCACAACGGTTCTTCGCTCATCCTCGATCCTCTCCTGGACTTCTAATCGCGCGGCACCTTAGCTGGACTTTCCGGTGCGCCCAAGCCAGTGTGCGCGCGGCCACGAGGCCCGGCCCTCCGGCCAACATCTGAGATCAGCGGCAAGGACGGATC
Source organism: Parvibaculaceae bacterium (assembly GCA_050181295.1). Taxonomy (GTDB): domain Bacteria; phylum Pseudomonadota; class Alphaproteobacteria; order Rhizobiales; family Aestuariivirgaceae; genus JBFXDI01. Next base: position 24,935 of record JBFXDI010000051.1, on the reverse strand, counting down.
GGCGAGTTTGCGTATGCGATGAAGAAGAAAACCGCGGCATCCCTCAACATCAAGCGCCTCATCGGCATCGCCGCCGCGGTGGGGCTCTTTGTCGGGATCGGCTTCGCCGCCCTTCCCTACACGCTCGGCGGCGATTTCGCGCGCCGCGCCGTCGAGGACGCGGTCAAGGACGCGACGGGCCGCACGGTCACCTTCTCCGGCCGGCCGCGCATCAGCCTGTGGCCCGAAGGCGAGGTCGAACTCGACAATGTCGTCGTGTCCGGGCCGGCGCCTGCCCATGTGCCCTTCGCGGCCATCGGCACCATCAGGCTCAAGGCCAATGCCATGCCGCTGTTCCTCGGCCGGCTGGAAATCAAGTCGATCACGCTCGACAAGCCTGTCATCGACCTCAATGTCGACCGCCAGGGCAACCTCAACTTCCTCGATGCCGCCTCGAAGGACACGGCAGGCGCGACACAAAGGCTGCCGCTCTTCGTCCGGGACGGGGTCATCCGTTTCCGCGACGATCGTACGGGCGCGAGCTTCGAGGCGACGGACGCCGACCTCACCGTCGCGACGCCGGGAAAGCCGCTCGACGTCAAGGGCTTCCTCACCTGGAAGCAGCGGCGCATCGAGGTCACCGTCTACATACGCGCCCCGGAGCGGCTCTCGACCGACGGCTCGCCCGCCGACATCACGATAGAGGCTCCGGAACTGGTGGCCGCCTTCAGCGGGCGCGCGGCGCTCAAGAACGGGCTTTCGCTGGCGGGCCAGATCGAAGCCAAGTCACCCTCCCTCACCGAGCTTGCCGCCTGGAGCGGCATCGATTTCGAGGGGGTGGAAGGGTTCAAGGACATGACGCTCACGGCCGCCCTCGACCTTTCCGGCCGCAAGCTCCAGGCCAAGGACGCGCGCATCGGCCTCGACGGCATGCAGGGAGAAGGCGATTTCTCCCTCATGCTCGGGGAGCCCAAGCCCAAGGTGGGGGTGAAGCTCAAGCTCGACCGCCTCAACCTCAACGCCTATGCGCGTCCCTCCGAGAGCACCGCCCTCACGCAGGGCTGGCGCGACACGCGGATCGATCTCGGCGCCTTGAGCGCCGTCGACGGCGTGCTCGACATCGACACCGCCGAGATCATCTACGGCACGCTCAGGACCGGCCCGGCCTCGATCAAGGCCAAGCTCGAGGACGGAACGCTGGATGCCCAACTCGACGGCCTCGCGCTCTATGGCGGCAGGGGCCGCGGGCGGCTCCTGCTCGACGGCTCGACCAAGCTGCCGGAAATCCGCGGCGCGCTCGAGGCCGACGGCGTGAGTGTGCAGGGCCTGCTCGGCGACTTCATGGGCTTCAAGGCCCTGAGCGGCGCAGGCAGGCTGTCGCTCTCGCTCTCCGCCAAGGGGAGCAGCCAGCTCGAGCTCGCCTCGACCCTCACCGGACAAGCCCGTCTGGAGGTCGCAAACGGCGCCTTCGCGGATGTGGACCTGAAGCAACTCGCCCAGGCCGCCACATCGGCCCCGGTCGCCGGATGGCAGGCGGAGGCCGCCCGACAGACGGCCTTCTCCAGCTTCGCCGCCGTCTTCGCGATCACGGACGGCATCGCGGAAGTCCAGACGCTCAAGCTTGCGGGCGGAGATTTCCAGACCGACATGACGGGCAGCATCGACGTGCTGCGGCAGCGGCTCGACCTCGATGCCGCCGTTACGATCGCCGGACAGGCGAGGAATGTCCGCGTGGACGGCCTGTGGAACGCACCCCAGTTCGCGGCCTCGGGCACGAGCGGCAAGGCTGACCCGGAAGCGGAGCCCCCTGGTCAGGACCAGGCGCCGAATGAGAAGACCGGCAAGGCCCCGCAGGAGAAGAAGCCGTGATCCGCGTGCAGGAGCAGCCCTTCGACGCATCGGCGGAACTAAAGGCGTTCCAGGCGGCGAGCGCGAGCGGCGCCTGCGTGCTGTTCATCGGCACGGTGCGCGACCGCTCGGACGGCAAGCGCGTCGACGCCATGACGCTGGAGCTTTATCCGGGCATGACGGAGAAGGCGCTCGCCGACATCGAGACCGAAGCCCGCGGCCGTTGGCCGCTCGACGACGTGCTCGTCATCCATCGCCACGGGCGTCTGCTCGCGGGCGAGGACATCGTGCTGGTGCTGGCGCGCTCAGCGCATCGCGAGGCGGCTTTCGAAGCGGCGCGCTTCCTCATGGACTGGCTGAAGACCAAGGCCCCTTTCTGGAAGCTCGAGGCAGGTCCGGACGGCGAGCGCTGGGTGGAGGCCAGGGACAGCGACGAGGAGGCCGCCGGACGCTGGAAGCGGTAAGTTTTCAGCGCCAGAAGCTGCGGCTGAAGACGACGAGCACCGTGAAATATTCAAGCCGGCCGAGCAGCATGGCGACGGCGAGCAGCGCCTTCGCCCCTTCGGGAAGCGTCGCGAAGTTCCCGGCCGGCCCGACCGTGGGCCCCAACCCTGGACCGACATTGGTGAGCGCCGTGGCGCTGGAGCTCAGCGCCGTGACGAAATCCAGATCGTAGAGCGACAGCGCGATCGTAAAGAGCATGAGGCACACGAAGGTCGCCGCGAGGAACGCCAGCACCGCGGTCGCGATCTCGGTCGTCACCTGCTTGCCGTTGTAGACGGCGACGACCACGCGGTTCGGGCTGATGAGCCGGCGGATGTAGTTGCCGGCGATGAGCAGCATGATCTGGATGCGAAACATCTTCACCCCGCCGGCCGTCGATCCGGTGCAGCCGGTGAGGAACATGAGGAGGAAGAAGACGCCGGAGACGCCAGGCATCCAGAGGGTGTAGTCGCCGAGCGCGAAGCCGGTCGTCGACATGATCGAGATGACGTTGACGGCGACGAGGCGCAGCGCATCGAAGGGCTCGATGCTCGTCTTGATCACGAGCAGGGCCGTCAGCAGGATCACGATCGAGGCATAGAGCTTGAGGAAGCCGACCACCTGCTCGTCGCGCAGCGCGTCGAGCGAGCGGGTGCGCATCATCTTGGCGAAGATCAGGAGCGGCAGCGAGCCCGCGAACATGAAGGCCGCCGCCACCCAGTGGATGGCTGGCTGCTCGTAGTAGCCGAGCGAGGCGTCGTGGGTCGAGAAGCCGCCGGTCGAGAGCGTCGACATGGCGTGGTTCAGGGCATCGAAGGTGCTCATGCCGGCCCAGCGATAGGCGATGCCGCAGAGCAGCGTCATGATCACGTAGGTCGAGACCAGGAGCCCCATGATCTCGCCGGCGCGGGGAACGAACTTGTCGCTGCGGTCGGAGCTCTCGGCCTGAAAGATCTGCATGCCGCCGACCCGCAGGAAAGGCAGCATGATGAGCGCCATGAGGACGATGCCGACGCCGCCGATCCAGTGGGTGATCGAGCGCCAGAGCAGGATGCCGGGCGACATGCGGTCGAGGCCCGTGAGGATCGTCGCGCCCGTGGTGGTGAGGCCCGAGACGGACTCGAACCAGGCGTCGGCGAGACTCAGGTCCCTCTCCAGGAAGGCGAAGGGAATGGCCGCCAGGAGAGGGATCACCACCCACGCCGCGACGGTCAGCAGAAAGCCCTCCTTTAGCGACACGGCCTCCGACCAGCTGCCGCGCGTGACCATGACCAGCATCAGCCCGAGGAAGCCGGTGACGAAGGCGGAGCCCGCGAAAATCTGCCAGTCGTCGTGCCCTGCAACCAGGTCAGTCACGGCCGGCGGGAACATGAAGACCATGAGCACGAGCAGCATGATGCCGAGGACGAAGCAGACGCGATTGATCTCTATCGACGTCGCCCGGCGGCGGCGGAACGCCACGTTCACCCGCTGGGTGACCCGGCTCATCGACCGCCGCGCCGCTACGCGGCCTTGCCGCGGAGACTGCGAAGATGCGCGCCTAAGCCGCGCCGGCCGCCGGAGCGCCGCGCCATCACAGCGTTCTCGCGATGACGAGCTTCATGATCTCGTTGGTGCCGCCATAGATGCGCTCCACCCTGGCGTCGCGATACATGCGCGCGATCGGATACTCGTTCATGAAGCCGTAGCCGCCGTGGAGCTGCAGGCACTCGTCGATGATCTTGCACTGAAGGTCGGTCAGCCAGTATTTCGCCATCGAGGCGGTGGCTGTGTCCAGTTGCCCCGCGAGGTGCCGGTCAATGCAGTGGTCCACGAAGACGCGCGCGACCGTCGCCTCGGTCTTGCACTCCGCGAGCTTGAACTGCGTGTTCTGGAACTCGGCGATCGCCTTGCCGAAGGCCTTGCGCCCCTTGACGTAGTCGAGCGTGACGGCGAGCGCGCGCTCGATGCGGCCCATGGCCTGGATGGCGATGAGCAGGCGCTCCTGCGGAAGCTGCTGCATGAGCTGGACGAAACCCATGCCCTCCTCGGCCCCGAGCAGCGCGTCCGCCGGAACCCTCACCTCGTCATAGAAGAGCTCGGAGGTGTCGTTGGCCTTGAGGCCGACCTTGTCGAGCTTGCGGCCGCGCTGGAAGCCCTCGACCTCGTCGGTCTCGACCACGAAGAGCGACATGCCCTTGGCGCCCTTCGAGGAGTCTGTCTTCGTCACGGTGACGATGAGGTTGGCGAGCTGGCCGTTGGTGATGAAGGTCTTCGAGCCGTTGATGAGGTAGTGGTTGCCGTCCTTGCGGGCCATCGTCTTGGCGCCCTGCAGGTCGGAGCCCGCGCCGGGCTCGGTCATGGCGATGGCGCCGATGAGCTCGCCAGTGACCATCCTCGGCAGCCACCGCTGCTTCTGCTCCTCGGAGCCGTAGTGGAGAATGTAGGGCGCCACGATGGCGTTGTGGAGCGGCGCCCCGAAGCCGTCGATGCCGGCGCGGTTGGCCTCGAAGGTGATCACCGCGTCATGGGCGAAGCTGCCGCCGGGACCGCCATAGTCCTCCGGGATCTCGGCGCCCAGGAGGCCCACCGCGCCCGCCTTCTCCCAGGTCTTCCGGCCGACGCTGCCTTCCTTTTCCCACTGCTCGTAGTGGGGAACGCATTCCTCCTCGAAGAAGCGCCGGGCGCTCTCGCTCAGAAGGTCGAGCTCCTCGCTCATCCAGGAAGGACGAGGCAGGTCCAGCACGGACATTCCCGTTGCTCCGGCTAGAGCATGATCCGGAAAGGCCCCGACATCGTGCTCGGCTTTCTCGAAAACCGCCTATTCGCCGGCCCGATCCAGCCCGTCGGCGCTTCCAGCCTTCTCCTTGAGCATGCCCTCGACGATCCCGCAAGTGCGTTCGAGGTCGGCGATCGTCTCCTCGATCTCGGTGCGCTGCTGCTTCAGGGCGGTCAGCCGTTCGCGCATCTTCACGGCGGCGACCTTGAGCTGCGTGAGCTGGCCGTCGCGCAGATTGTAGAGGTCGAGAAGCTCCTTGATTTCGTCGAGCGAGAAGCCGACCCTCTTACCCCTCAGTATCAGTTGCAGCCTCGCGCGGTCGCGGTAGTTGAAGATACGCGTCCAACCCCGCCGGGCCGGCGAGAGCAGCCCTTTTTGCTCGTAGAACCGTAGCGTCCTCGGCGTCACATCGAATTCGCGGCAGAGCTCCGAGATCGAGAACAGCTTCTCGCGCCCCGCCTGCGCTCCGCTGGGTTGTGTCATGCAACAGGCCTCTAAAATTCCATGAGCCCCCACAGCCCGCCCGATGGGGGCATCCTGTTGTGGCTGACGCGAGTGTCAAATATTATTTTGCGGACCCTGCGTTGCAGCCTCTTCCGGCCGGCCCGAAACCGCCGATTAAGGGTTTGTTTACCAAAGCCGTTAACTTTTCATCCTTAGAGGGAACCGTGGCCGGCAACGGCGAATCAGATCATAAGGTGGAAGGTCTGCCGCGGCGGATCGAGGGGGAGCGAGAGATAGTCGGCATGAAGCCAGGGATCCCTTGGAGCGTCAAAGGCATAGACCAGGAAGCGCGGGAGGCCGCGAAGGACGCCGCCCGCCGTTCCGGCATGACGCTTGGGGAATGGCTGAACACGCTCATCAAGGAGCAGGCGGATGAAGCGGAGCCCGTGCAGGCTCCGCGCGCGCCCCAGCCGGGGCGCGAATCACGGCTTTCCGACGACATCGCCTCGCGGCTCGACCGGCTCGCGGACCAGCTCACCAGCCTGACGCGGGAAGGCAACGACACGGCCGCCAGCCGCTTCGCGCCGCATGCGGTGCACGCCGCCGTCGAGACGCACTCGATCGCCACCCTGGTCGACCGCGTGGAGCGGAACGAAAGGGAGGCAGCGGCGCTCATCGCCGACCTCGTGGACCGCTTCGGGCGGCTCGAGGAGACGAGCGCGGAGCTCGCCCGGCGACCGGTGGCCGAGATGCCGCAGCGGCCGGAGGACGTTCCCGGCTATACGGCGCTCGAAGGGGCGCTCCGCAACATCGTCGCGCATATCGAGACGAGCGACACGCGGATTCGCGACACGCTCAAATCCGTGCAGGACCGGCTCTCCAATCTCGCGGCGCGCACCGACCAGGCGGATCGCGCCCAAAGCCAGCATGCCAGCCAGTCCGCCGCGCTGGAATATCTGGAGGACAGGGTCAGCGAGCTCGCACAGCAGCTCGCCGAGGGCGGAAAATCGGTTCGGCGGGACGTCGAGGCCCAGATCCAGGCGCAGGTCGGATCCGAGATCGCCAAGCTCTCTCAGCGGATCGACACGGTCCGCGCCTCCCAGGAGGGGCTCGGCCAGAAGATCGAGGCTGCGGCGCTCGACGCCGTGCAGCGGGAGACGCGGGGGATCGGAGCGCGGGTCGGCGGCGAGGTCACGAGCCTTGCCGACCAGGTCAAGGCGCTGAAGCTCGCCCAGGACAGCCTCGGCCAGAAACTTCAGGCCTCGAGCCTGCAGGCGGCGCAGCGGGAAGCGCGCGACGTGGAGCGCCGGCTCCAGGCCTCGATCGCCGAACTGCAGAACGACGACGGCGCCGCCCAGGAGACGGCGCGCGACCTGAAGCGCACCATGGCGGCCATCGAAAGCCTGGAACAGCGCTTCGACGACATCAAGATGGAGGCCGCCTCGGAGCGCGAGGTCAAGGCGCTCAAGCTCTCCATGGAGCAGATCTCGGCCACCGTCGCCCAGTTCGGGGACACCCGGCCGCTCGAGACCATGGAGCGGCGGCTCTCCGATCTCGGCCGACGGCTCGACAATCCGACGGTTCCGGCACAGCTCGCCAGCCATCTGGAAGACCTCGAGCGGAGGGTCTTCGACCTCGGCCGGCGGCTCGACAGTCCGGCGGTTCCGGCGCAGCTCACCAGCCATCTCGAAGACCTCGAGCGGCGGCTCTCCGACGTCGGCCGGCGGCTCGACAATCCGGCGGTTCCGGCCCAGCTCACCGGCCATCTCGACGATCTCGAAACGCGCATCCACCACCTCGACGCACGCCTCAAGGAGGCGATGGTCGCGGCAAGCGACAGCGTCTCGCTGCAGACCTTCGAGGCGGAAATCCAGCAGACGGGCGAGCGCATTTCCTCGGTCGAGCAGAGGATGGACCATCTCGCCACCCTCGAACGTTCGGTGACGCAGCTCTACGCAAGCCTCGATGAGAACCGCACCGCGACACGCGGCATAGCCGAGGATGCGGCGCGCGCCACGGCCGAGCGCCTGATCGCCCGGGATCGCGGCCCCTCGACCGAGCTCAGGGCGCTGGAGGCGGGTCTCGAAGCGGTCCGGGCCAGCGCCGCGACCGCCGACAAGCGGACTCAGGAAACCCTCGAAGCCGTGCACGAGACGCTGGAACAGATCGTCGCCCAGCTTGCGGCAGTCGAGGGCCGTGAGGCGGCTCCAACCGTCTATGAGGCGCCTGCCGTCTATCAGGCGCCGGCTCCGCAGCCGCAGGCCTTCGCCGCGCGCCTGCGGGAGCCTGAGCCGACGACGTTCGAACCGCCGGCGATCGAGCCGCCCGCCTACGAGGCTCCCCGCTGGAGCGATATCGAGGACCGGGCGCCGATGCGCGAGGCCGAGCCCCAGGCCGAGGAGGAGCCGGGCGAGTTCGACCCTGGACCGCTGCCCGAGATCCCCGCCCCGGCCTCGGAACCCGCCCGCCGCGACCGCTTCGAGGAGCCCTCCGGCCGCGACAGCTTCGAGGAGCCCGAGCGCGAAGAGCACGAGCCGCCGGCCGTGCGGGAGGACTTCATCGCCGCCGCCCGCCGCGCCGCCCAGACGGCCGCGCGCCCGCAAAGCCCGCTTCTCAGCACGCTCGGCAGCTTCGCCACGCGCCGGAGCACGCCGGAGGCGGAGGGGCCGCAGCAGGAGGCCAAAACCTCCCGCTTCCGCATCCCGTTCCTTCGCCCCCGCAAGGCGCCCGACGCGGAAGAAGCGGAAGCCGCCGAGGACCCGGAACCTGCCCCGGAAAAGAGCGGCACCCGCAAGCGGCTGATCCTGGCGGGCCTCGCCCTGCTCGTGGCGGTCGCGGCCTACACCGCCAACCGGACCCTCAATTCAGGGCAGTCCGGCCGGGCGCCCACGGCCGAATCGACCTCGCGCCTCGAGGCACCAGCCCGGCGCGACGCCGCGCTCGACACTCCGCCAGAGGCCATCGCCATGGCGGAAGCGGACATCTCGGCGCTCGAACGGGCGGCGTCGGACAACTTTGCCACCGCCTCGCTGGCGCCCAATCCGAGCACGCTCGACAGCAGGGCCTCGGATCGCCTCGACGAGAGCGACGGCCTTTCGCCCAAATCGAATTTCGAGCAGCGGAGCGCGCCGCTGCCCGAAAGCTCGCTCGGGCAAGCGGCCCTGCCACCGGTCGAGGCCGGCCCGCAGTCGCTGCGGCAGGCGGCGCTCGCCGGCGATCCCAACGCCGCCTTCATCGTCGCCACCCGCTATCTGGACGGACAGGGTGTGGCGCAGGATCTCCCCCGCGCCGTGGAATGGTTCGGGCGGGCCGCCGAGAAGGGGCTCGCTCCGGCGCAGTACAGGCTGGCGACGCTCTATGAGCGCGGACGCGGCGTGGCGCAGAGCCGCGAGGCGGCGACGGCCTGGTATCTCAAGGCGGCAAGCAACGGCAACGTCAAGTCCATGCACAATCTCGCCGTCCTTTATGCCGACAGCGCCGACGGCGAGCCGCACTACGACCAGGCGGCCCACTGGTTCGGGGAAGCGGCCAAACGCGGGCTGAAAGACAGCCAGTTCAACTTCGCGGTCCTGTCCGAGCGCGGCCTCGGGGTGCCGCGGAGCACGGAAGAGGCCTATGTCTGGTACAGCCTCGCCGGCAAGCAGGGCGACACCGACGCGGCCGGCAAGGCGAAGGCGATCGAGGCGACGCTCAAGCCCGCGCAACTCGACGACCTCAAGCAGCGCATTTCCGCGTGGGCGCCCGAGACCGTGAACCGCGAGGCCAACTACGTGGCCGCGATCGATCCCTCCTGGCAGGCCGCCTCGGAACAGCCCGCGCCGCAGGCGCAGGTGGTCAACCCCGGCGCCCAGCAGCTCTTCGGCAAGGCGCTCATCAAGCGGGCCCAGGAGCTTCTCGCCGGACGCGGCTTCGACATCGGCACGCCGGACGGGGTCATGGGCAGCCGCACGACCAACGCCGTCCGCCTGTTCCAGGAGCGGAACGGCCTGTCGATCAACGGCATGGTCACCAACGATCTCGTGCAATCGCTCGAGGGATCGAGGATCTAGCCGAGCCTGAATTCCGCCTTGAGCGAGATCGGGCCGTCGGAAACGACCTTCCCCTGCTCCACCAGATGCTCGACATGGGCGAGCGTCGAGAGGCCGGCCGCCGCATGGAGCCTCGGATCGACTTCCTTATAGACCAGCGCCACGATCTCCGGGATCGTCCGGGCGCCGCCGCGGATGCGCTTCAGCACGGCCTTCTCCCGCATCTGGCGATGTGTGAGGAAAGCCCGCACGAAGGGGATGGGATTGCGTTTTTCCGGCCCGTGGCCCGGCCAGTAGACCTTCTCGGGGCGTTTCAACAGCAGCTTGAGCGAGGCGAAGTAATCGGCCATGCGCCCGTCCGGCGGCGCGATGACGCTGGTGGACCAGGCCATGACATGGTCGCCTGAGAAGAGCGCGTTCTCCTCCTTCAGCGCGAAGGCCAGATGGTTCGAGGTGTGGCCGGGCGTGTGAAGCGTCTCGAGAGTCCAGCCCTCGCCCTCGACCAACTCGCCATGCGCGAGCCGCCGGTCAGGCCGGAAGGCCGTGTCGCCGGAGGCATCGAGCGCCAGGACACCGCTCGTCACGGCCCTCGAGGAATGCCCCGAGCCGTGGGGGCCGAAGGCGAGGACCGGCGCGCCCGTCGCGGCCTTGAGCGCGGTGGCAAGCGGGGAGTGGTCGCGATGCGTATGCGTGACGAGGATATGGGAGACGGTCTCGCCGCTCACCGCCTTCAGGAGAGCGTCCAAGTGCCGGCGGTCGTCAGGGCCGGGGTCGATGATGGCCACGTTTCCCTTGCCGACGATGTAGGTCGAGGTGCCGAGATAGGTGAAGGGGCCCGGATTGTCGCAGACGATGCGGCGCACAAGCGGCGACAGCTCGACGATCTCCTCCGGCTTTACATTGAACTGCCGCTCGAAGGGAATCTCAGCCATGAGACCTTATCCTCTCAGCTTGCGGCGTTCCATCGGGCAAGGATCGAGTTGTAGAGACTATCCGCTTTGCCCTCATCGTCGCTGCAGCTCATGTAGGGGATGCTCAGGGCCGCAAGCTGACCTGGATACTCCGCAATGGCTCGCATACCCTCGACAGCCTCCTCAGCGCGCAGGATCCGACGCTCGATCGACGCCACGGCGAAGGGGAGGACGATCTTCTTGAGCGGGTGATCCAAGCTCTCCTGCCAGTAGGCAAGCATTTGCTTCCCGCTCCTTATAGATAACCTGGTCCCTTTCGGAACTTGGCAGATCTCGGATAGCGCGATGAAGCTCGCGTTGACCGAAATGGCAGCCGCCATGTCTATCGCCTGCTTCCAGGCCGCTTCGTCCCTATAAGGGAATTTGCAGTCGACCAGATCCGCAAACTCCTGTTCGGTCATGCTGCCTCAAGCCGCCGTGGCGGGAGGGTCGTCCGGCCTTTTGGCAGGCTGATCCGGCATGAGCGGCGCCTCTGCCGGTTCCGTCCTGGCCGGAGAAGGGGGCGACGGCGTGTCGATCAGCGCGTGCTTCACCATGCTGCGGGCGATCTCGCGCTCGCCCATGATGACCGTGTTGGCGCCGAGGTTGACGAGATGCTCGACCTCGGCGTCGGAATGGGCGCGGGCGATGATGTCGACGATCGGATTCATGGCGCGCGCCTGCCCCACCACCTGGCCCGCCTCGAAGGCGTTGGGAATGGCGACGACGAGGCGGGCCGCTCCGCTGACATTCGCGGCGTCGAGGATAGCGCCGTCGGCGGCGTTGCCGGCAATCACTTCCACATGCTCTTCCCCGAGCTCGGTGACGAGCTTGTCGGCATCCTCGATCACCAAAAGCGGCACGCCCGCAGCACGCAGGCGCTTGCCGACGCGTCCGCCGACGCGCCCATAGCCGACGATGATGGTGTGGTTCGAAAGCGCGGTCTTCGCCAGGAGCTCGTCCGCCGCCTCGTTCTCGGCTGCCGTCGGCTCGGCCGTCTCCAGGGAAGGAGACGGGATGCCGGCGGGAGAAGCGCCGACGGCCCGCGTCTCGAGCCTCGGCTTCAGCCAGTCCGCGGCCGCGAACACCAGCGGGTTGAGCATGATGGAGAGGATGGCGCCCGCCAGGATGAGGGAGCGCGCCTCAGGGGGCAGGACGCCGAGATTGACGCCGAGCTCGGCCAGGATGAAGGAGAACTCGCCGATCTGGGCAAGGCTCGCCGAGATGATGAGAGCCGTGCCGACCGGGTAGCGGAAAGCCACGACGATCAGGAAGGCCGCCGCCGACTTGCCGATGATGATGATGAAGAGCACCACCAAAAGCACCAGCGGCTCGTTCAGGAGGCTCAAGGGATCGAACAGCATGCCGACCGAGACGAAGAAAAGCACCGCGAAGGCGTCGCGAAGCGGCAGCGATTCCTCGGCCGCCCGGTGACTGAGTTCCGATTCCGCCAGGATCATGCCGGCGAAGAAGGCGCCGAGCGCGAGTGAGACGCCGAAGAGCTTGGCTGCCCCGAAGGCGACGCCGAGCGCGATGGCGAGCACCGCCAGGCGGAAGAGCTCGCGCGAGCCCGTGTGCGCGACATGGTGCAGGACCCACGGGATGACACGCCTGCCGACGATGAGCATCAGCGCCACAAAGGCCGCGACCTTCACGAAGGTGAGGCCGAGGACGCCCCAGAGCCCCAGCCCGAGCCGCGCGGCCAGGGGATCGGACATCGCCGTCTCACCGGCGGTGCCGAGCGCGCTCGCGAGGCCCGGCAGCAGCACCAGCGCCAGCACCATCGCCAGATCCTCGACGATCAGCCAGCCGACGGCGATGCGCCCCCGCTCGGTTTCGACCAATCGGCGCTCGTGCAGGGCGCGCAGCAGAACGACCGTGCTCGCCACCGAGAGCGCGAGGCCGAAGACGAGGCCGGCGGGCACCGTCCAGCCGAGCATGAGGGCGAGCGCCAGCCCGAGAAGCGTGGCCACCGCGATCTGGACGATGGCGCCCGGCACCGCGATGGCGCGGACCGACAGGAGATCCTTCAGCGAGAAGTGGAGCCCGACGCCGAACATGAGCAGGATGACGCCGATCTCCGCGAGCTCGGTCGCAAGCTCGCTGTCGGCGACGAAGCCCGGCGTGTGGGGGCCGACCAGGACGCCCGCCAGCAGATAACCGACCAGCGGAGGCACCTTGAACCGGTTGGCGACCGCTCCGAAGACGAAGGCGAGGACGAGGCCTCCGACAATGGTGGCTATGAGCGGCGTGTCATGCGGCATACGTGGCGGGTTCCCTTGGTTACCCAAGGGTTCTAGCGGATTTCGCGTCCGTGTCGACCCTAAGGGCGCTCACCTCTCTCAGGAACCGCCCGGTCCTGGAAGAACGTGATCCGCCGCCTTCTCGGCCACCATCATCACGGTGTTGTTGATATTGACCGTGACCATCGACGGGAAGACTGAGGCATCGCAGACGCGCAGCGCTTCGATGCCGATGACTTTCAGGTCGGGGGTGACAACCGACGTCGGGGCGTCCGCATCGCCCATCCGGCAGGTGCCGGATGCGTGATAGACCGTGTCGCAGACCTCCCGGATGTAGGCGGAAAGGTCGGCGTCGTCGACGATCTCCGGGCCTGGCGCGACCTCGGTCCGGACAAGATGCTGTAACGCCCCCTTGTCCGCCAACCCGCGTCCGAGCTTCATGGCCGCGCACAGGATGCGAAGATCATAGCCCTCGGGGTCCGAGAAGTAGTTGAGATCGATCACCGGTGCTGCGCGCGGATCGGGCGAGGCGAGCGTTACGCGCCCTTCGCTGCGGGCTCGCGTGACGTTGGGCGCGAGCTTGACCCCGTTCTCGGGGTTCCCGAGACGCGGTTTGACGCCCGACTTGTCGTGGACGCGCAAGCCGAAGTGATAGAGGACGTCGGGCGCCGGCGCCTCAGGTTCGATCGAGGCAAGCAGCGTTGCCTCATAGGGCGTGACGTGGCAGGGGCCTACCGGCTCGTGCAGATCCCAGACGATCCCCGACGCCACGTGGTCGATGAGATGCCTGCCGACGCCCGGAAGATCGTGCAGCGGTGCGATGCCAACGCCGCCGAGCTCGTCGGCGGGCCCGATGCCGGACAGCATGAGGAGCTGCGGCGTCAGGATCGCGCCTGCCGTGAGCAGCACCTCGCGCCTCGCGCGTATGGGTCCGCGGCTGGTCGCGGCGCCGACGCATCGCTTTTCCTCGACCATCAAGCGCTCGGCGAACGTCTCCGTCCACACTTCGAGATGTCGGGGCAGGCGCGCCAGCGGATGCAGATACGCGGCCGATGTCGATTGCCGGAGCTTGCCGTCAATGTTGAGCGGAAACCAGCCGGTGCCGGCCCCTATACCCTCCCGGAACCGCCGGAATGGAAAACCTGCCTCGATGCAGGCGTCAATGAAGGCCTGAGACACAGGGTTGCCGCCGGTTGGCGTCTCGACCTTCACCTTCCGGTCGAGGCGCCGGAAGTAAGGCCGAACATCCTGCGCGCCCCAGCCCCTAGCGCCGCGGTCGCGCCAGGCATCGAAGTCGCAATCGGGCGGCACGAGATAGGCGCAGTCGTTGTGGTTGGCGCAGCCACCGAGCATTCTTGCCCGGCTGTAGTCGAGTTCGAGCGGTGCGCCCCGGAGCGGCGAGGCCCTGAAACCCCAGTCGTATCCGGGCGTCTGGTCGTAGAGGCGTGACAGGTCGCGGGCGAGAGGGTCGTTCTCGTCCGACGGTCCGGCTTCCAGGAGGATGATCCGGCCCTGGGTCCGTTCGGCGAGCCGCGCCGCCAGAATGCATCCGGCGGAGCCTCCCCCGATGATGAGATAGTCGCACTCTTCCATCCCGCTCCCCTCGGATTGCGGGCGGATGCTAGCCGACGATGGCTCCCGCGCCCACCTTACTTTTGCATCCCGGTGCTGGCGGGAGAATTTTAGGGCTTGGTCACGCGCCGAAGCGTGAGGTTGATGCGGCCGCCGCCTGGGATGAGGGTCGAGGTGCCGGGCAGCACCCGGTCGATGCCGTGATAGCGCAGGCGGGATTCTCCACCCATGACCACGACATCGCCGGAAGAAAGCTTGAAGGACTGTGTCGGCCCTCCCCGCTCCGTGCCGCCCACGCGGAAAAGGGCGGTATCGCCGAGCGAGATCGAGACCACGGGGGCGGAGAAATCCTCCTCGTCCTCGTCGCGGTGGAGGCCCATCTTCGCCCCCTCCCGGTAGAGGTTGACGAGGCAGGCCTCCGGGTCGTGGGCGTAGCCCGAAACCTCGCGCCAGACGTCGAGCAGCATGGCGGGGATCGGCGGCCACGGTCTGCCGGTCTCCGGATGGGTCGGCTGGTAGCGGTAGCCCGAGCGGTCGGAAACCCAGCCCAGCGGCCCCAGATTGGTCATCCGGACGCTGAAGGGGCGCCCCGTACGCGGCATGACCGGCGTGAAGGGGGGCGCTGCCTGCAATGCCTCCCCGACGGCCGCGAGAAGGCCCGTTTGCGCCGTCCGATCGAGGTGGTAGGGCAGATACTGGATGCCGGCCGGAAGCATGGCGGAAGCAAAATCCCTGTTCACGGCAACTTGATGGGCAAGAAGCCTCCTCCTATATACCACCCGAACCCGCGAGCCCGACCGAAGCCGGCCGGACCCCGCGGAAATCTTGGGTAAATCGGAGACCGCCTCCCGTCTTGCAATGCCGGGGCACGAAGCGCCTCGAAGAGGGCTTCTCGGGCGGTCTGCCACACGGAGGGCAGAATGGCAAAAGTGATTGGCATCGACCTCGGCACGACCAACTCGTGCGTCGCGGTCATGGAAGGAAAGACCCCGAAGGTCATCGAGAACAGCGAGGGCGCGCGCACCACCCCCTCGATCGTGGCCTTCACCGGCGACGGCGAGACGCTGGTCGGCCAGCCGGCCAAGCGCCAGGCGGTGACCAACCCCGAAAACACCTTCTTCGCCATCAAGCGCCTGATCGGGCGGCGCTACGAAGACCCGATGGTGGAGAAGGACAAGAAGCTCGTCCCCTACAAGATCGTCAAGGCGGACAACGGCGACGCCTGGGTCGAGGAGCGCGGCAAGAAGTACGCGCCCTCCCAGATATCCGCCTTCACGCTCCAGAAGATGAAGGAGACGGCGGAGCGCCATCTCGGCGAGACCGTCACGCAGGCCGTGATCACGGTCCCGGCCTACTTCAACGACAGCCAGCGGCAGGCCACCAAGGACGCCGGCAAAATCGCCGGACTCGAGGTGCTGCGCATCATCAACGAGCCGACGGCGGCGGCGCTCGCCTATGGCCTCGACAAGAAGAACAGCGGCACCATCGCGGTCTACGACCTGGGCGGCGGCACCTTCGACATCTCGGTGCTGGAGATCGGCGACGGCGTGTTCGAGGTGAAGTCGACCAACGGCGACACCTTCCTCGGCGGCGAGGACTTCGACATGCGGATCGTCGATTACCTCGCGACCGAGTTCAAGAAGGACCAGGGCATCGACCTCAGGAACGACAAGCTCGCGCTGCAGCGGCTGAAAGAGGCGGCCGAGAAGGCCAAGATCGAGCTTTCCTCCTCGACGCAGACCGAGATCAACCTGCCGTTCATCACGGCCGACCAGTCGGGCCCGAAGCACCTCACGCTCAAGCTGACCCGCGCCAAGCTCGAGTCGCTGGTGGAGGACCTCGTGCAGCGCACGGTCGACCCCTGCAGGGCGGCGCTCAAGGATGCCGGGCTCTCGGCCGGGCAGATCGACGAGGTGGTGCTGGTCGGCGGCATGACGCGCATGCCGAAGGTCATCGAGACGGTGAAGCAGTTCTTCGGCAAGGAGCCCCACAAGGGCGTCAACCCGGACGAGGTGGTCGCCATCGGCGCCGCCGTCCAGGCGGGCGTGCTGAAGGGCGAGGTCAAGGACGTGCTGCTCCTCGACGTGACGCCCTTGTCGCTCGGCATCGAGACGCTGGGCGGCGTGTTCACGCGGCTCATCGAGCGCAACACCACGATCCCGACCAAGAAGAGCCAGGTGTTCTCCACCGCCGACGACAACCAGACGGCGGTCACCATCCGGGTCTTTCAGGGCGAGCGCGAGATGGCGCAGCACAACAAGCTGCTCGGCCAGTTCGACCTCGTGGGCCTTCCCTCCGCCCCTCGCGGCGTGCCCCAGATCGAGGTGACCTTCGACATCGACGCCAACGGCATCGTCAACGTCTCGGCCAAGGACAAGGCCACGGCCAAGGAGCAGCAGATCCGCATCCAGGCCTCGGGCGGCCTCTCCGACGCCGAGATCGAGAAGATGGTGAAGGACGCCGAGGCGCATGCCGCGGAGGACAAGGAGCGGAAAACCTTGGTCGAGGCGAAGAACCACGCCGAGAGCCTCATCCACTCGACCGAGAAGACGCTTGCCGAAGTGGGCGACAAGGTCGCGGAAGCCGACAAGTCGACCATAACGGCGGCGATCGGCGAACTGCGCACGGCGATGGAAGGCGAGGACGCGGACGCGATCCAGTCCAAGACCACGACCCTGTCGCAGGCCGCCATGAAGCTCGGCGAGGCGCTCTACAAGGCGCAGCAGGCAGAGACCCAGCCGCCGGCTGGAGACGGTGGCGACGCCGGCCAGTCGCAGGCAAACGGCTCCGGCAAGGCCCCCGAGGACGACGTCGTCGACGCCGACTTCGAGGAAGTCCGTGACGACGACCAGAAGCGGGCCTGAGCCTTCGATGCAACACCAGACCCCCATCCGTCGCGCAATGCACGGGTGGGGGTCTTGTACTTTCGAGCAACCTCTTTAGTTACACCACCAAGCCATGCCCGGGTCCGCTCCGGGCATCGGCGTTTAGTCCCGGCCGGTCCGGAGTCCCTTGCGGGCGGCGAAGCCTTTCATGACGGCGACCATGTCCAAACGCGACTACTACGAAGTGCTCGGCATCTCCCGCTCCGTGGACGAGAAGGAGCTCAAGGTCGCCTTCCGAAAGCTCGCCAAGCAGTATCATCCGGACGCCAATCCCGGCGACCATTCGGCCGAGCACAAGTTCAAGGAAATCAACGAGGCCTACGAGGCCCTGAAAGACCCGCAGAAGCGGGCGGCCTATGACCGCTTCGGCCATGCCGCCTTCGAGGGTGGCGGCTTCGGCGGCAGGCCCGGACAGGGCTTCGGCCCTGAGTTCACATCCTCCATGTCCGACATCTTCGAGGATCTCTTCGGGGAGTTCATGGGGGGCGGCAGGCGCGGACAGCGGCGCGGCGGCGCGACGCGGGGCTCGGATCTCCGCTACAACATGGAGATCAGCCTCACGGAGGCCTATTCCGGCAAGATGGCGCAGGTGCGCCTGCCGACCTCGGTCACCTGCGAGGGCTGCCAGGGCACGGGCGCCAAGGCCGGCTCCTCGCCCACGACCTGCGGCACCTGCAACGGCCAGGGCGCCGTGCGCTCGACCTCCGGCTTCTTCACGGTGGAGCGCACCTGCCCCACCTGCCAGGGCCGCGGCCAGATCATCTCCGACCCCTGCCAGACATGCTCGGGCCAGGGCCGCGTCACCAAGGAGCGCACGCTTTCCGTCAATATCCCGGCAGGCGTCGAGGATGGAACCCGCATCAGGCTGGCGGGCGAGGGCGAGGCGGGCCTGCGCGGCGGACCTGCGGGCGACCTCTACATCTTCCTCTCGATCAAGCCGCACGAGTTCTTCCAGCGCGACGGCGCCGATCTCTTCTGCCGCGTGCCCATCTCGATGACCACGGCAGCGCTCGGCGGCGAGATCGAGGTGCCGACCATCGAGGGCAAGAAGGCGCGCGTGCAGGTGCCGGAAGGCACCCAGCCCGGCGCGCAGTTCCGCCTCAAGGGCAAGGGCATGCCCGTGCTGCGCTCCCACCAGCACGGCCACATGCTGATCCAGGTGACGGTCGAGACGCCCGTCAACCTGTCGCGCAAGCAGCGCGATCTCCTGAAGGAGTTCGAGAAGGAAGCGCGCGACAACTCGCCCCAATCGGCCGGCTTCTTCGCCAGGGCCAAGGCCTTCTGGGACGGCTTCGGCGGGTAGAAGCCGCAGAAGCCCTCAGCCGTTCTCGATCAGCGACTTGATGAGCACCACCTCGAGCTCGTGCGAGGCGGTGAGGCGGCGCCAGCGCAGATCGTCCATCGCGGCACCCCGCCACGCAACGAAGGTCAGCACCGACTGGTCCGCAGGCAGGCCGACGGTCGGGCCGGGCACCACGCGCACATTGATGCGGGGGCTGAGCTTTCCGGGCTCCGCCCCGATATGGAAGTCGATCGAGCCGCGAGGCGCATCGGCATCGATCCGCACATAGACGGTCGAGCCGTCGAAAAGGCTCTTTCCCTCGACCAGGCCGTCGGGCGCGATCTTCGTTTCCCAGGTGCCGAAGGACCAGCGGTCGAGCCGTCCCGGATCGGCCATGAAGGCAAAGACCGCCCCGGCATCACGCTCCACGAGGATCGAGGTGATGTGCGACTGCCCCGCGTTCATTGGCGGGAAAGCCCGAGGGACGGCGGCGGCTCGGTCGTGGTCACGACGAGGATCCGCGTCGGCTTGCCGTCAGACGAGAGATAGGCATGGCCCATGCGGGAATCGATATAGACGCTGTCGCCGGCGGACAGCATCAGGGGCTCGTAGAACTCGCTCGCGAGCGTCATCCTGCCGGAGAGCACATGGATGAACTCCTCGCCTTCATGGCGCGAGAAGCCGCCCACCTCCTCGAGCGTCCGCATCGTCACGGTATTCACGCTCGGATGCATCTTCTTGTTGGCGAGATCGGTGCAGAGCACGTCGGCCAGATAGCGCGCGGTATCGAGGCGCACCGCGTCGCCCTTGCGACAGACACTGCGGATCCCAGTGCCGATGGGGCTGGCGGCACCTTCGAAGAAGGCGGTGATATCGACCTCCAGCACGGTCGAGAGCACATAGAGGCTATGGGCGCTGACCAGCGACTGGCCGTTCTCGACTCTGGAAAGGGTGGGCTCGGAAATGCCGGTCAGGCGGGAAAGCTCGCTCAGCGAGTGGCCGCGCTCCTTGCGGAAATGCTTGACCCGCCCGCCAATGTCGAGACCCGCTGCCGCGGCGCTGCCGCTGCCCGCCCGCCTCGCCACATATTCCTCCGGCCGCGCGATGCATGGCGGGAGCGCCGCGCCCGCCTGCCCCGCCTCGCGCTTCCGCGCGGCAGGAGGTGACCGCTTCTCCGGGCGATCGCTGGAGCCGGTCCTGGCGCCCCTGGTCATCCGCGACCGTAGTCGGCGTGGGCAGCTTCGGCGCTGACGACGCCGTCGCGAATGTCCGCCTCGATCATCGCCTTCTCGCGCTTGCCCGGCTCGCCGAAGCCACCGCCGCCCGGCAGCTCCAGCACCAGGCTGTCGCCCTTCGGGATGACGTGGATGCCCTTGTCCTTGAGCTTCTCGCCGCTTCCCAGGCGCGCCAGCCCCTTGCGGCCGGGCTTGCCGCCGTCGCGCCCCTGGGCCGCGAAGCGGATGCGGTCGAAGGTGGCGGCGGAGATGGTGAAGGGCGCTTCCTCGCGGTTGGCGATCTCGATCACCTGCGAGAGGCCGCCGCGGAACTCGCCGGCACCGCCCGAATCCTTGAGATAGTGCTTGCGTCTGAACCAGAGCGGACTCTGGGTCTCGGTGACCTCGACCGGGATGGTGCCGACGCCCGAGGGGAAGGCGGTGGTGGCGAGCCCGTCCTTGCCGGGACGGCCGCCGATGCCGCCGAGCCCGATGTTGAGCACCTGGAAGGGCCTGGCCTTCGCCGTCTCCTTCGCCGCCACGAGCCCGTGCGCGGACCCAAGGGCCAGGATCCAGATCGAGCCCGCGCTCTCGGCCTGCACCTGTCCGGGGAGCGCCTGGCAAAGGCAGCCGAAGACCGCATCGGCCAGCATCTGGCCGGTCACGTGGCGCGCCGTCACGGGGCTCGGCCTTGTCGGATCAACGCAGGTGCCGGGCTCGGTCTCGAGGTCGAAGCAGTCGAGCGAGCCTGCATTGTTGGGCACGTGCGGTGCGATGACGGCCTTGAGAGCGAAGACCGAATAGGCGTGCGAATAGGTGCGCGGGCTGTTGATGCCGTAGATCGATGCCGGCGAGGAGCCGGTATAGTCGATGGTGATGTTGCCGCGCTTGATCGTGAGCCTGGCCTTGATCTCGATCGGGCTCTCGTAGCCGTCGAGGGGCATGGAATAGCTCCAGGAGCCCTCGGGCAGCGCACGGATGGCCTCGCGGGCGGCGCGCTCGGACTCGGTCAGGATGTGCTTCGCCAGCGGCTCGATGCTCGAGAGACCGAACTCGCGCATCATGTCGAGGAGGCGCGTGGCGCCCGTGTCGTTGCAGGTGACGAGCGCCAGGATGTCACCCCGGACCTCGACCGGATTGCGCGAATTGGCGCAGATCACGCCCATCAGGTCCTCGTTCAGCACGCCCTCCTTGCGGAGCTTCATGTGCGGGACGAGGACGCCCTCCTCGTAGACGGAGTTGCCCTTGGCCGACATGCCGACGCCCCCCACGTCGATGACGTGGCAGGTGCAGGCGAACATGGCGACGACCTTCTTGCCGAGGAACACCGGCGTCATGATGACGTAATCGAAGAGGTGGCCGGTGCCGAGCCAGGGGTCGTTGGTGATGTAGACGTCGCCCGGCTTCATGGAGCTCACCGGGTACAGCCCGAAGAAGTGCTGCACGGCGGTCGCCATGGTGTTCACGTGGCCGGGCGTGCCGGTCATGGCCTGCGCGATCATGCGGCCGCCCGGCTCGTAGACGCCGGCGGAGATGTCGCCGGCCTCGCGCGTGATGGCGCCGAAGGCGGTGCGGAGCAGCGATTGCGCCTGCTCCTCCACCACCGCGATCAGGCGGTTCCACATCACCTGCGTGCGGATGGCGGCGAGCGCGTCGGTCTTCTTGGCCATCAGGAACGCTCCCTCATGCGGTCGAGCACGATATAGCCGAGGCTGTTGATGGAGGCGCGGAAGCCCGCGCCGACGATGGTCGAGGTCTCGTCCTCGGCGATGATGGCAGGACCCTGGATGCCGGCGCCGGGCTTCATGTCGAAGCGCCAGTAGACGGGCGCGGCCACCGACTTGCCGAGCCTGGCGTCGTAGAGCGTGCGCTTGCCGCGCGGCGCCGGCGCCTTGGCCTTCGTCGCCGCCCTGGCGCGGGCGACGCGGGTGGGCTTCGTCGTGACCACCACCGACCAGGTGATGGCCTCGGCCTCCATGGTCGGGATGGTGAGGCCGTAGAAGCGCCGGTATTCCTTCTCGAAGGCCGCGTGGATGAGCTTCGCGTCCTGCGCGTTGAGCTTGCGCACCGGGATCTGGAGCTTGATCTCGTGGCCCTGGCCCACATAGCGGCAGTCGGCGAAGCGCTCGACCACGATATCGGACTTGGCGACCGCGGGCTCGACGACCGCGCGGGCGTCCTTCGTCATCTCGTCGAGGAAGGCGTTGACGCGCCTGGCGTCGAAATCCTTGAGGCCGACGACGAGGCTGCGGGTCACTTCATAGGCGATGGGGGCGCGCAGGAAGCCGATCGCCGAGCCGACGCCCGCGCCCTTCGGCACGATGATCTGCTTCAGCCCCAGCTTCTCGGCCAGACGGCAGGCATGGAGCGGCGCCCCGCCGCCGAAGGCGATCATGGTGCAGCCGCCGATGTCCTTGCCGCGCTCGATGGCATGGACGCGCGCCGCATTCGCCATGTTCTCCTCGACGATCTCGGCCACGCCGGCAGCGGGCCAGGTGCCCTCGAGGCCGAGCGGCTTGCCGATGTTCGCCGCCAGCGCCCGGTTGGCCGCCTCCTCGTCGAGCTTGATCTTGCCGCCCGCGAAGTAGGTAGGATCGATCTTTCCGAGCGACAGGTTGGCGTCGGTGACGGCCGGCTCCTCGCCGCCCCGCCCGTAGCACACGGGGCCGGGGGTCGAGCCCGCGCTGTCGGGGCCGACGGTGATGCGCTTCAGCTTGTCGACGCGCGCGATCGAGCCGCCGCCAGCGCCGATCTCCACCATCTCGATGACGGGGATGCGGACCGGGATGCCGGAACCCTTCATGTCGCGGTAGGCGCGCGCCACCTCGAACTTGCGCGAGCGCTCCGGCTCGCCTTCCGTCAGGAGGCAGATTTTCGCCGTCGTGCCGCCCATGTCGAAGGAGAGCGTCTCGGGCAGGCCGCATTCGCGCGCGATCTGGCTTGCCAGAATGGCGCCGCCAGCCGGCCCCGACTCGACCAAGCGGATGGGGAAGCGCGCCGCCGTGTCGATCGTGGTGAGCCCGCCGCCCGACATCATGAGGAAGAAGGGCGCCTTCAAGCCCCTGGCTTTCAGATCCCGGCGCAGGCGCTCGAGATAGCCGGCCATGAGCGGGCGGACATAGGCGTTGGCGCAGGTCGTGGAGAAGCGCTCGTATTCGCGGATCTCGGGCGCGACCTCGCTCGAAAGGCAGATCGTGACGTCCTTCGGCAGGTGCCTGGCCAGCAGGTCGCGCGCCTTGCGCTCATGCGCGGGATGCGCATAGGCGTGCAGGAAGCCGATGGCCACCGCGTCCACCTTCTCGGCCTTGAGCGTCTCGGCGAGCTTCGGGATCGCCGCCTCGTCCAGGGGAACCAGCACGTCGCCGTCGGCCGAAAGCCGCTCCTCGAGCTCCAGCCGGCGCGTGCGCGGCACCAGCGGCATCGGCCGGTCGATCATCAGGTCGTAGTGGTCGAAGCGCTTCTCGTAACCCGTCTCCACGATGTCCCGGAAGCCCCTGGTGGTGATAAAGGCGGTCCTCGCGCCCTTGCGCTCGATCAGCGCGTTGGTCGCGAGCGTCGTGCCGTGGATCAGCACGCCGACCTCCTCCAGCCCGATGCCGGCCTGGTCGAGCACCTGGACGATGCCTTCGATGACGCCGAGTTCCGGCGCATGCGTCGTCGTCAGAACCTTGCCGCTGAAGCGCTTTTTCCCCGCTTCCAGCACGATGTCGGTGAAGGTGCCGCCAATGTCGGCGGCCAGGCGTATGTCGCTTCGGGCTTTCTGGCTCATTCCCCTGTCTTTCAGAATTGAAAGATTCTTTCAATATTGAAATTCGGCTGTGCTCATGCCACCGTGCAAGGCACGCGTCAATGGGGATCGAGGCTGTCGCGGGAGTTCAGCCGAGACTGCCGGCTTTCGCAAGTTCGCCATTGCCGCAGCCGATGCGACCAGAAGTATCGCGGGTCGGAGACAATGCTTGCTTCCGGAAAGGTCACTCTCGCCGACGCCCAGAGGCTCGATGCCGCCGATCCACTCGGCGCCGTCCGGGAACTCTTCGAGACGCTTCCCGAGACCATCTTCCTCGACGCCAATTCCGTCGGACCCATGCCGAAGGCGACGCGGGCGGCGGCGGCGGAGCTGCTCGACGACTGGGTCCAGCTCCGCAGACGCGGGTGGAGCCTCAGGCCCTGGCTCGACCTGCCGTCGCATTTGGGCGAAGCCGTCGCTCCCATGATCGGGGCGGCGCCCGGCACGGTCGTCTTCTGCGATTCGACCACCCTCAACCAGTTCAAGGCGGTGAGCCATGCGCTGGCGATCAACGCCGGACGCACCGTCATCCTGACCCAGAACGGAAACTTCCCAACCGACGTGCACGTGCTGCAAGGCATCGCGCAGGCTTCGGGCGGCCGGCTTTCCATCCGCTACGTGGACAGCGAGAACGACGCGGTGGCGGCACTCGACGACACCGTGGCGGTGGCGGCGCTCAGCCATGTGGACTACCGCAGCGGCGAGCGCTGGGACATGGCGCGCGTCACGGCGGCGGCGCATGCCAAAGGCGCGCTCGCCGTGTGGGATCTCTCGCACTCGGCAGGCGCCGTGCCGGTGGACTTAACCGCCGCCAATGCCGATCTCGCCATCGGCTGCGGTTACAAGTATCTCTGCTCCGGTCCCGGCGGGCCGGCCTACATTTATGCGCGGCCCGGGATCGCGGACCTCGCCTTCCCGGCGCTCGCGGGCTGGATGGGGCACGCGGACGTCTTCGGCTTCGCGCGCGACTACGCGCCGCACGACGGGGTGAAGCGCTTTCTCACGGGGACGCCGCTGGTCGGCGCCGACGCGCTCGCCTCGCCGCTCCTCGACATCTGGCCCAGGGTCAATCCCAAGACGCTGTGGGAGAAGCACCGCTCGCTCACGGATCTCCTGATCGCGCTCCTGGAGCAGGAATGCGGAGAGCTCGGCGTCACGGTCAACTCGCCCCGCGACTGGAACCGGCGCGGCGGCAACGTCACCTTCTCCGCGCCCGGCGCCGGCTCGGTGGTCGAGGCGCTGATCGATGCCGACGTCGTGTCGTCGTTCCGGAAACCCTCTTCCATCCGCTTCGGCGTGAGCCCGCTCGTCATCCGGCATATCGACGTGTTCGAGGCCGTGCAGCGGCTCAAGCGCATCCTCGCGGAGGAAACCTGGCGACAGCCGAATTACGCCAAGGTGTCGGTGTGAGGCGCGCGCCGCTGCCTGGCCCCCCCTCCCCACAAGGGGGAGGGGAACATCG